>JAZDKM010000001.1:0-69300 GCA_043803085.1 Planctomycetota bacterium
GTGCTGGTCATGCTCTGGCTGATCGGCCAATTCAACCGCCCCTCCGCCGAACTGGCCCACACCGCCCATGAGGCGGTGTTACTCGCCCGCGAGGCGGACTCCAGCGTGGTATCCGCCACGTTGTGGTCCGGGTGCTTCCGGTTGTTGGCCATTGGGGTGGGTGTGGCTGTGCCGCTGGTCGTGGCGTATTTGATTTGGAAGTCGGCCTCCAACAGCGAACCGGAGGTCACCGAGATCCTCGATGCCGCGGAGCCGCATCTGCTCGGGCCTGGCGACGCACCGCAGAGACCGCCCCTGACGCTGGATACGACCGTCCAGATTGGAGAGCCTCGATCGTCGAACGATCGGCCTGATCCGGGTGCAACGCACTCGGAGTGATCCCGTCGTCGCTTTGTAAACCCTGAACCGTGCACACTCGCCTTCCCGGCCTGGGCCGGGGAGGCCCGGAGAAAGACCGTGATCTTGACCCTGACTCAACTCCAACCTGAAGACGTTCGCTACTTGTTCTGTTCCGACGCGCGGCTCAAGCGGGAACTCGCCCGGAGTCGGCACCAGCGTCGCCATCCGTTCAAAGCCGTCATGCCCACCTGTCGCTACGTCGGGCCGGAAGAGACCGTCCTCGTACCCCGACCCCGGCCGGCCGCCTGAGCCTGTGGGTGTTCTGCTTGTCTTCCGAAGCCCCCCAAACGCGGCACGGCGTGCGGCGTAGACCCGGAAGTCGGAAGAGGGTTACCCGGCCGGTCCCATCCGAAGAATCGTCCCGCTGCACGTCCGAGGTCCCTACCGACGTAGGGGCTTCCCCAATACGGTAGGGGTAGGGCGGCCCCCGTGCTTGGTTCGATCTGGCTTTTTCCCTTGGACCATGGCGGTTGAGCCGCTACACTGGCGTTGCGGTCGGAATCGGCGCCGGTCGAGCCCGCCCAGCCTTTCTGAGGAGGAATCGCTATGTCGCACAAGTACCATTGGGCTCCACTTGCGGGGATCCTGCTGACGATGGCTGGGCCGTCGGTAGTTTTGGCCAATTCAGCCCCGGCGGTCAGCAACGTTACCGCCAGCCAGCGGACCGACGAGTCCAAGATCGTGGACATCTACTACGACTTGGCGGACGCCGACGGCGACGCCTGCACGGTCACGGTGCTCGCCAGCAACGATGGCGGCGCGACGTGGACGGTGCCGATCACGGCAGTGACCGGTCACCTCGGTAGCGGTATCACGCCGGGGGTGAATCGGCACATCCTCTGGGACTGCGCCGTAGACCTGCCCGGCGCGTCCGGCAGCCAGTACAGCGTGCGGGTGTGCGCGGATGATGGGCACACGCCCATTCCGCCTGGCATGGTACTCATCCCCGCCGGCGAGTTTCAGATGGGCGACGCCTTCACCGAAGGCGACCCCAAGGAACGACCCGTGCACGCGGTCTACGTAGACGCCTTCTTCATGGACACGCACGAGACGACTAACCAGCAATATGCCGCCGGCCTGAACTGGGCCCGGGCCCAAGAAGGGCTGATCATGGTCTCCGGCGGCGCGGTCTACAAGTACGGCGAAACCAGGTACGGGTACTGCGACACGACGACCAGCTCGTCGAACAGCCGAATCACCTGGAACGGGAGCACGTTCGGCGTGGTGGCAGGCAAAGAAAACCACCCGATGGTAGAAGTGAGTTGGTTCGGCGTGGTCGCCTACGCAAACTGGCGCAGCGAGATGGAGGGCAAGCCGCTGTGCTACGACCTGTCCACCTGGACTTGCAACTTCGGAAGCGGATACCGGCTGCCCACCGAGGCGGAGTGGGAGAAGGCGGCGCGGGGTGGTACGCCGGGGCATAGATTCCCATGGTCGGACCAGGACACGATCCAGCACACTCGGGCGAGCTACTGCAGTTCGTCCGGTTACGCGTACGACACGAGTCCGACGCGGGACTATCACCCGCTATGGGGTGTGTCACCTTACCCCTATACAAACCCTGTGGGCTTCTTCACGGGGGCACTCCAGTACAAGGAGGATTGGGGATGGCCCGGCACGCCGACGAGCTATCAGACAGCGAACGGGGCGAACGCGTACGGCCTCTACGACACGGCGGGCAACGTGTGGGAGTGGTGCAATGACTGGTACAGCTCGACGTACTACAGCAGCAGCCCGTACGACAACCCGCACGGTCCGACGTCGGGAAGCTCCCGTGTTCTGCGCGGCGGCGGTTGGCGCAGCCTCGCCTTCCGCTGCCGGTGTGCGGGCCGCGCCACCACCCACGCGCGCAGGCGCCGGGCTGCCACGCTGGGGTTCCGGTTGGCCCTGGACTCAGGCGGGCGAGAGGTCGGATGCGGCGCCTCGGGAACATTTGTGATCGACAACCACGAATGCCTAGGTGACGCGGATTGTGACGACGGCGTAGCGTGCACGGACGATACCTGCGTCAGCGGGACCTGCGTGTTTGCGCCCAACGATGCGAACTGCCCGGATGACGGGTTGTTCTGCAACGGGACGGAAAGATGTGATCCGGCGGCCGATTGCATTCACGGTGGCAACCCGTGCACCTCCGGCGAGTTCTGCAACGAGCTCACGGATAGCTGTGAAGAGTGCGAGCTCACCGGCGGCATCGGTGATGACTGCAACTCGAACGGCGTGCTCGATGCGTGCGACATCACCGGCGGCCCGAGCGAGGACTGCGACGGCGACTGGGTGCCGGACGAATGCGAGCCGGATACGGACGGCGATGGGGTCATTGATGATTGCGATGCCGATGACGACAACGACGAGGTTCCCGACGAAGGCGATAACTGCCCCAGGGCCCCGAATCCCATGGTCGTGTCGACCGGGCCGCCGCCCTCCTGCGCTCCCGATCCAGGGTATCTATGGCAGCCCGACTCGGACTGCGACGGGCACGGGAATGGGTGCGATATTTGCCCCGGCTTTGACGATGACATCGATACGGACGATGACGGCGTCCCGGACGGCTGCGACAACTGTCCGAACGTCCACAACCCCGGCCAGGGCGACTTCGATCAGGACGGCGTCGGCGACGCCTGCGAGGACGACGCCGACGGCGACGGCGTGACGGACACCGAGGATAACTGCCCCGGCGTCTACAACCCCGCCCAACAGGATACGGACGAGGATGGAGCAGGCGATGCCTGCGACATCTGCCCCGGCCAGGACGACAACGAGCACAGCGACTCCGACGGCCTGCCCGACGGCTGCGACAACTGCCCCACCGTCGACAACCCCGGTCAAGCGAACCTGGACGAGGACGCCTTCGGTGATGCGTGCGACGATGATATCGATGGAGACGGCACGCTGAACGGAGTGGACAACTGCCCGTTGATACCCAACGGCCCGAACATCGGAACCTGCATGGCCGGAAAGAGCGGGGCGTGTGTCGTCAACGAGGACTGCGACACGACCCCCGGGAGCATGGACGGCCTATGTAGCCTGAATCAGGAGGACTGGGACGCCGACGCTGTGGGCGATGTATGCGATGCCTGCCCCCATGGCCACAACGGACTCGACGGCGACTCCGATGGTATCCCCGACGGCTGCGACAATTGCCTCGAGGTCTACAACCCCAACCAGGCCGATCAGGACGACGACGGCCTCGGGGACGCCTGTGATGAGGATTCCGACGGTGACGGCGTCGAGGACACGATCGACAATTGCCGCTGGGTCCCCAACGGTCCGGCCCTGGGAACATGCGTGGCTGGCCGTGACGGAACGTGTCTCGCTGATGCAGATTGCGACACGGCCCCTGGGAGCATGAACGGCCTGTGCAGCCTGAATCAAGAGGACTCTGACGACGACGGCAATGGTGACGCCTGCGACATTTGTCCCGATGGTACCGACGCGGACAACGATTCCGACGGCGTCCCGGACGGCTGCGACAACTGCCCGGAAGAGTACAATCCGAGTCAAGCCAACCTTGACGGAGACGGGATAGGCGATGCTTGCGACGAGGACGTCGACGGTGATGGCATCCTCGAAGACGGAGACACCAACGGTATAGCCGGCGACCATCCCTGTTCAGGCGGCGCTGGCACCGACTGCGACGATAACTGCCCGCGGGTCCCCAATCCAAGCCAGGCCGACGCCGACGCCGATGGCGTCGGGGACGCGTGCGATTTGTGCCCCGGCTTCGACAACTCTGTCGATCCCGATGGCGACGGGGTGCCAGGAGCGGGTGCCCCGCCGAACGGCTGCGACAACTGCCCGAACGACTACAACCCGACCCAGGCGGATCAGGACCACGACGGTACCGGCGATGCCTGCGACGGCGACTTCGACGGCGATGGGGTCGCCAACGGCCTGGACAACTGCCCGTGGGTTTTCAATGCGGGCCAGCAGGATGGCGACTACGATGGCAAGGGCGACGCTTGTGACGTCTGCCCCGGTTTCGATGACTACGCCGACCCGGACGGCGATGGTGTGCCGGGCATGGACACCTCGACGAACGGGTGCGACAACTGTCCGTACGTGTACAATCCGGGCCAGGCCGACCGCGACCACGACGGTGTCGGCGACGCCTGCGAGGATGACACGGACGGCGATGGCATCCTGAACCACATCGATAACTGCCCGTGGCACCACAACCCCTTGCAGGAGGACTCAGACGGCGACGCCGTGGGCGACGTGTGCGACATTTGCGGCGGATTCAACGATCACGTCGACGGCGACGGTGATGGGGTTCCCCTCGGCTGCGACAATTGTCCCGACATCTACAATCCAGGTCAGGCGGATCGCGACAGCGACGGCGTAGGCGACGCGTGCGACACCGACCTCGACGGGGACGGGATACCTGACGCCATCGACAATTGCCCCAGCATCTACAACCCCAGTCAGGCGGACTACGACTTCGATGGCGTGGGAAACGTGTGTGACGTCTGCCCGGGATACGACGACGACGTGAACGGCGACGGCGACGGGGTCCCCTATGATTGTGACAATTGCCCGAACGACTACAACGCAAACCAGGCGGATGTCGACGCCGATGGGCAGGGTGATGCCTGCGACCCCGACGCCGACGGCGACGGTTGGAACAACCAAATCGATAACTGCCCGTTCAATCCCAATCCCGGGCAGGCCGACGACGACAATGACGGTGTCGGAGACGTGTGCGATGTCTGCCCGGGATACGATGACCATCTCGACGTCGGCGATGGCGACGGCGTCCCTGACGGCTGTGATAATTGTCCTGATGTTGTCAACCCGGACCAGGCGAACCAGGACAACGATGCGGCCGGCGATGCCTGCGATCCAGACGCCGACGGCGACGGGGTGCCCGAGGCGCCCGACAACTGCCCGCTGACCATCAATCCGGCGCACACGGTGCCCACTGACTGCAACGGCGACGACGATACGAGCGATCCCGGAGAGCAGGTCGGCGAGCAGTGCGACCAGGACGGTGATGGGGTAGGCGATGCGTGCGACAATTGTCCTCTATTGCCCAACCCGGGACAAGAGGACGGCGAGGGCGACGGCGTGGGTGATGCGTGCGATCTCTGCCCAGAGGAGAATGCCACCGGCTTTGATGCCAATCACGACGGCTGCATCGACGACTTGGCGAAGATCGATATCCACCCGGGGACTTGCCCGAACCCGCTGAACCGCAACAGCCATGGAGTCCTGCCCGTCGCTCTGGTTGCAGGTCCGGCGCTCGACTTGACGCAGGTCGACCGGGCCAGCCTGCGGCTTTCCCGCGCCGATGGAGTGGGCGGCAGCGTGGCGCCGCACGAAGGCCCGCCCGGCCCCCATAGCGTGTGGGAAGACGTGGCCACACCGTTCACTGGGGAGCCCTGTGACTGCAACGATCTGGGCGGCGATGGACTCGTGGATTGGCTCATGCACTTCGGGACGGACGAATTGGTGGAGGCTCTCCAGCTTGGTGACCTGCCAGGCCACACGGAGCTTGAGTTGGTGTTCTCGGGAATCTCTTCGAACGGCAGCGAGTTCGCGGCCACTGACTGCGTAGTGCTTCTCCCGGGCAATTCCCCGCCGTCCAGCTTGTTTGTGAGCTCAACCGCGCCGGGCGCCTGGTTTGACGTGGATCCACCCGATCCTCGTGAGGACGAGGGAGGCTTCACCAGCCCGGGCTTTGCCCGCGCGCATGCTTCGGGCTCTCTAGTGACCTTGACGGCGAGTACGGGTTTCCAGGGGCGTGCGTTTATCGCCTGGCGGATGGACTACGAAAAGCAGCTCCCCGGCGATCCGGTCCTGACGGTGCTCATCTCCGGCACCAACGGAGCCCAGGCCGTGTACTCCGAGCCGGGAGATTTTGATTTCGACGAGGATACCGATCTGGATGACTACCGTATTTTTGAGAGCTGCCTCCATGCGTCCGGACCCGGGGAGGCGCCGCCTACCCAGGGGTGCCTCAACTCGTTCGATTTTGACAACGATCTCGACGTTGACATGATGGACTTCGGCGGTTTCCAGGAAGCGTTCAACGGCTCGTAATACTGATGCCGCCGCGCACGCCGTCTTTTACGGTATGCGGGTGACGCTCGAGGGCGAGCCCTGCCCGCACGAACGGCTCGTCGCGGAGCAGTTCGTGGACCACCCCGAACTCGGCTGCCACGTCGAGATCCGCGAGTCCGACGATTGGGGCGAATGGCATCGCGTCGCGCGCCGCGGTCATGCCTACAGCGACAACGTCCTGATCAATTTCCATGGCCAGACCACCAGCTTCGACTACCATCCGGTGAGCGAGCACCACCTGTCCTACCTGATCGACCTGACCGGCGAGCCCACCGGCATCCGCCTGATGCTCCCCGCCCGGACGCGACTCGTCGAGAACGAGGCGTTCGAGCTCCTCAAACAGGCGTTGGAGCTGGAGGCCTTTCGATACCTCCAGCGTCGTGGCCACCATCGGCTGCCCTACAAAGAGTATCTGCGGGCCCGCGAGCTCGGCATCGAATCGCCGGAGGCCAAGCCGACGTTCTCGGTCGGTCTGCTGAGCGGCAGCGAATCCCCTGAGCCGGTTGAAGTAGTCATGCCTGAAG
Organism: Planctomycetota bacterium; assembly: GCA_043803085.1. GTDB lineage: Bacteria > Planctomycetota > Phycisphaerae > UBA1845 > UBA1845 > JAAEQG01. The sequence goes on from JAZDKM010000001.1 coordinate 6,984, forward strand.
GCTTTCCGCTGGCCGAGTGCTACCGCTTGGACCCGGATTACCCGGAGGGCCACGAGACCGACGAGGCCAATGTCCACCTGCTGGCCGCGTTGGGGCAGTTCGAGAAGCCGTTCGTCCCGGTGGATATCCGCAGCAGTTACGACGGCTACAGTTGGGCCAAGCTGCCGCTCATCCAGAAGGTGGAGGTCGCCGTGGGCAAGGAACTCCATCAGGAATGGCTCTGGGGCGGCACGCTGACTTGCGTGGAGACGATTACCGTTACCGCACACGCGACGGATGGGCGCGTCTTCTCGTCGCCCGTGTGCCTGGCCAGAGCTCCGGAGCCGCCTCGCAACGCGGCGGCCTGGGCGACGGATCATGTCTTCGTCACGCCGGCGGCCCAGCAGGGCCTGCGTCCTTCGGAGATCTGGTATCACCTCGGCGGCTGGAGCGATGAGGGGGACACCTATGACACCCAACAGCGGGAGTTCGAGGAGCAGCTTGATCATTTCTGGATGCGACTGGTCGGGCCGGACGAGCAGCTCCGCCGGAGTATTCTCTCTGCGGTCGAAGGCCTCCAGCCTACCTGCAGAAGTGTGACCATCTCGTCCGGCGGTACGGTCACGCTCCGCTTCACCGACGGCTCGGAACGGACGTTGCGGGCACCAGCCCCATAGTGAAGTCGCCGTCCCCCGGTCGTAGCCGACACGCACGAGAGAACCAAACGTCGGCACCTTGCTCGGACCCCGACGGTGGCCGTCGTCTCGCCTAGTGACCCACGGGGCCGTGCCGAACGGCCCGGTGGTCACTTTTGTCTGGGCGGCCAGCGTACACCTTGAATCCGAACCTACCGAGGATCATTATGAACATTACATGCTCTCATGCCGAACGCCCGGCCGGGTCGTTAGGCCGAGACAAGCTCCCGCGGACACAGCTCTATGCCACCGTCATCGGCCTCGGCGGCGTGGGCCGCCAGGTTGCCCTGCAACTTGCGGCGCTTGGTGTGCCGCGGCTGCTGCTCATCGACTCCCGGACCGTCGGCCGCACCACGTATGCCGTCCAAGGCTACGCACGGGAGGACCTTGGTCGGCCGCGGGTTCATGCCGTTAGCCCGCGCGTACAAGTACCTCATCGAGCAGTTTGCCGACGAAGCGGTCACACCAAACCTAACGCCTTGAACGCGGCGGCTTTGGGCTCTCCGTAGAACACCGGGTCAACATGCTCGACGATGTCGGCGCTGACTTCAAGGAAATCCCGCTTGTTCTCGATTGGAATCAATGCCCGCTTCGCCCCGTTGTCCATCGCGATCCGCAACGGTTCGCGAAGGGACCGCACCGGCTTGATGTTGCCTTGGATGCTCATGTCGCCGAGGATCAGGGTAGCCGGAGTGGATGGACTCCTCCGCAGCGCCGAGAAAGCTGCCACGAAAAACGCCACACCCAGGTCGGCGTCAACCCGGTTGTTCAGCAGGTCAATGACCTCCACGTAGAAATCGGCCCCATCGACCTCCCGCCCCAGGCCAAAATTAACCTTGTGGGCACACAGGTACCCAAACGCCCGATTGATCGACTCCTTCATCGAACCACTGACCCCGCCCGCCATCCTCAGTTTCCCGGTTCCGGAGGAGACGCCGACTTCGAGGCGATACAGGCCAACGGTTCCGTCGCCGCTCACGGCAGCGCTGTAGACGGAGCCCGGAGCCAGCGGGTCGGTCGAGATCATGTCCCGCCCACCCTGCTCGGGGACGCCCACGAAAACCTCCTCGCCGGAATCCGCGCGCTGGTAGCTGAACGACGTATGGTAGTACTCAAACGATCCCATCTTCTTGAGCTGCTCTTTGACCCGGCGCCGGCCTTCGATGGCCAGCTCCAGAATCTCCCGCAGCTCCTCGACGGACGCCTCACCGTGGGGGTAGACGATCTTCATGAGCCCGGACACAGTCTTGCGGACTGCCTTCCGGTCGCGAGCGTTGAGATGAGCGCCAAGTGAGAAATGGTGGTCGATGATCTCCGTGAAGTTGTGCTTCCGAAGCGAGCGGAGAGCCTCGGCCAGATAGTCGACCACAAAGCCGTAGTGGTCGGTGAACAGGTCGTTGTGCATCTTCGGCACTTCCCACCCCGGCAGGTAGAAGTGGATGCGGTCGATGAACGCCATGTCATCGCGGATCACGTCCGGCATCGGCGCGAAAAGGTGCCCTGTCTGTATCATGACATCGACAGGCTGGTTCGTGTTGCCAAAGAAGGCAATGCTCGCCTCGCCACTGTCTGCTTCCTTCCCGCGCTGGAACATGCCCGATTCGCAGTACGTCTTGAGCGTCGTGATCACTTCTTTGGGCATCTTTTGCAGGTCGGCAACCTCGTCAAATGCGACCACGTCCCAGATCGACACCATCCCCTTGTGGCGGCCCAGTATGTGGCCGAATAGGTTGGGTACCGTGGTTGGACCTGTGAGCAGCGCCCCGTAGGGTGACAGCTCCTGCACGGCGTAGGTCTTACCCGTCCCGCGCGGTCCCAACTCCACGATGTTGTAGTTCCGCTCCGTCAGCGGGATCAGACGCACCAGGAAGAGCAGCTTAAGCCGTCGATCCATCGCCGTGGGCTCATAGCCCATGCTGCGGACAAGCAGGTCCACCCATTCTTCGCTCGTGAGGGCCGCTCGATTCCGCCGGTACTCGTCGAGGTCAAACGCGGCGATCTGAATGGGCGCGAGCTTGTCGATCCAAAACGGGTGCTTGCCGCTGCTCTCCTCGTCGTACTCGAAGCGCACTTCGATTTGCGCCCAGATTCCGGCCATCAGCAACCGCTCGAACTCGCGGACGTAGTGGCTCTGAATATGAAGGTAGCGGTTGCCGAAGTTGACCGCTTCAGCCCAGTAGTCCGAATCGTCCAGGCGGACCTTGACCTTGTCGATGAACGTATAGCGCCCTTCCTCCTTGACCTTGCTCTGGGCCTTGGTCGCTTCATCCGCGCGAATGTAGTTCTTGGCCAGCGTGTCGTTCACGACCTTGAGTCCCATCTGGATGGCGGCTTCGTCGGAGGATGCGCAGTACTTGCCAAGCAGGAACTCCAGAACAAACGCGGGCACGTTCGCGCCGACCTTCACCTTGCGAACGAGGTCTTTGCGGACAACCTTGCCTGAGAAAACCTGGTTGACCTTATCGTCCAGTGCGTCCCGCGCGGGGGCTTGCGTTTCGGCCATGGTCAAATCCCCAACTTCACCTGAACCTCGGCCGACTGCGCCAGTACGGCGTCGGTCGTGGGGTCCTGTACGACGACTCGGAGCTTATCACAGCTCTCGTTCTGCAAGAGCATCGCGATTCTCGCTGTTTTGCCCGGCTGCAACTTGACGCAGCGGGTCCTCGGATCGAATTCCGCGTCCAGCGCCATGCCAGCCTCACCGACCTGGACGCCCCCATGTAGGAGCACAGGACGTACCAAAACAGGCTCGCCGCCGAACAAATCAGCAGGAGCCGTAATGGTGATCCCCATCGTACGGTTCCTGAGCTCCGACGGAACATCCGACAGGGTAATGGTGACCCCACCGACCGCCGGCTTGCCTCTGCGAACCATGCGGACGGTCAGTACCGGGATCAGCAGCTCCTGAAGGCTCAGCCCCCCATGGTGATAGGCAAGATCACCGCCCGCCTTGAAAACGCCGATGCCCAGCGGAAACACGAAATCGAGATCCGTCTTGTAGCCCAGCTCCGGCCCGCTCACCCGAACCGTGGCCTGGGGAGTCATCCCGCCCCGGCCGATCCAGCAGCGGCGATGAAGCTCGACCGTCTGGCCACCGGGGCTGTCGATCCGCATCGACTCGTCCTTGGCGGACGTGAAGAGGTGCCCGTGGTCTGCGGCGACAATGAAGCGCTCAATGCCTGCGTCAGCGAGCTTCCGGACGGCCCGGGCGACGTTGCCAACCGCCGTGTCCATTACCTGCCGCGCGATGCGATTGCTGCCGCCCTCGCCGAGCGAGTCGATATCCTGTGAGCGCACCACGACCAGCGTGGCGCTCGCGACTTTCTTCTCGACCTCCCGCGCCTTCATGTCGAGCAACTTGCCGAGCTCGAAATCGACCACTTGCGGCACGCGCCCTTTGAGGAACTTCTGCCGGCCTGGCAGGCCCGTCAAGGCGGTTCCGTCCACCTCAGGCGTAAGACTGCCACCGCTCTCGGTCACGTTGAACGAGGCGGAGGCCCCCGGCATCAGCGCCGCCATCCCAACCGGCGTGATCGTCGGAATCGCCGCGATGGCCGCGCGCAGACCGAGCTCATCAGCATCGCTGAGCTGGTTCCGGAGCTCAATGCCCATCTCGTAGCGCAGCGAATCGACGAGGATGTACGCAACCTTACCGCCGTTTGCCTGAACGAGCTCCGGGTAGATCGAGCTCTGGCCCAGTACGCCGGAAAGTGACCACCGAGCGGTTTGCAACGCCTGCACGAAACCCCTTGTCATCTCCCGCAGGACATGCTCGTACTCGGTCCGCACCGCGCTCAGGGCTTCCTCCGACTCGGGGTCCTCGGTCATGCTGGCAACCAGCGCCTCCAGGTTGCGCTGTACGAAATCGAGCCGGTACCAGCCGTCGGCGGCCGTGTACCGCTCAATCCACGCCTTCGGTTCTGCCGCCTTCGGCAGCGACTTACGGACCTCCGCCGCCAGGCTGCCCTGCTCCGCCATCAGCCGGCACGCCTCCCACTGGTTCTGCCGACGAAGATCGCGATCCGTCCAGAAACTCCGGCGATGATCGCTCACGACCTTGGAGGCCTGTTCGCACCGACGATTAACGAGCAACTGTCCGGCGTAACTCAGGAGCGTGCGCTCCTCGAAGCGAAACGTGTCAATCCTGCCCAGCTTCTCTGGCTGCAGCGCAGCGTCCGCAAGTCCGAACTCGCTTTCGACCTGGTCTGCCAGGCCGACGTACTCGTCGCCGTGTCGCAGCCGCAGCGACTGGGCCACTTCCCGCACAAACTTCGTCTGGTCCTTCGTCGGTGGCGCCGGGATCATCGCCGCGGCCGTCGGGGGCTCCCCCTCGAAGTCGTCCCGAAATTCGCCCACGAGCACGTAGCGCATCGCCTTCGTCCGCGCTTCGGCCAGGTTCAGCTCTCCGCCGAGCTGCAGCCCCAGGCGAGACTCGATCAGCTTGAACAGCTCACCCTTCGCCGATTTCTCGGCAATCTTCGCGTCAACGGCGGGCATGGCGATCCAGTCGGCAACAACCGTCGCGTTGTCGCGCGCGTCGGCGAAGATCACCTTGAGCATGGACTTCTGCCGACCGTCGTCCTCCTTGAGCAGGCCTACCACATCCTCATAGGCAACCGTCTCGGCGGCGAGCATCTCATCAATCTGCCCGTCGCTGTACTGGTGCCGCAGCACATTTCGGGCCAGCCGCTTGAGCTGCGGTTCGTAGCACTCCCCGGCCTTTTCCAGCTCCATCAGCGGCGACTCGGTGCGGTCCGGCCTCTCGGCGGGAATGTAGATCAGCAGCGGCTCGGGCACATCGGCCGCCATGAGGGGCTCGACCGTGAACTTCACTTCGAAGAACGACCCGAACCCGACGCCTACGTGCGCCGGAAGTTCGCCGACCTGGACAGGCTGGAGCATGCACGCGAGCGGATCGCTCCCACCGCATAGCTCACGGATGAACGGCCCGAACTCACTGCGCGGGTCGTACCACACTACGACGCGCCGCTTTCGGAGCTTCTCGACGAGCTGCTCACTGATGTATTCGTGAAACGCGTGCATCGCTATGCCCTCGCTCGCCGACGACCGCCGGCTTTGCGACCCCGCCCGTTGCCGCCCGGGGTCGGGGCCTCCAACAGGCTCTTCAGCGCCGCCTTCACTGCCGGCTTCGTCCGTTCGGCGACGAGGCGCTCGATCACCGCGTCCCAGCCTTCGTCGGGCTCCTCCTTGGGAACCCAGCGCAGATTGGTGGATGGCGTGCTGCTGACGGTGGGCAGCTCCTGCTCGTCCAACTCGAACGACTCATCCCCTCCGCCGCCCGCTACTTCGTTTTCCGCATCATCGACCGCTGCCAAGGGCCGCTGCGCCCGGTCCACGGCCTTCTTCTTTCTGCTGACTGCCTTCCGTCCGCGGCCCACCGCCTTCTGCTCCCAGAACACGTCCTCCAGGTCGTGGGCGATGGCCAGGCTGGCGTCGGTGCGGCACTTGGGTACGACCCGCTCGGGCCACAGGTGCATGGCCAGGTGGGCCCAGTCGTACTCGCCGGCGACGAGTGAGTCCCAGCACTCCTTGCACTCCTTCTGCCAGGCCTTGTGCTGCGGCACGAGCCGCCAGAGCGGGGCGAAGTTGATGATCACGCCATCGTTGAGGTCCGGGTTCCACAACGGGGCGATCCGCTCGATCTCCTCGGCGAAGGTTCTCAGCTCGGCGACGAACGTCTCCTGCTGGTCGATCTCGGCCCGCTGCGACCGCGTCGGCTCCGGTCCCGCGTCCGCCGGCAGCCGGTCGAGCTTGCGCTGCTCGTGGTCAAGCTTGGGCTTCACGTAGTCGTTGAGGACCTTGTAGAAGGTGTCCGACGTGAAGCGGTGGTAGTAGAGCCACACCGAGTAACTGGCCGACGGCGTGGCGAGCTGCCAGTAAATCGGGGCTTTGCGCCGGCTCTTCGAGTATCGCTTGATGTGATCCTCAAAGAAGCCGGTGGGCTTGCGGTAGTAGTCCCGCAAGGTACGTACGCCCAGGGTTTCGCAGGTTTCGCGCTCGACGGCCTCCCAGCCGCCCTTCCAGATCGTCTGCAGCACCTGATGGACACGGGATTCGATGTCCAGTGCATGGCCCAGGTCATCTACAAGAATGCCGTCCCATGGAAACTTGATCGGGTAATCCCAGCAACCCTCCGCCTTCAGCCTTGCCACGTCGTCCTTGGTGATGGGCAGTCCTTGCTCGTTCTGGAGCTGGCCTGGCGGACAGACCGGCAACTGAGCAAACGGGGAAAGAGGGGTAGGCGCCGGTCTTTCGCCTGACGCGAAGCATACGTCCCACCGGCCGACAGCTACGCCAAACGTATATGAACACCCGGCACGCGCCGTCGCACCGGCCTCAGCTTGAGTAACGGGCAACTGGCGCAGCGCGTCGGCAATGGCCTGCGGATGAACGTGAAACCGGTGGCAGAGCAGTTCCAATCGACGGTCCGCAAGAAACGTCATCTTCGAAATGAAGCGAGCACAGCCAAGCGCCCTGGAAGTTGAAGCGACAACCTCCGACATGTCTACCGTCCAAAGTGTCGGAAGAAGGTGACGAAGGTCGTTGGTCACTTCGCGTGGGTATCCCGTTACGTCTGGGCCAAACTCCGCTTCGCACGCCGCCTCCGCGGCGCAGTCGAAGCCGTACAAGTCACGGACCGCCCTCTCCGACTTTGAAGCTTCGGCCAAAACCGCAATGGACGCTCGCATGTCATCGTTCCTGAGAGCGGCGGAACACTCGCGTACGCCCCCGACCGCGCACTCAGGCCACGGCAGCACAAAGTAGCGACTCGTTTCGTCGCGCGCATCACGCGTGGCTTTCCGGCGCCAGATGGCGATGATGTCAGCGGCGATGTCGTCGCTTAGACCGGTGACTAGCGGAATTGGCACAGATGCGACCGAACCAATCTCGTAGTGCCGGGCCGCGCTTCCCGAATGCACCGAATCACCCGAAGCAACATTGAACTCCAGTAGATAGCCGAACGCACGCGATCCGTACGTGGCGAGCACACGCGGCAGCATCGCATCATCGGCTGCATAGATCGTACAGCCGAGGTCGCTGATGAGGCAGCCAGGCGGAAGAAGCCGCGGGCTGAAACCACTCGTGGTGCGTTTACTGTAAGTGACGCCGGGACGGCCATACGGTACTTCGCTGTGCAGCACCCAGTTGGCGTCACCGTTGAGGTACGGATACAGCTGCACAACACGTGAAGCAATCTCGTGACCGTAATTCGCCCAATTTGCGAGAAGGTGGATGTCGGCGAAATGCAATGAGTACTCCCCACCTTTCGCGAGCCACATCCATGGGCGTTTGGACGTTGCGTCCTCCTGCCTGGAAACGACTTTATCTGCGGGGATCTCCCAGCAAAGTCGCAGGAAGCGGTAGTCATCTTTGGTCGATAGACCAAATTTGACGTCTAATCCGTTTCCGTTTGCGCCACTGAGCATGCGGTAGATCGCGCGCACGCGCGGGGGTGCCCAGTACGAAATGCGTGACTCGGGGAAGTCGACGAAGGTACTCAGATTGGTCACGAACGTGCCGTTGGAAATCTGCCCGTTGGCGAAACGCGATACCCAATCGAGCAGAGGAGCGTCCTTGACTTGCTGGTCCAGTAGTCGAAAAAAGATACAGGTTGTTGACGCACGGGCAATCACGTATGCTGCTGCCTCTACTAGCGCATCGTCGAGAACGCCATCACCAAGATCAGCGAGAAGCACCAACGAAGGAGAGGACAGCAGCGTACTATGCCGCCATCGCTTTGTGCCGGCGAGGAAGAACCCCGTTCGGTTCGAGATCACTCCGACCATTCCGTGCTCAAGCTTCTTGGCGAACCGAGATACAAACGCGGTGTAAATGTCCTCCTTTGAATCGGCATACGCGCGCCGTATGTAATCACGAGTGCCCAGCGCGGGTTCACCGAAGGGCGGGTTCATTAGCGCCACGTCGTAACGTGTTCGGCAAAGGTCGATGAAGGCGAAGCCACGTGCCGCGTCGTCGGCGAAGAGCTCGCGGCGAAGCGCCGTACCGTTTGCGCGCGCCTCCGCGAACTGCCTCAATGTGGCAAGGGTCCGAAACTCGGCTTCCTGCCAGAACAGATCGTCTGTGATTCCCGACAAGTCGAAGCGAAGCTGCTCGGCTTTGGGGCGATCATCGGCGAAGAGCGTCAGCTGCTCATCTTTCGAGCCGCGGACCCATTGCTCGCGGGCCTGGGCGATCGCCTCGCGTAGCTCCTCCTCGATCTTCAGCAGGCTGCCGGCTTCGCCGGCGAGCTGCATCTTGTCGAAGATCACCTCCACAAGCTGGCCCAGCAGCGGCGGCTGGAGCGTCGCCGTGAATTCCTTGAGCAGGTCCTTCTCGCCGGGCATCGGCTCGGCGACGACGATATTCGTCCGGCGGATCGCCGGATGGCTGCCTCGGTCAAGGCCGAAGTCGTTATACGCCCGCTGGGCCAGCATCCACAGTGCGAACGCTGCGATCTGCGCACACCGCGGGTCGATGTCGATGCCGTGCAGGTTGTGCCGCAGGATCAGCCCCGGAACGGCCGGGCGCAGGGCCTCGATGGTCGGGTAGTCTTCGCGAAGCGTGCGGAGACCCTCGCCCCGACCCTCTCCCTGGGAGGGAGAGGGGGAATGCTCGTCATGCCACGCCTCCTCGTAGATCGCCAGCAGCAAATCGAAGCAGTACAGCAGGAAGTGCCCCGAGCCGCAGGCCGGATCGAGGATCTTCAGGTCGCGCGGGTCCTTCTTCGCCCGATACGGAATGTGGACCGGCTGCTTGAGCAGCTCTTCCTGGCTCAGGTTCTCGTCGGGCGGCTGCTCGGGCGGCTGCTCGTCTTCCTTCAGGAAGATCTCAGTCGGCCGGCGCACCAGGTAGCGGCACTGATCGACTAGCTTCGTCTGGCCCTGCCGCATCTCGTACCAGATGCGGCCGAGCGTGTTGTCGGTCAGAAACTCGACGACGTAGCGCGGCGTGAAGAACTGGTTGCGGACGGCCAACTCGCGGCTGTTGCGCGGGGCCTGCGACTCCTCCCGCATCTTCCGCCGCTCTTCCTGGCTGTTGAAGTACTGGTAGACCCAGCCGATGGTCTCGTCCTGGTCCCAGACGCCCTCCAGCTCGGACTGGTTGAGAATGGTGAGCAGGTCGCCCAGCGCCTGACGGCGTGGCCAGAGCAGGCAGGCCGGGTCGCGGCGGTCGAAGAGCACCTTGACCTCAATGCTTAGCTCGTCGAACAGGCACTCCAGGTACAGGCGGTAGCCTTTGTCCGGCAGCTCGGCCAGGCCGGGGGCCAGGCCGGTGAATTCCTTGAAGCCGCTCGACTGGTCACTTTTGGAGACGCATTGCTGCAAAAGGCCGCGGGCTTCGAGCATCTTCAGGGCAACGAAACGATTCAGGAACGTGAAGGCGGCCTCGCGGCTGTATTCGTCGACCGCTTCGGCGGGCTTCTTGCCGCCGGCGCGGATGTGCTCGATCGCGTCGACGAGCTTGCGGCGGATCAGCCGGCCGTGGTCGTCGAGGTGCTGGCCGGACTGGGGCAGGATCTTGCCATCGGGCAGGATGTCGTACGTCCCTTCGAGCTGCTCGGCGAACTCGTGTTCGAGCAGCCGGCGGGCGTCCTGCGTTGCGCGTTGCAGCTTATTGCGAGTCTGCTGGTCCACGGCGGCTCCCGGCTACTTCAGGAAGACTTTCTTACCCTCGCCGACATGCTTGGCGCACTCCTCACGCAGACCGCTTAGGGCGCTGTCGAGCTGTTCCTCGCTCTCAATGCCGTCGCGGAAATAGCTGCCGGCATCGACCTGTACCATGCGGGTGCCTTCGACCGCCGTGAGTACCTGGGAGATCGCGTCCTGCAGGCGCTTTGGGCAGGCGTCGATGTCGGCACGGAGCTGCGGGATCGGCGTCGTCTTCGCGACCTCGGTCGTGGCGCGGCTGGCGAGTGGCTGCGCGATCCGCTGCTGCTGGTCGGCAGCGAGCTGCTCCCATCCCGGCGTGGTTTTGAGTTTGGCTTCCGCCTCGGCGTAAGCCGCGCAGCGAGCTTTAACGGTTTCGTCGAAACGCCGCGCGTACTCGGTCTGGATCGCGCTCGTGTGCTGATCGATGCGGGGAAGTTCGCGGAAGAACGTCTCGCGGCGGAGCGCATCAGCGAGTTCCTCGGCTTTCTTGGTGAGTTCCTCACCGACATCGGTTTCGTCTTTCAGGAACGACCATTGGCTCTTCAGGACGCTTCCTGCGGCTTCGAGCCGGCTGAGCGATGGCTCCGTAAGGGCCTGTTCGAGTTCCTTGGCCCGCTTAATCGCTTCGCCGATCTCGGCGTGCGAGCCGTTGAACGTAAGGACGGCGTTGTCCTCGGAGCCGCCACGGATATCGCGGATGCGCTCGATCGCGCTGGTGAGCACTTCCGCGCCCGGCAAACGGTTTGTCTTCAGCACGCCCTCCTGCTCGCGGATCGCCTCTTCGTGCTCGGCGACGGCTGCACGGATCTCGCGGGCCACAGCGCCTTGCTCCAGCTCGGGAACCTCCCGGCCGAACACCCGCTTGAACGCCTCTGCGGCCTTGACGAGCTCCTCGAACCCGAGGCTCTGCTTCGGCCGAAACGACGCGGCGCGGAACAGGTTGTTGTTGCTAAAGACGTTCTTCGCTTCGACGCCCAAGGCCGATTCGACCGTTTGCCCCTTGCTGGTCACGTCGATCTTGCCGGCGCGGAGCAGGCAGAGCGCAAACAATTGGACGGCCTCGAACGACCAGCCGTAGGGCTCGTTGCCGAACTCGTCGGCCAGTGTCTTGCCCGTGGCGGCCTTGCCGTAGCTCCAGTGGTTCTCGATGCGGCCCATCATCTCCTTGAGCGGCCCCTGTTCGGTCTCGAAGATGGGCTTGCCCTTCTCGTCCTTGAGCAGCGACAGGGTCGAGAACACTGGGGTGAGACCGTGGAGATTCTCGCTCGTCGTCAGGGCATCGAGGTCCTTGCGCTGAATACGCGCGGCCGCGAGGTGGAACTTGTCGAAGACGCGCGGCAGCACTTCCTTCAGCAGATCGCCGGCGAATGTGCCGATGGACGTGTCGGTCTCGCGCGGGCTGCGGTCGTTGCCACGGAAGTAGACCGTACCGTTCAGGCACGCCGCCTGCAGGAGTCGCCGCAGCTCCGGCCGGTGCGTGTTCGTCAGCTTGCGCTTCTCTTCGGAGACGAGGCCCAACTCCGCCTTGGTCTGTGCGCCGCGCTCTTTGCGGGTCAGCATCTCCTCGGATCGGAACACCTCCAGCGTCGCCCGGTCGATGCGATCGTCGAGGGGCACGACCCAGAAGATCGCCTTGTCCTCGACCTGGCTGCGAGACCGAGCTTCGGCGACGCGCTCATCAAGATCCTTACCTGCTTCTGCGAGGTAGAGCTGGATCGCGATGTCGCCGTCGATCCGCGGACGACCATTCAGGTGCAGCCCGGCCTTGAATTGCTTCGTATCCATGAAGTTATGGGTCGGCTGCGGCTGCCAGAGTTCGTCGATGCGCTCGCCGAGAATCCGGTTGCTGTCCGCAGGCTTGGGCGTCAGGCCGGCACGCTGTTTCTCCCAATCGTCCTCGACAGGCGTGGGGATGCGGTAGCCGTCGTCGCCCTTGCGGACCTTGTGCGCCCGTTCGAGTGCCTCCAGGGCCTCCTTCACGGATGGCAGCAGCGAGTCGGCCGTGATGGCCGGATGAAGCGTGGCGGCAATGTTCTCCGCGGTGCGATGCACGCTCTGAACGAACTGAAGCAAGCAAATGGCCTTGGCGACAGGTTGCGCGAGCGGGTGGTTCACTTCGGCCGAGATGCGATCGATTTTGTCGCGGATGTCGCTCTCAATGTTGCCCTTGACCAGGTCGTAAACGTTCTCGATCGTCGCAAGCTTGCCGATCGGCTCTTCGCCCAAAGCGACGGCGGGGTTAATGAGCAGTTGTTGAGCCAGCTTGATGATCGTGCGATTCGCACCGCCGACGTGTTTGCTGACCCCGCCCTGGGTACGCAGCCCCGACACGACCTGAATGATCAGATCAACCTGGTACGGCAAGAGGGGGTACAGCGCGATGAAGCGCTCCCCCGTAAGCTCCGGCAGCTTAATATCGGCGGTAAGCCGGCTGTTGGCTACCAGCCGACCGCGGTTTTGCTCGAACAGCTCGCGAAGCATTTTCTCTGCTTCGGCGTTCTTCGAGAGCACGCGCTTGCTCGTGACTTCGGATATGTCGGACGGCTCCAGATGGACCTGAAGCTCGCTCGGGAATCGGTCCATCAGACGGGCCAACTCGACGCGCTTATCCTCCATGCCGCCGACAATATCGCTCAGCCGCTCCTGGGATGTAACCACCACCCACATCTTTCCGCGACCGACGCGGCCCATGGCCTGAACGAGCCCCTGAAGGTCGAGCATCTTTTGTACGTCGCGGGCTACGAACTGACCGACTTCGTCGATCACGAACACGAGGCTCCAGCCGGGGAATTGCCGTTTCATCAGCTCCAGAGCACGTTCGGCAAGGCGATTCGCGCTCAATTCCGTTCGGGACTTGGCAGCTTTCACCCAGGAATCGGGCGCGGAGTACGTCTTGGGTTCGAGCTCGTGCATGACGCGGCTCGCCTGACCGAGGGCGAAGGCGACCTTGCCCTTCTCCGCATCCCAGTCCTTCTCGAAGAGCCGCTGATACGTCTGTTTGAGCGAATTGAGCCGGCCTTCTTCTTCCAGAGTGATCTCCAGCTCCGCCAGGTCGATATCCCGTGCGTACCCCAACCGCTTCAGTAACTCGCGATACAGGATCTCCGTGAGCATCTGATTGCCGCTACGGATACCCCGGTCCGTCGAAAGGTCGAACACGACGGTCTTGGTGGGGATGCGTTCATGGATGTTTCGCAGCAGGACCTTGATCCGGTCGTCGCCGGTCCTGTCGCCGAAGCGTTCCCCGGCACCCTTCCCCCGAAGCTCACTGTCCTCCAGGATCAAGCCGAGCGTCTTCGCGAAGCTTGACTTTCCCGAACCAAAGAAGCCGGATACCCATACCGCAATGCCTTCATGTGGCTTGTTCGGTGTCTCGAAGTAACGATCGAGGATCCCCGTGTACGAACGGCGGATCGAGTCGGTCGCGACGTATTCATCAATCTCATCGACGAGGATGTCGGTATCGGTCTGATCGACCTTGATGACCTCCTCGATCCGGCGGTTTACGTCACTTGCAAACAGATCTTTGATCTTCGTTGCTCTCATCGCCGTCACTCACCTCAGAAAATCATCGGCCTGTAGTTGTGCTCGGCGTCCAAGACGCCCATGAACCGCAAACCGGCTGCACCGTCCAACTCGCCGGGAAAGAAGAGGACGCTCGGCACGACCACCCGTCCCTTGAGCTGCTCCAGCAGCGAGGACGTTCGGTACACCGGGAATAACGCACCCGCGCGGACGATGAAGACGATGTCCCGCAGCGGATCGGGACTCGCGGGCATACGCTCGACGACCAGGTCGTCCAGCCGCTTGTAGCGGCTCAGGATTTCGTGAACCGTATCGATCACCTGCGTCAGGCCGATCGTTTTCTCGGATTCGACAAGATCCCCGGTCGACGACTCGGCGGTGATTGCGGCCTGAAGCCGCTCGGCAAGACTGATGACCGACACCCGCTTGCCCTTCTGTTCAAGCCGAGTGCGCAACAGGCTAAGCTCTTTGCGCAGGGCAAACTCCTCCTCAGCCGGGTAACGGAAGATCGCGTAGGGCATATCGTGGTACGCGCTGATTGACCGACGAGGGTCCTCCTGACCGAGCAGCGGTTCGAGCTTCGTCGTCAGCCTTTCAAGCCAATCGCTCATGCAACGAGCCTCCTGGCAAACTCGACAGCGGAAGCGCAGGGCAACTGAAGCTGCACTAGGCTGCCGGCGGACTCGTAATGCACTTTCCGGAACTGATGCAGACGAAGGAGCTCCCTTTCAACATCACCCGGGCTCATCAGAAACATGCGCCAGTCGGGCGAATCGACAACCTTGGCCGCACTCTGAACCTCGTCCATCACCGCGTGTAGCAGGTACATGAAGCTTGTCTCGGGCAGGTGAAACGCGGCGAACTCTCGCGACATCGAACCCTTGAGGAGACCGAAATCCGTCGCGGTCTTCAGCAGCGCGGCCGCGACACGCTCCGACGTGTTCATGCTCCAGGCCGATTCAACGTCTGCCCCCTTTGCAGGCAGGGCAGCCAGGTACGGCAGCACGTCGTCAACACGGAGCCGAGATCCTCCATCACGGAATCGGGGGAACAGCCAGTTGAGGAGGAAATCACGCAGCAGGAACTCGTCTCGCGTCATGTGCCACAGCATCAGCGGCTTCCAGATTTCGATGTCACAGCCACCAACGGCAAGCTCCACCAACGTGCGATCGCGCTCCGATGGGTCGAACCGACGTTGCAGCACGAAGACAACGTCACGTAGCCAGTTTGCGCTCTTCGCGCCGATCGTGTTGCGTTCCTTCATCGCCGCAAGATTCGCAGCGGTCGGCTTCTCTAAGTCCCACTTACCGAAGGCGGCGTACGTCTCAGGGATGAGAGCTCCCTTGATGATCGTGAAAGACGAGACCACGTTGGAGCGCGTTTGAGTCATCCCTGGCCTTCAAACCTCGCGTACGGGATCGCAGGCTCGCCGGGCTCACCACGGAAGAATCCTGCGGCCAGGAGCTTGACCGTTTCCGTGGACACCTGTCGAACACCGGGCAGCGGCACAGCGCGATTATCTGCTGCCCGACGAAGGGTTCGGGCGTTCGCCACATCGCGCTCCCCGATCACGCCGAGGTCAAGCATGACCGCAAGCAGATCAGATACTCTGATGTTCTGGAGTCTCTTGAAAAACGAGGCCCATTCCTCCGGCTGCTCAAGCCAGTCGGCGCACTGGGCGTCCAACTGCTCCTCGACGATCGTCGGGAGTCTCCACAACGTGATGGCGGACGGTGGATCAAAGACCTTCCGGCAGCGATCCGCCGCCACGGCAAAGACCACCCGAGCCTGTGCGAAGAAGTGAGACTTGGGCAAACCGCGTCGCAACGCAAGTTCTCCGAGCTGCCCCAACAACCCCTTCGTATTCCACCAGCGGGAGTTGTCCATCTCGCCAAAGCGGGCCACCACGAGCCGCAGACGCATCAAGGCGGCGAGGTCCAGATTGTCATGTGTTCCGACCATGTCGTTTGGTCCGCCCATCGGCAAGCTTCCCCACGGCCGTCCAGCAAGCCCATGAGCTCGCTGTTGGCTCCTTCACCCTCTCCTCAACTCGACCCGCCTTTGCTCCGTTTCACCGATCCACCGCCGAGAAGGCGGAGAAGGTCTTCGAGTTCCTTCTTGAGATACAGCCGATACCGCGTGACGGGATGCCGCCGTGCGCTTAGCTTGCCCGATCTGTCCCACCTGCGCAGGGTATCCTTGCTGACGCCAAGAATCTCCGCTGCCTCAGCGACCGTCAGGTAATCACTTAGCCGGTGCATAGCTGTCGCTCCACGTGGATGGGTGCGACAACATTATGCAGCGCCGAGCACGCGGCGCGAAGGCGCGAGCTCTCGTCGCCCCCCCCCCAATTCGGTGCGGTGGCCGACGTGTGCCAACGAAGACAGCCTCAGCGGTCACCCGCCGTGGTCAATAATGCTGTAAGTGGGGCTCGCCGTCGGACGATAGCCACGTCTGGATTCACGCCCTCCGACTCAATACACCGGCGGCCGAGGCGGCCGCCGCCGCTGGCTTGGGCTGGCGATGCGACCCACGTTGGAATCTCGCCGGGCCCCTGCCGGGTCGCTCGGAAACGCGCTCAGGTGCAGCGCCGCTCCCTCAACAACCAGCGCAGACCCAAGCAGCTCGGGCGTCTCGAATCTCCAGTCCTCGCCCAGGTCCACACCCGCGCACGCAACGCATTCGGCCTGGCGTAAGCGGTCGAGGATGGCCGCCCCGACGACACTCGTCTCGTCGAGCACCGGGGCCGCTGCCTGGGCAATCGCGTCAGCCGCGTAGCCGGACACAAGCCGAGGCCAGACCTGCTGGAGCGTCCGCGGCCGGTCGAACAGGTCCACGCACGTGAATCGCTCGTTGATCATGACCATCACGCCGACGGCCTCCTCCGGACACGGCAGTCCGCGCACGAACTCGCCAAGGTCGTCCTGGCGTTGCCGGAACGCGTCGGCCATCGCAGCCGTCTCGGACGGCGTGCCCATAGCACAAAGCAGCTCCCCAACCCCCTCCCAGACCTCCCCTTGGTCCGAACGCGCCTGGCCTGACTCCCGCAGGCTCCGGCTCACGGAACTGAGTTTGCGCGCCCGCATCGCCGGGGGTGCCTGGCTGCCCACCACAAAGTCCGGCCGGACATGGTGCCACCGCCCCTGCTCGACACACGACACGGGGATTTTCGTCTTGCTACGTGGCCTCAGCAGCACGTCGGTGTTGAGGATGCGATTTTGCTTGGCCCCGACCAGTTCCTCGCCGTCCAGAATCAGAATGCAGGTCTCAGACTCGCTGACGGCGTAGAGTTCGGGTACCGACCCCTGCGCCGTAACTTCGGTGACTTTCAGTGCTTGGCTCGCAAACGCCTCGGCCAGCCCCCCTATCTGTTCGAGATTCCTGAAGTGGTTGATCACCGCTGGGGAGATGGGCGCCCGCCGCCGACCGGCGGTCAGCATCGGCACGGTGTCGCTGGGGCGATAGAAGGCGACCTGGAGAATCTTCTTGAGCTGGTGCGTCTCGGCCAGATGGACCAGGACGGCCCACTTCACCACGTCGCGGTTGTCCCCGTACCACTGGTCCCGCATTGCGTCCCGTTCCTCAGATCACGCCGCGACCACCTCCTGGAAACTACGCAGCAAGTCCTGCACGCTGCCAGCATGCTGCTCCTGGCGTGACGTGACTCGGTACTCCTTGAGTTTCCGATACCCGGCGATCCAGCACGCGTGGTGTCACGGCCGAGATGGGCACCAGTCGAGTTGTTCGTCCGTGAGTGTCAGCATGCAGAATCATACGGACTCCACAGATGTCCGGTTTTGGGATAGGTTCTAATGTTCGCGCGTGGACCCATGATCGTTCTCGACGAGGCCAGCTCTGCAAGGCACTTCGACTACTTCGGTGAGTTAGTCGCTCGTTCGGAGATGGTTAACCAAGCGGTTCACGCCTCCTCGGCCAACTGCTTCAGCTCGGCCGACTTGGTATAGAACTCGGCCAAGTCCATCTCGCGCAGGTAGACCATGCCGCACGCGGCCCGCAGGCCGTGGTCGGCATTGTAGACGAAGAAATCCTCTCCCAGGAAGGTCTTGATCTGCTCGTATTGCCGGGCCTGGATCTTGCGGGCCAGCTTGGAGAACGGCCCGTCGTACTCATGGCTCGGGAACGACGCCGACCGTTGGGTCACGAAGCAGGTGTCGAAACAGACCTCCAGGTCGTTCATGTGGGTGAGCGACGTCGGCACATAGAGGTTGGCCTCGGCCGGGTGGAACTTGTACCAGACGTTGCGGTAGCCGAGGACCCGCACGTCATGCCGCTCGGTTTCCTGCTCGTAGAGCCGCAGCGCGGCGGAGACCGCTTGCAGGGCCTTGTAGTGCGTGTCCGGA
The DNA here is from genome assembly GCA_043803085.1 of Planctomycetota bacterium. Lineage (GTDB taxonomy): Bacteria > Planctomycetota > Phycisphaerae > UBA1845 > UBA1845 > JAAEQG01. The sequence goes on from JAZDKM010000001.1 coordinate 25,215, forward strand.
CCGGTGCCCTCCGGGTCGAAGGCGACGGTCACGATATCCGGCTTGATCTCGCGCAGCAGGTCGCGGATCGGCGGCACGTCGCGGTCCAACGTCGGCGTCTCGGTAAAAATGTCGCCCCGGTAGAACCCGAGTCGCAGGTGCCGGACCGCTTCGCCGGTGAACCCGTAGTAGGCCCATTTCAAGTCGGACTCCCACTCGCGCATGCGGCCCTTGAGCTGCTGGACCAAGGGCATGTCCTTCTTGCCGGGGTACTGAGTGTGGAAGTAGTTGGCGAGCTCGGTGAGCCGCTGCTGGATATTGTCGAGGTTGTCGTCTTCGTACAGCTCGATGAGATTCCGGAGCAGGCGCTGGGCCGCGGCTTCCTGGCGGTGCTCGTCGAGGTGCCGGGCGACGCCCTGAAAGTAATGCGACGTATCGATCCGCCGCGCGAGGACGTTGTCGGCCTCGAAAAACTCGGGCGTGAACAGCTTGCGGAAATCCTCCCGGCGGAGCCGTTCCTGCAGGTCGACCACGACGGAGTACATGTAGCTGTTGGTCACCGCGTTAAAGCCGGAGGTCAGGTACGCGAAGCAGTGCCGCGTGCTGCGCCGCCGGACCGCGTTGGTCACATAGGGCAGATAGGCCAGGATGATGTCGTCGTGGTGGGGGGAGGTGTGCAGGAGCGTCTTGTTCTCGACCGGGGCGTGGCCGCGGTGCAGGTTTTCCAGCACGCGCTGCTCGGTCCGTTCCTTGAGCGGTTGCGGCGCGGACTGCGTCTTCTTGAGCAGTTCCGCGGCGAAACGGTCTTCCTGGAAATCCTCGCGCGTCAGGAACCGGATCGGTTTGCCCGTCGCGAGCGAAAGGTCCATCACGATCCGGCAGGCCTGCTCGTCGGGGACTTGCTCCTGGCGCGTCAGGTCCACGAAGAGCCGGTGAGTCAGGCGCGACGCCGCGCCGGTCGTGAGATAGAAGCGGGCGTGCGGCAACAGGCTCAGCACCGAGCCGGGGTGTTCATTGCCCAGCTCGCTGTGGATCGTGCGGGCCACGATCCTGGCCTTGGCCTCGCCGGCGGCGAAGATCAGCGCCACCGCTTCGCGGTTGTACGTGATCGTACTCAGGCCGATGGTGATGACGCTCTTGTGCCGGGCGACCTCCATGCCGCCCAGATCGGTCGCCGCGGCGGCCTTGGTCTCGTAGTTGGGATCCAGCAACCGGGTGGTGGAGAACCGGTCGGAGCCGCGGATGTTGAAAGCGATGTGGCCGTCGGGGCCGATGCCGCCGAGGAAAAAGCCGATGCCGCCCAGCTCGCGGATGCGCCGCTCGTAGTCGGTGCAGAAGGCGTCGACGGCCCGCAGGACCTCCTGCTGGCGGCGCTCCAGTACCGAGGTGACGCGGCGAATCCGCAGCGACAGGTCCACGGTGCCGTCGGGAAACACGTCGTACAGGGCGGTGCCCTTGGGCAGGCCGATCTTGAGCGGGTCGATGAGCAGCGCGCGGGTGCGCTCCAGGCCGAAGCCCTTGAGGTAGAAGCGGCAGACGTAGTGATAGAAGCTGTTGTGCTGCTTGGAGTCGATGGGATAAAACTCATCCATCTGCACGAAGCGCAAGCCGGAGAGTTCGGGCCGGCGGTCGGTCGGCAATCCCAGGGCTTCGAGGGCTTGGGCGGTCTCCTTGCGGCCCCAGGTCCGGAGGTAGTGCTGCACGTACTTGATGAAGTGCTCGGGGGTTTTGCCCGTCGGCAACGAGACGACGCCTTCGGGGTTCTCCCGCACCCACTCAAGGAAGCGCGCCGCGGTAAGCCGGCCGAGGGCCGGAAAGTTCGGCACGACGATCGAGGGGATTCTCTCCGCCGGTCCGTAGAGGAATTCGTGCCCGCTGCGCGCCAGCGCCGCCTGCTCGACGCCGCTCGGCGGCGCCGCGGATGTGCTCCCCCTTGACTTGGCGCTCCGTTGCTGATCGCTCACCAGCATGCTCCGTCACTCCCAGATCCGTTGCGCATAGGGCCACTGCGGTCGCGGCGGATTCACGCCCGACGTGCCCACCTTGACCGCGTGCTGCCCTCAGCAACGAAGGATCGTTCTCCTTGCGCGGACATTCACCCCGAATATACCGCGAAGTCCGCCCACCGTCGAACGTGCGCTGACGCAAGAGGTGCGTCACCAGGTCCGCCGCTCGCGGGTGAGCCGGCGGCTGCAAACCATCCCGGGCATCGGGTGGATCCTGGGCTACGTCATCCTGGTGGAGATCGGGCGGATCAAGCGCTTCAAGAACCCGCGGCACTTGGCCTCGTACAGCCTGCTGCCGCCGATGGCCCACGACAGCGGAGAAGAGCACCCGGACGAGCCATCCCCTGCCGCGTGAAACACCTCCGCTGATTCTCTACTATGCGGCGTGGGCGGCCGAAGGCGTTGGTGGAATCCTACCGCACGGGCCGCGGCTCCCGACATCGCGTGGTCGCGTACCTGCCTGTTGAAGCTGGACCTGTTGCTTTCGGAGGGCATGCCCCCCGGAGACGAAGAGGTGCCCTGGCCGGTGATGGCGGCCATCATGGTCAGTGAGCAGAACCTGAAGTTCACCCGCGAGCGCGGCGGCTCCTACATGGTGGGCACGCCCTAGCCCCTACTCCGGCAGTTCGAGCACTACCTGACGGATCGGGACTGGCACGAAGTCCAGGCCGGGGTGGAAGTGAAGTTGGTGCCGGGACCGAACGGCGACGAGACCTTCATCCTGGCGAGGAGTGCGGATCGGAGGGCCAAGGAACAGGCCATGCACCAGCGCTTCGTGGAGCTGATGGAGCAAGGGGCACTGATGGAGGAGTTGGCCAAGATCCAGAGCAGCGAAGTGGTCTTGCCGACGATGACCCGTGACGGCCGCCCCGGTCGGACGGTGCGTGTGCGCTGCGTGACCACGCCCGATCCGGCGCAGCGGATCCTGCTCCACCGCCTGGGTCTCACCCTGCCGCAACGGTTACGTTACCTGGAGGAAGTCGCCCAAATGTAGTGAAGACTTTTCGCCTTCATCGGCCCTGCCGGCCCCGCCAGGGACGATTCTGGATCGCAACTGTCTAACTTGGGGATACGCGCAATTACCGATGCGCGATTGCCCGAATATTGGACTTATCCCTTTTCTGGATCCTTCGTTACCCACAAGGGGTGACGGTACCGGAGCGCCGCGGAGTCCCTTCTTGTTCACGGACAAGGAACGACCGACCCTTTGGTCCTGTCGTTCCTTGTCCGTGCCACCCACGAGCGTTGACGCTACAGGCGGCCACCCGTCGCTGGCGCTCCGGGTTCGCAAATCGTAGAGGCCCGTCGCTTACGCTCCGGGTTCGGATTACGGGGGCACCAACCCCAGAATCAACATTGACGCAGCACTACGGGCAACCAGGAATCGGCACTCCGTCGGTGTAGTCGACCTGGAACTCCACGAAGTCGGACAGGTCGACGCGGCCATCGTTGTCATAATCGGCACAGACGCAGGTCAGACCGGCGGGCGGCAGTGGGCCGTTCGGACCCAGACAAGCCTCGAACGCATCGTAATCCGCCAAGTCGATGTTACAGTCACTATCCATGTCGCCCTTGGCCACACACGCGACCGTCAGCAGGACGTCCATCTTAATCGGCCGGGTGATGTCGATGATCGGCCGGGAGCAATTGAGCGCCCCCGAGGTCGTGTCGCGGATCCAGACGAGCGAACCGCCGGTCCTCCAGAACCAGGTGATCAACTCCGATTGCGTACCGCCGCCGGCGAAGTTGTCCGAGGTCACCGAGGCGCTCGGCGGATAGGACAGGTAGTCCGAGGTGGAGCCGGAATAGCTCGGCTCCTGGAAGAGCACCTCGGTGTTCAGAGGGTAACCCTCGAAGTTAGTGATGAGGAAGTCGCCCAAGCCGTCGGCGTTGACGTTGATGACGTTGTCCACGTACATGCGGTAGGGACCGGTGCTGGCGCCCCCCGGCGGCACCCAGATGGCCAGGTGCTCCAGATAGCCGCGGGTCCCGTCGATGATGCCATTGCCGGTGTATCTGGTCACGCCGTTGGCAGGATCGAAGGTGATGGTCCGCCACGCGTTCAAGGGCGCGACGCTCACGCCCATCTTCTGGGCGCCGTTGGTAGTGACGTTGATCCATTCGATGGAGCCGGTGGTGACCGGATCGGTCGAGCCGAGGGGCCTCCCGAGCCGGTTTCGCGGATGCCCACGCCTAGCATGATCGTACTGTGGCCCGAGCCAACGACCAGGGTGTCCGAGTTGTCGCTCACGCCGATGAGGTTGGTTTGCGTGGCATAGACGCCGATCCCGGCGATCACCAGGGTCGCAGTCACCGGCACGTCCACGGAGGTCACCGTGTTGGGGGGCGTGAGGCTAACGGACCCGATGACTTGAGGGACGGCATTGTACACCGTCACCAGGGAGGCGTCCTCGGCGACGCCGTCGATGGTCACGATGCTGTCGCGATCCACGACGGGGCTGCGGACGACCGGCGGTATGGGTTTCTGCGGGGCCAACTCGGGGAAGGTGACCCGGCCTTTGGTGATGCAGGCGTCGTCATACCACGCGTCCCCGTAGGTCGAGCTGAAGCCGGAGCCGATGTAGACGTTGTTGAAGTTTCCGTTGGCGGGATCCCGCGGCATGTCCCGCTCGGCGAGCTTGCCGTCGACATAGAAGTCCACCGTGCTGGTCTTGATCACGGCGGTGAAGGTGCGCCAGCCGACCGTGCGCGGAGGGGCCAGGCCGTCGAGATTGAAGTAGTGGGCGGACGAGTACTCGATGCGGCCGAAATAGCGGTTCACATTAAGCACCTCGGAGTAGGAGGAGAAGTAGCTGGTGACGCCATAGGCGACGACCTGGTTCGGGACGCCGCCGATGACGACGTCGTCCTTAATCTCCGCCCACTGGCGATAGGAGGAGGAGATGGCACCCTGGGTGTCATACATGTGGACGGTGTAGATCAACGGGTGGGTGTCGGTGCCGCTGACGCGGCTGGCCAGGGTGTACACGCTGCTCCAGGCGGCGCCGCTGGTTCCTCCCATGGGCGAGTACATGGACTTGGCGCCGCCCGGCGTGGCGTTTTTGAGGGTGCTCAGTTGGAGGTTCGCATCGCTGGGGCCCGGCGCCCAGACGGCGTCGAAAGCCGCCTGGTTGGCATAGCTTTCAAAGTTGTCGCAGAAAACCGTCGTCAATTCGTTGGTGGTCACGGTGACGACCAGGGACGGATCGCTGGTCAGACCCTCAACCACCATGGTAGCGTATAAGAGTTCCCCCATATTCAGAGGGGCGGGCGCGGTGTAATCGTATGTGGTCTGCCCGCCACCAACCACTTGGACGCCTAGGCTGTCCCATTCGGTCCCGTTGGTGCTCAGGAACACCTCGACCTCGGAGGCTGTCGAGGAGATGCCGGCCAGGCCGACGATGCTCTCGCCGTCGGCGGGCGGGACATTGATGACGGGGCCGGGGAACGGCGCGTTGGTCACCGTCACGCCGGGCGATTCGGTGCTGGTGCGGTCGGTGACGCTGTCGTGCTGGGTGGCGGTGTACACGTCGCCCTCCTGCGCCGCAGCGATGGTGAGGGTGACCTGAGTCACGCCGTTGGTGTCGTAATCAAAGGGGCTGCCGCCGTTCTTGTACAGCGTGACCAGGTCCACCGTGGCGATGAGGTCCTTCACCGTCACGGTCGTGTCATTGGTGTAGATCGGTGAGACCACGGTGGGCGTGGGTATCGGGTCCTCGACGGTGGCCTCGAACTGCAATTCGTCGATGGCGAAGTCGATGTAAACGGCGTAGTCGCTGGTCACGTTGGTGATGGCCAGATGCTCGAGCGTACCGCGATCGTTAGGGGCGTCCAGGATGCCGTTGCCCCCGGCAAAAGCGGCGACTCCGGCGGAGACGGTTTGCAGGGGAGTGACCGGGTTCAGGTCGTGGTCCCACAAGACGTCCCCAGTGGTCAGATCAAACTCGATCTGGCGGAACGCGTTATAAACCGGAACGGTCAACGCGGGAATGGGAATGCGTTGGGCGTCGAGGTCCCGGATATACCCCGAGTAAAGCACGTCGTCCCCAAGGCGCGTGGAGTTCAGCACGCGGTTGGGCCCCCAGGAAATCGCAATGGTCTGGCCTGCTCCGTTGGTGGTGGCCACGTCGTCGGGGAGCAGCGTCGATTCGATCAGCTCGTTAATACCCGCTTCGATCACGCTGAAGCCGTTAGTACTGACGCCCACCCACTCGATCGGACCAGTGGTCCCGCCGTTGGCCAACTGCGGCACATCCACGCCGGTCTCCCGAATCCCCAGGCACAGACCGATCTCGCCCTGGTAATACTCGCTGGCGTTGAGGATTTTGAAACGGACCTTGCCGAGCGTGTGCAGCGATGGGTTCGGACGGTCCGGGGTGACGTTGTAACTCGTCAGTCGCACCCAGGCATAGGGGTCGGCGGCATCCAGCCAGGAGAAGCGCACTTGATAGGAGGCATAACTGGGGGGGTCGGGGTTGGAACTTCCCCAGGTGCTGGCCCGATACGCCGAATTGTTGTCCTCCCCAGTGACGTTAAGCACGATACCCTGGGTCGAGCCGGAGTACTGCGGCTGCCAGAACATCTCCTTAGCGGTGAGATCGTAGGGCGCACCCTCGAACGTCACCCACTCGGAAAGGTAAGGCTGGGCGCTCAGCGCCGCCGGCCAGCACCATGCCGCCAAGATGCTGATAGTCGCCACGCGCATTGTACGTGTCATTAGTTTTTCTCCGTATACCGTAGCCCTCGTAAAAAGCGATCCGTTTCGCCGAGCGCGCGACGAAACGGACGCCCACCATAAATAGAAAGAAAGATTCCCGGTCATCCGTCTTCGGACGCCGCGCGCCTACCGACGGCGACGCAGCAGCGCCAGCCCGCCCAAGGCCATCACGACCAGCGAAGCCGGCTCGGGCACAATCTCGACTCTCACGTTGTCCGCCCAGGAGTCCCAACCGCCCGTGGTGTACCCGGACCCGAGCACCACGCAATTGAAGGGGAAGTTGCCGGCGCCACGGAGCACGCTCTCGCCCAGGACGTCGTCGACGTAAAAGTCAAAGGAATCCGAGTCCACAGCCACGAGCAGCTCGTGCCAACCCAGGGCGCGCTTCCCGACCGGCGCGTCCCTGATGGTGAGCCAATCAGCGAGGGGGACGGAAGGGGTATACAAGGCCCGTCCCTGGTAGTACTGGACGCTGTATTGACCGTCGTCGGAGTTGCTGTTGACCCCGAGGGCTAGCAGGTTGTCCAACGTGCCGATACCGTACGAGCCTCCGGAATAACCGCGCAGTTCAACGTAGGACCGGGCGAGGTTCCAGTAGTTGGGAGGGCCGCCCGAATCTTCCAGATAGAAGTCCATGGAGAAGATCAGCGGGAACTCATCCGTGCCGTTGAACGAGCCACCCAGGTTGCGGGCGAGCCGGTTGCCCGTAGGGGCTCCACTGACAACTGGGTTCATCCAGTAAGACGGCGCGGGATCCCCGAAAGCGAGATCCAAGCGGTAAGGCAGCGGGCCCGGCGCCGTGGCGTTCGCGTTCCAAACGGCATTCAACGCCGCATCGTTGACGTAGTTGAACGGCTCGGACATCACGAGTTGCGGCTGGGCCATGACCGCCGGCGCGAGAACCGCCATCACCACTAAACCGAAGAACATCTTCATATCCAACCTCCTCCACGAGAGACCAAAAAAATGCTTCTTGCCGGTATCCCTCCTACGGACCTAAGCCCGCCCGGGAATTACCGGTAGCCAACTCTACTCTGGTGCTCTTCGTCGGAGTGCCTGTGCGCTGGGAACTGACTCTAAGCAACTCTACCGAGTTGTGTCTCATGCAGGGACCCCTCCGCCGACACAACTCTCTACTCCCTCACACCGCATATCATAACCGGAAACCGCCGAGTCATGCAAGGGTCAAGTGAAAAACTTGTGCGATTAACCCGCATTTCTCACCACGCGTAGGGCGGGTTCTACCCGCCGCCTACGTTCTCGGCGGGCAAAGCCCGCCCTACACCTGATCTCCTATTCCCGTGAGGATGAACTGAGGTACAGTGTCACTGGAATGAGATGCAGTGTCACTGAAATAGCCCTAGGGCCCCCACCAGGGTGGCTTCTCGAAGTCGGTATCGGGATTCACCGTGCCCCGAAACCCATAAAAAAGCTCGAAGGAGGCCGCCACGCCCCGGACCGAGCCCAGCGCCTCGGCATGATTGTCGAAAAACGCCGTGACGGTCAACCCGTCGGACTTGGCGTTGCGAACCTGGGTGCATTGCACGTCCCGCGCCGCCGAGGTGCTAAACTCGTAACCACTAGCCCCGCGACGCATGTGAGGAGCGTAGTAAGGCATGGCCTCGCCGCTCCAGGAAGACTGGTAGGGGCCTTCCTGCTTCGGCAGCTTCGGATTGGTGCCAGATCGTGGACGATACCAGGCATCCGCCAGCATCCATTCCCGAGAGGCATTGCGGACCCTGGTGAGATCGACCGGGCCGGTATCTTTGGTCGGGTCGCCAGGGGGCGGCCAGCTCAGCCCGAAATAATACTGCGGCTTCGTCGGCCGGGGGTTTGGGTCGACCCCTCCGGACGAGCCCTCTGGGGGAGCCGCCCGACCCCAATTGTTGATCGCATAGTGGGTCGGATAGAGCCCGCCGCGGCTGAACCGGGTTCGAAAGTCGTAGAAGAATTGCTGGGGAACGATAAGGTCCAACTCCGGACAGATGCTAACGTTGTCGCCCATGCTGCCAATCAGCATGCCCTTGTCGCCCATGATCGGACGCAGCTTCCATGTCAACTGCCGCTCGCGCTCGTACTTGGTCGGGTCGTCACCACCGGGGTCGCCCATGCCGAGGTTGCGGTACACCGCCGGGTGGAGCGGGCCGGGCAGCGTCCCGCCGTATTCCGAGGCATACGTCATGACCGCGAGGCCGATGGATCGGACGTTGGAAAGGCACATCACCATGCGGGCCTGCTTGCGCGCCTTGGTCAGCGAAGGAAGCAGGATCGCCACCAGCAGGGCGATAATGGAAACGACGACGAGCAGCTCCACCAGGGTAAATGCCTTGCGGCAGGCGGCGTTTGCCTGAGCGGTCGAAAGCGGCATTGGATTTTGAACTGTATGCAGCATGGCTTGTCCCCTGAGGTCGCGGGCGACTCTCGTTGGTACCTGCCGAGCCGTCTCCCTCCGCCCGCCCCTTGGACCCTTGGGTCGCTCCTCCTCCTGCAAGCCAGGACCGTAGCCCGCTCGCCTCTACGGAAGAGTATACCACGACCGTGACCCCGTTGCAATCGGTTCGGTCAGCATAGAGAGGAAGCCGAGTCTGTGGCAGTTTGGGCGGGCTCCACGAACGGTCCGCCCGGCCTATTTCAGGGCCGCCTGAACTGTCACGCACCGGAGGAAGCCACGCCGCCGGCCGGGGAACACTCTACCCTTCTTGTAATCGGCCGGTTCGACCGTCCTGCACAAACCTTCTTCTGGAAACGTGGGTCTGCCAGCGTGGAGACATGGACGGGGTACCCCTTTACAGAATCCGTGTGGGGCCCTTACATTCCCCCGCGGCTGGGCCCGGACGGGGTGGTCCGAGGCGCCCCAGAACGCTTCCCGTCGCGGAGGGAACCGGGAACATGACTGCCGCCGCGGAATCGACCGGTTCCTTCCTACCCGTCATCGGGGAATGCGTCCGCTTGGGCAAGACCGACGCTGGAACCGACATCCCCCGAGGCACGAAAGGGCAGCCCGGGGTGGTTGAATGGGTGCGGAGGGCGCTGCACGACGGAGTTAAACCGCGGACGATTCTGGAACAGGGTCTGCTGCCTAGCATGCAGGAGACCGGACGGCGGTTCGCGGCCGGCGAGATCTTCCTGCCGGAGGTGCTCATCGCGGCGCGGGCCATGCAGGCCGGCGTCGCGGAATTGAAGCCTGCCTTGGCGGGGGGGGAGCTCCCCACCCGGGGCGTGTTCATCATTGGTACGGTCCGCGGCGATCTGCACGACATCGGCAAGAACATCGTGGGCATCATGCTCCAAGGGGCAGGTTGGCGGGTCGAGGACCTCGGGGTGGACTGCCCTGCGGAACGGTTCTTGGAGACCCTGGGCCGTCATCCGGGCGGCGCCGTCGGACTTTCGGCTTTGTTAACCACTACGATGTTGAACATGCGCGAAATCGTGGCCGCGATCCACGCTTGCCGCCCCCACACGGTAGTCCTCGTCGGCGGGGCGCCGGTGACGGCGGCGTTTGCCGGACGGATCGGCGCGAGCGGGTACGCCGCCGACCCGGTCCAGGCTATTGAACTGCTCAACCGACTCATGCCACGGAATCCATGAGCTGGCCTATGCACCCGCGTGTGGAGAGTTTCCCGACGCCGAGACCGGATTACCGGAGGTTCTTGGCGGCGGTTCGCCGGCAAGGCGCCGGAGCGGTCCCGCTCATCGAATTGGCCCTGGATCCGGAGGTAGTGGCTGCCCTTCTCGAGGAAGCCCTGCCAGCCACCGACGAGGAGGCCGGTCGGCGCGCTCTGGCCGAACAGACGGTACGGCTGCTGTATCGCTTGGGTTACGACGTCGTGAAGATGTCGGCCCCGATGCCCTTCGAGATTCGCCGCCTCGGCGCGGAGGACACCGCGCCCCTGAGTCGGGGGCAACGCCAGTGGCAGGATCAGCATCACGGGTGCATCACGTCGCTGGACGATCTGGCCCGGTTCCGCCGACCGGCGGGGAGCGAAGCTGATTTCGCCGCCTTCGAGGCCGCCTGCCGGATGTTGCCCGACGGCATGGCTTTGCTCGGCTTCTGCGGCGGCGTGCTGGAGCTGACTTGCGACCTGCTGGGGCTGGAGCAATTCCTTTACGCGGTTTACGACGCCCCCGAGTTGGTGGCCGCGGTGATCGACCATGTGGGTCAGACGGTTTATGAGGTTTTCGAAATCTACTGCCAGATGGAAGCGTGCTGTGCGCTGTGGCTGGGCGATGACCTGGGCAGCAAGAACGGGCTGCTGGTCAGCCCCGATTGGCTCCGCCAGCACGTTTTCCCGTGGTACCGGCGGTACGTGGAATTGGCCCACCGGCAAGGGCGCCCCTTTTTGCTCCACAGTTGCGGCAACATTTCAGCGGTGCTACCCGACCTGATCGACGAGGTGGGCATCGACGCCAAGCACAGTTTCGAAGATGCCATCTTGCCGGTGGAGCAGTTTATCGACCGGTGGGGCGACAAGGTGGGCACGTTGGGAGGCATCGATGTGGACCTGCTGGCCCGCGGGCCGGAACAGGCGGTGGTCGCCCGCACCCGCCAGGTGCTCGAACACGCCGCGCCACGCCGCGGTTATGCCTGCGGTTCGGGAAACTCGATCACCAACTACGTTCCGCCCGATAACTACTTGGCGATGGTCGAGACCGTGGCCCGGTTCAACGGGCGTCGGTGAAGTGTGGTCTTCCGCAGACGCCGATCCCATCGCCAATTAGCACTACAGCGCTACTTCGCCGTGCGTGATGGCGGCCCGCACCGCAGAGTTGGGGTGGCATGGGTCAGCGGCACGTCGGCGGAGCCGGGGAGCCGCTGACCCGTGCCCACCAGCCTCCACGGACACACACGGGTCAGCTCCGAAGACTCCGCTGACCCATGCCACCCGCGTGGCGCATCCTCACGCGCAGCAACCTAGCGCTGTAATGTTAGGAAGGCTGCCAGGATTGCAGCCATACTGGACGGAGCGTGGCCTCGGTTCTCTGACTTCCCGAGGTAAACCGTCGAGTTTACTTAGCATCGTTTCTGGTTTCCTCAAAGGGCCGTTCCCCGTACCAATCGTGGTTGCGAGTTGTTACAATGATGCTCAGCAAGGTGGGCTTCCGGTCTGGCTGGGGGACCGCCATGCCGCGGCGGTGCGGGTTGATAACCGCAGCCCAGAAAGGTGCTGTTTGCTGGGAGGTTCGAACGATGCGTACATGCCGGCGTGGACGTTGGCAAGGGGGCCTGGCCCTCTTAGGAGTGGTGTGGGGTTGCGTTGCCCCCGCGGTCATGGGGCAGAGCATCATTATCGACAACAGCGACCCGCAATTTCAGATTCTCGCCGGGTCGTGGTCCATCGGGACCAGCGCCCCCGGTCATTGGGGTGCGGACTACCGGTTTCGCAGTACCACGGGTGCGGGTGCTTCGTACGGTGCGGTGGAATGGCGGCCGGATCTCCCCGCGGGCGGCGGCTACCAGGTAGCCATCTACTACCCTCAGGGGCCCAACCGCGCCGACAACGCCCCGTTCACGGTTTATTTCGCGGGCGGTTCCCAGTTCTTCTACGTGAATCAGAAGATCCAGGGCGGGCAATGGAATGTGCTGGGCACCTTTTACTTCGAGGCGGGCGCCGGTGGATACGTTATGCTCACCAACGAGGCCAATCCCGACGTGGTCATTGCCGACGCGGTGCAGTTCACGCCCGAAACCACGACCCTGGAACTGACCATGGCCGTTGCCCCCCTCGGGACGGGGACCACGACGCCTGCGGTGGGCGGTCCCTACACCAAGTACCTTAACGAGATCGTACCCATCTCGGCGACAGCGAACATGGGCTATGAATTTCATCATTGGGAGGTGTCTGCGGGGTCCCCTGTGGCCGATCCGTCCGCTCCCAGTACGACGGTGACGATGGACCAAGACAAGACAGTGACGGCGGTGTTCGTGGAGCAGGGGCCGGCGCCAGCGGAGTTCCGGGCGTTCTGGGCGGATGCCTTCCACGCGGGATTCAAGAGCACCGCGGAGATCGACACGATGATCAACTGGGCGTTGACGGGGAACTACAATGCGATCATCCCGGAGATTCTTGCCTACCAGGACGTGAGCGACACCAACAGTGGGCACGGCGCCTATTGGAATTCGAACATCGTGCCGAAGGCCCACGACATCGTGGGCGGGATCGATCCGTTGGCCGAGCTGGTGCAACGGGCGCACGCAGTGGGCATCGAGGTGCACCCGTGGGTCGTGACCCTGCGGGTTTCGCTGGCCTGGCCGCCCGCCGGCAACGCCCTCCTCTCGGCCCACCCGGAATGGATCATGGTCCCGAGAAACAGCATGGACGGGGGACCGGCGCCGGTGAGCGGAAAATACGTGCTCGATCCGGGCTCCCCGGACGTACAGGAGTACCTGATCTCCATCATGGGGGAGGTGTTGGAGAACTACGAGGTAGACGGCTGGCACTGGGACTACATCCGGTATGAGGCGACGGACGCCGGGTATCCGGCGTATAACTGGTACACCAAGTCGGGGCTGGCGCGGTTCAAGGCGATCACCGGTTACTCGGGGACGCCTCCGGCGACAGGGTATACGCCGTGGGACGATTTCCGCCGCCGGGAGATCACCGAACTGGTCCGGCGGGCCCAGGGCGTGGTGGAGACGGCGAACAATCCCCGCCAGCCGCTGCGGCACACGGCTGCGCTGATCACCTGGTATCCGGCGAGCACCAATTTCCACGCGACCAATCCGTACGCGTTGTTCTCCGATTGGGAGTACTGGCAGTCGATGGGGTACCTCGATGCCACGGTGCCGATGTGCTATTTCGACGAGCAGGGGGCGTACCGGACTACCTACTACCAGTGGGTGGACAACAGCATCATGTGGGCCAACGCCTATAACCGGCACACCTACATCGGTCCGGGCATCTACATGAACAGCTTTGCGAACAGCGTGGTGCAGATGGAGTACGCGCGGAATGCTGGCGCGGACGGGTTCAGCACCTACTCGTATACGGGCACGAACGACACGGGGACGACGTGGTCGGACTGGTACGCGTACGTTGCGGCCAACCTGTTCACCGAGCCGGCGCCGACGCCGTCGATGCCCTGGCGCAATCCGACGACGGCGACGCAAGGAACCGTGTACGGGCGGGTGACCGACGGCGGAACCGGCGTACCGATCGACAACGCAACGATCAGGCTCGACGGCCTCACCCAAGTCCAGAGCGATGGGAACGGGCAATACCTTCTCACCAAGATCAACGCCGCGGCCGGCGGGACGATGGTCACGGTGAGCGCCAGCGCGACGGGCTATACGGAGGTGGCACGTCCGGCGGTACTGGTGGAACGAGCCGGCGACACGGAGATCAACTTCGGCTTGGGCATGTGGTGGGACGGCGATTACGACGTGGACGGGGACGTGGACCTGACGGACTACAGCAAGTTCGCGCCCTGCATCACCGGTCCGGACAACGGCCCGCTCGCCGCCGGGTGTGACCTCTTCGATTTCGATGCGGATACCGACATCGACTTGGCGGACTTCCGCGTTTTCCAGGAGGCCGCGACCCCATAGCCGGCCCGGAAGAATAAACATGATGACTAGATGGAGTAAGCGATGAAACCGCAGATGAACGCTGACAAACGCAGATAAGATGGAGCAGAGAGATCACCCCATCTGCGTTGATCTGCGTTCATCAGCGGTTCCAAGGATAAACATGATGACCGGATGGAGTAAGCGGAAGAGTGGTCGGACCTGTGGAGGTGCGGGCGCGCTGGCCGTTTGGGCTGTCTTGGCTGGCGTGCCGGTCTGCCCGGCTGAGGCAGACGAGCTGCGTGGTTTGTGGGCGGATGCGTTTTATCAAGGCTTCAAAAGCACTTCGCAAATCGACACGCTGGTCTCGCGGGCAGTGACCGGGCGGTACAACGCCATCTTCGCCGAGGTGCTTGCCTATCAGGACACGGGATCGGGCGGTCACGGGGCGTACTGGAACTCGGCGATCGTGCCCAAAGCGACGGACATCAGCGGAGGGATCGACCCGCTGGCCTATCTGGTGCAGCAGGCCCACGCTTCGGGGCTGGAGGTGCACGCCTGGCTGGTGCCCTACCGGGTGAGTACGAGTTGGCCGCCCAATGGCAATGCCTACCTGGCGGCCCGGCCGCAGTGGATTATGGTCCCGCTGGCCGATATGGACACCGGTCCCGCAACCATCGACGGCAAGTACAACCTGGATCCGGGTTCGCCGGAGGTGCAGACGTATCTGGTCTCTATCGTTCGGGAACTGGTCACCAACTACGCCATCGACGGGATGCACTGGGACTACATCCGTTACCTGGACACCGACGCGGGCTATCCGGCGCACGCCTGGTACGGCCAGTCGGGGCTGGAGCGTTTTAGGGCCATCTACGCCTACGGCGGTACGCCGCCGGTGGACTACGGACCCTGGAACGACTTCCGCCGGAGGGAGATCAACGAGCTGGTCCGCCGCGCCCTGGTGGAGGTTCACACCAATGAAGCCAACCCGCAGCAGCCCTTACGGCACACCGCCGCCTTGCTGGCCACCGGCGACGCCCCCGCCAACTTCGCTGACTCCCTCGCCTATACTCTGTTTCAGGACTGGAAGACCTGGATGCAGAAAGGATGGCTGGACGCCGGCTGCCCGATGAATTACAAGCGGGAGCACTGCACCGACGAAGCTGCCTGGTTCCGCGACTGGGTGACCGCCGCCCTGAACTGGAGCTATGACCGGCATGTGTTCTGCGGGCAGGCCCTCTACCTCAACAGCTTCGCCGACAGCGTCACCCAGATGAGCTACGCCTATGGCCAGGGCGTGGAGGGGAGCGTGAACTTCAGCTATTACGCTACCCGGGCCACGGAAACGATCTGTGACGCCAACGACCCCTGGACGAACGATCCGGCATGGTATAGCTACGTGGCCGCCAACTTGTTCACCGCCCCGGCGACGCACCCCGCCATGTCCTGGCATGACCCGACGGCGGCGACCAAGGGAGCGGTCTACGGACGCATCGCCGATGGGGCCACCGGGCAACCCATCGACAACGCGACGTTCGAGATCAACGGCTTCCCCGCCGCCCAGGTGGACGGCAACGGCTTCTACGTGGTGACGCAGTTGTCCGCGGGCCCGACGGGTACTATGGTCCCGACCAGCGCCGTAGCGCCGGGCTACGCCGAGGTGTTCCGTCCGGCGGTGCTGGTGGAACGGGCGGGCTTCACCGAGGTAAACTTTGCCTTGGGTACCTGGTTGCCGGGGGACTACGACGTCGACGCCGACGTGGACTTGGACGACTACGCCCACTTTGCGTCGTGTCTGACCGGACCGGGCCAGGGCCCGCTCGCCGCCGGCTGCGATGTTTTCGATTTCGACGCCGACGCCGACGTGGATCTGAAGGACTATCAGGTCTTGCAGGATTCGTTCACGTGGGCGCCTTGACCCCTCTCTAAACGTCGGAAAGGGGGAGGTCGGTGGACGGGTTCGAGTATCACGACGGGGTGCTATACGGCGAGAACGTGGCGCTGACGGCGGTGGCCCGGCGATTCGGCACGCCGACCTACGTCTACTCGCGGCGGGCCTTCATCAGCCACTATGAGCGTCTGACGCGGGCGTTCGCGGAGTTGCACCCCAAGATCTGCTTCTCGGTTAAGAGTTGCCACAACCTTCACATCCTGCGTTTGCTACGCGACCAGGGGACGGCCTTCGATGTGGTCAGCGGCGGCGAGATTCGGCGGGCCATCGAGGCGGGGGCTCATCCTGGAGACATCGTCTTTGCCGGCGTGGGCAAGACGGATGAGGAAATCGCCCTGGCCATCGAGTTGGGGGTAGGCTGCTTCAACGTGGAGTCCGTAGCGGAGCTTGAAGTCCTCGCGGCGCACGCGGAGCGGGCCCGGCGGACCGTCCACGCCGCTTTGCGGGCAAACCCCGATGTCGATGCCCTGACCCATCCTTACACCACGACCGGGAAACGGGAGAACAAGTTCGGCATTGACGTCGAACGCCTCCGGGAGTTGTTCGTGCAATTCAAAGAGAGCCGGTGGTTGAAGGTCTCCGGCGTGCACATGCACATCGGCTCGCCGGTCAATACGCCCGCACCATATGTCCAAGCGCTCACCAGGGTGTGCGCGGCGGCGGCGGAGGTCCAGGCCCATGGGGTTCAGATCGATCTGATCAATCTCGGGGGCGGCTACGGGGTCTGTTATCAGGATGACGACGCCCCGTTACTCGAGGCGTACGCCCAGGCGGTCCTGCCGATCTTGGCAGGGCGCGGATGGCGTGTGCTGATGGAACCGGGTCGATCCATCGCCGCTAACGCCGGGATCCTGCTCACTAAAGCGCTGTACGTAAAGCAAGGACGGGAACGCCGGTTTGTGGTGGTGGATGCTGCTATGACCGACCTGCTGCGCCCCGCGTTGTACGGGGCTTACCACTTCATTTGGCCCGTCGCCCCCGGAAGCGCCTTTGAGCCGCAGGGTC
The DNA here is from genome assembly GCA_043803085.1 of Planctomycetota bacterium. Classification (GTDB taxonomy): domain Bacteria; phylum Planctomycetota; class Phycisphaerae; order UBA1845; family UBA1845; genus JAAEQG01. The sequence goes on from JAZDKM010000001.1 coordinate 42,377, forward strand.
ACAGCCCGACGATGAAGCTGCCCGGCGCCGTGCTGGTGGATGTGGTCGGGCCGGTGTGCGAGAGCGGAGACTTTCTGGGCAAGGATCGCTGGTTGCCCCCGATTCAGCGCGGCGACCTTCTGGCCGTGTTCTCCGCAGGGGCCTATGGCTCCGTGATGAGTAGCCACTATAACTCCAGGCCGCGGGCGCCGGAGGTGCTGGTGGAAGGTGATTGCGTCCGCCTCATTCGGCGCCGCGAGACCTACGACGATCTGGTGGCGGCGGAACGCGAGGTATGACCCTCTACCCCAGCGCCAGGGCGCCGGACGCAGGAACCGGAGCGGAAATCGCCGCCAGCTTGTTGCCCCAGCCCAAGCAGGTCGAGGCTCTGGGCGGCACGCTGCCGCTGCCCGATCTCTGCGCCCTTCACCTTCCCGAGGTCCTCCCCGACCCGGAACGGGGCGCGCTGAATGAGTTGAGGGAGTTGTGCGCCCACGCCGTCCGCGTCCACCTGGTGGAGTGCCCGCCGGCCGCCGCACCACCACCGGGCGGGATTACGGTCCGGCTGGAACCCGAGGAGGCTGCCGGGCCTGGAACCCGGCCCCACGAGGTGGACGCCGAGCGGTGGGCGCAGGGTTACCGGCTGCGGGTGGGCCCGGCGCACGTCGAGTTGGTGGGTAACACGCCGCCGGGTTTGTTCTATGGCGTGCAGACGCTGCGGCAGCTCGTACGCACCTTCGCACGCGATTGGCCGTGTATGGAGATCCGCGATCTGCCGGACTTTGCGGTCCGCGGTCTGTCTCATGACGTAACCCGGGGTAAAGTGCCCAAGCTGGAGACCCTCAAGGAACTGGGCGACCGTTTGGCCGAGTTCAAGATGAACCATCTCCAGTTGTATGTCGAGCACACCTTCGCGTTCCAGTTCAATGCCCACATCGGGGGTGGCTGCTCGCCGCTGACTGCCGAAGAGGTTCGCGAGTTGGACTCCTACTGCGTCGCGCGGCGGATCGAGCTGGTGCCGGCGTTGGCCTCTTTCGGCCACATGGGTTTCGTGCTCAGTCTTCCCGAATACCGCCATCTCGCCGAGGTGGAGGCGACCGTGCCCTGGGCCCAGATGTCCTGGCGCGAGCGGATGCATGGACTGACGCTGGATGCCTCCAACCCTCAGTCCCGGATGCTGTTGGAACACATGTATGCGGAGTTCCTGCCGCTGTTTTCGTCGAGGCTGGTGAATGTCACCTGCGATGAGACCTACGACCTGGGGCAGGGGAAAAACCAGCGGCGGGCGGCCGAGTTCGGCCTCGGTCGGTTATATCTCGAACACCTGTGTTGGCTGCACCAGCTTTGTGGCCGGTTCGGCAAGCGCATGATGTTGTGGGGGGACATCGTCAAGAGATTCCCGGAGTTGCTCACCGAGCTTCCGCGGGACGTCATCGTGCTGAATTGGGGATACGCCCCCGCGGCCGACTACGAGAGCACGGCCCTGTTTCGGGACGCGGGTCTGACCACGTATGTCTGTCCCGGCACCTCCGCGTGGAACCGCGTGATTAACGATATCGACAGCGCCGATTTGAACATCCGCCGTTACGCGGCGGCGGGTGTGCAGTACGGGGCCGTGGGGTTGCTCAACACCGATTGGGGCGACGACGGACATTTCAACCTGCTCGCCGGGTCCTGGCATCCCATCGTGCTGGGGGCCGCAATGGGTTGGAATACGGCGGGTCCGCCCCCGCAGACGTTTGACCGTGTGTTCAGCCGCCTGGTGTGGGAAGACGAAAGCGGAGCCCTGGTTCAAACGCTGCGCCGCGTCGTCTCCGCGAGCAACCTGCCGCGGAGCTGGCCGACGTTCTATGCCCCGCTAACCGAAACCATTCCTCAGGAGCCGTGGAGCGAATCGCGGGTGGAGCGCTGGCGGACGGTCTCGCTGGCCGCCGCGGAACAGTTCCGGCGTCATCGGGTTACCGGGCGTGGTGCCGCCCAGGACCTGCGGGAACTCCAGGTGGCCTGTCGGATGAACGCCCTGGTGGCGGAGCGTATTCAAGTCTCGCGGGCTTTGGCCGTGGCCTCCGGAAACCCGGACCGTGTGTTGGTGGACCGCCTGCGCCGGTTCGCCTCCGACTGCGAGACGCTGGCGGCGCTATACGAACAAGTCTGGCTGGCCCGAAACAAGCGCTCGAACCTGGTTGAGATTCTGGCCGTATTCCAGCGGTTGGCAAAGGAAGCTCGGAGCATCGCGGCGAGGGAGGCCACCGGTTTCGACGCCGAACAGCACTACGGCGAACGGATGAGGGTCTTTGCGAGCGAGCGTGTGGAGCCGGGCGGTATCGTTTTCGTGGGTTCGTCGCACATTGAACGATTCGACACGGCCGCACTGTTGCCAGGGTGGCGGATCATCAATCGAGGGATCAGCGCTGATCGGACCGGGATCACCGAGCGTGGCATCCTCCACCGGCTGGACGTGTCGGTCTTCGACTGTCGGCCCTCCTATATTCTGCTGGAGAACGGGGCCAACGACCTGGGTGAACTCTGGCGCACCGGTCGCCCGACGATCGAAGAGATCGCAGACGGCTACGCGGAGCTGGTGGCGGCCATTCGCGCTCGACTGCCGCAGGTGCCCATGTGCCTCGTCAACGTGGCGCCGACCACGGGTCCACATGCCGGCCTCTCACCGCTGGCGCCGCTCCTGAACCGGCAGATCGAACGCATCGCGGCGCGCTTCGGCTGTCAATACATGGACCTCTATCGTGTAGTGGTGAACGACGCCGGTGAACTGCGGTGGGAATTGACCGACGACGGACTACATCTCAATGCCCTCGGTTATCGTTCTTGGGCGGAGATCATTGCGCCCTATCTGGAGGCTGCCTTGGGCGGCTGACGCACCATGGGCGAGGCCCGGCGAACGGCACGACCCGACGCGGCCGCGGGTCCGTCGGATCCGGTGACTCCAGGCGTCGGGCTCACTCTGCCGGGACCGTTCCGCCGGGCGAGGACCCGACTACGGGCGGACCGACCTCCGTGAGGGGAACGTCCGGGACGGGATATTGCTCCCAGCCGGGTGCGTCGAAGTGCCACCATTCGCTGTCCAGACCGGCAAAGCCTTCCGCCTCCATCGCTTCGGTCAGGATCTCCCGGTGGGCGCATGCGCTGGCCGGCGTGGCATAACGCAGGTCGATGACGATCCGCGGGGCGACATCGGCGAGATCCACCAAGGGCTCCGCCGCGGGATCCACTGGCGGTGGCAGGGGCTGCGGCTCCGGAGCGGCCAGGAGTACGAAAGCGGTCCCGGCCTTGGCCGTCAGCCACACCTTGTCCAAGTCGGATCGACGGTAGACCGTCTGACCTCGATCGGCATCGGTGAACGCTGGATCGTTCACATACAGGTCGCCCGCGGAATCAAAGCCCGTCAGCAGGAGGAGATGCCCTTCGCTGGCGCTGAACGGCGCCCCGGTCAGCTCGCCGGCCTCAGCGGTGATGGAGATGATCAACGGCTGGTCATCGGCAATCATCCGCTGCACCTCCGCCCAGTCGCTGAACCGCGTCAGGTAGCCCGGAACGCCGTATGTGTAAGCCGTCTGCACAGCGCGGGGCCAGTTGCCGTAGAGGTCATGGACGGCGTCGAACGCCCGCCGGGCGATCTCGTCGGTCGGTCGGGTCACCCCCCGGTACTCGAGCATCATGGCGACCGAAGTGGGGGAACAGATGCGGCCGGTCAGTTCCGGAGGGGCGCTCTTCTGGCTGCGAAACGGCACCGCCAAGCGCCGCCGCCAACCCGATACCGGTGGGGCGGCCGGCTGCGGCGGTACGGGCACGGCGCTGATACGCCGTGTCGTATCACTCAAGCATGCGGCCACACAGGTGATCCGCAGCTTGGCCGGTGCGGCGGCTGGGGCCCAGGGGAGCGGCCGGCAAAGTGCCTGGATGCGGTATTGCAGCCGGTCAAACCGTTCCTCGGAGCGAAAATAGTCCACATCAACACGACCGTGTGCCCAGCGAACCGTCCGTCGCGTCGCCGACGGGTAGTCGCCCCAGTCGCCGAAGTACAGATACGGTGACCAACTGTCGTCCCGGCGCCGCCCGACCCGGGCCTCCACGCAGAAGCTGGCGTGGGGTGGGGCCTCAACATTCCAGGAAATCAACGCTTCGTTGAACCCCAGGTTCGACTCGACAACGGCGGACTCGTACACGGTCGCCTGGGCGTGCCCAGCATCATCGGTCACCGTCGGACAGGTCAGCAGGACGCCCGGCGGATTGTCGCGCACCACGCCGCCACGCACCGTGCCTGTGGCGAACTCCTCCGCGGTGTCGTGAAGGACCAATTGATTCGCGAAGGGCTTGGCCATAGGCGGGCCGCAGAGATGCTCGTCAACTGCGGCTGCCATCCGGGCCAGATAGTCGTCACCTGCCGGATGGCGGACCATGCCCACCAGGAGGTAGATCTGTTGGCGATGCTCGATGCGGGCGGTGTCAAGTTGCCAGTCCTGCCAGGTGCTGCTCTTGCGAATCAGGGTCAGGTCGCGGCCTTGCAAACCCCGCACGAAGCCGGATTCGACGTGCTCCAGCTCCGGCGCCGCAAAAACCTCTCGGATCTTCGCCGACGCCGGTCCGCTGACCAGCCGTCCCTGCTCGAGCATCAAGTAGAACCGCAGGCACTGCCGGACGGTGGCTCCGCACGATGGATCATGTAGGGAATCGCTCATACCGGACTGGACCTGACCCGGGTGCTGCCCGTACCACAACCCCCTGCCTCGCGTCGGATCATAGAAACGGTAACGGTCAGCGCGAAGGACTTCTTGAATCCGTTCCGGCCCAAGCAATTGACTGTATTCAGCGGCCACATGGGGGTCGCCGACCTTGATCATCCGACCCAACCCCCGCTGGACCTCAGCGGGCAGATCGGCAACCCCCTGCGGATACGTCTGGAAGTATGCCAGGAGGATGCCCAGTTCGGCAACGCCGGCCCCACAAAACATACGGTCCGGGTTCACCATCGCCAGGCGCAGGTCATTCAGATCCAGGACGCCCACGGCGCGATCGGTCTGCGGGATATCATATAGCTCGCCGAGTCGGCGATCGATCGCCTCGAGGGCGACCTGGAGGTCGGGGGCGAGGGGCGTCGCCTCATCGAGGCGATAAGCCTGGAGGCGCATAGCCCGGCGCCAGTCCCAGGCCGGCGGTGGGGCGGTCGAGGGAGCGGCTTGCCGCCGGGTCCCCAAGGCGGCGGCGAGAGACGCTTCGCTCACCTCAGTGGCTTGCGGGGAGGAGGCCAAGGCTTCCCGCATGATGGCCTGGGCGTCGGGACGCAGGCGGAGAATCTTGATTCCGATGCATCGTTCGTCCCCGGCGAGGTAGTCCAGCAACGGTTCCTCGCGGACCGTCGGCCTGGCGGAGTGCAGGAGGTTAACGGTCCCATCCACCGCGCGCGCGATGATGCCGGTGTGCCCGGCCCACTGGCTCTGGTCATCGCCGCGAATAATGTTGACGAAATCGGCGTCGCGCAATTCGGCGAGGATCGCGGGGACATGGTCTTTGGGGAGATAGACGTCGCTGAACGGCTCGTCGGGAAGGTCCTGACCGATCCCGTACCGGGCGAAGAAGGCGGCGCGCCGCACGGTATGCCGCAGCGGGACCGTCCAACGGCCGCCGCCGAGCCGGGCGGTGCAGTCTTCGAACAGAAAGGCGTTGTGACGGTTCCAGTCGGCCTCCGTGTAGTGGTTGCGGGTCAACATCCCGATGACGCCGTCACGGTAGCGTAGCCGTTGGAGGGTGCGGAGGAAATCCCACCAGTTCGACGCCAAGGCCATGGCGTAGGTGTGCTCGCAGAAGGTCAAGCAGTCGCCGCGGGCCAGGCAGTAGATCGGGTCCGGGTCGTACTCCTCAAAGGGGAATTCGCCCAGAAGGAAGATCTCGTAGGGCTGGCCAAGGTTCTTGCGCCCCAGGGTGAGGATACGCCGGACCAAGTCGGGCTCCGCCTGGTGCAAGGCACGCAGGTAGCGGTCCAGCTCGTCCTCATCGAAGGTGTACAGCGGACGCCGGACCAGGTCCGGGTCGGGCCCGGGCATCAGTTCCCCCTGCTCACCGGGCCGCGGGGGTGCAATGGATGGCCCGGTACGCTCGCCGGGGCAACCGCCGGTCAAAACTACGGCGACGCACGTCAGTGCCGCGAGCCGCTCGCGCCAACGGACAGACTCCATGTGCCAACCTCGTCTCCGCTCCGGGGGGGGCTCTAGGTCATCTTGCCGATCATCCGGGGAACAAGCCGCTTTTTCTCGGCGAAAATCCAGCGGTAGTAATCGGCCCGCTTCAACTTCGAGCCGGCTTCGGCATTCAGAAACACGGTGACGTATCGGTGCATCTGGAGGGCGCTGGCCGAGACCTGGGCGGTGATCGGTCCCTCGAGGGCTTCGGCAACGACGACCGCCTTCTTGGCCCCGCTGGCCAGCAGGAGAATCTGTTTGGCCTCCATGATGGTTCCCACTCCCATGGTGATGGCAAAGCGTGGAACCTCCTCTCGGTTGCGGAAGAAACGAGCGTTATCCTCGATGGTTTGTTTGGTCAGGATTTTGAGCCGGGTTCGCGAGCCGAGTGACAAGCCGGGCTCGTTGAAACCGATGTGCCCGTCGGCCCCGATACCCAGAAGCTGAAGGTCGATGCCGCCGACCCGGCGGATTTCCGCTTCGTACCACTCACAGAACTCTTCGATGTCCTCCGCATGCCCATAGGGCACATGGATGTTCTTGCGGTCTACATTGATGTGGTTGAACAGGTGATGATCCATAAAATAGCGGTAGCTCTGTGGATGGGACGGCGGGAGGTCCAGGTATTCATCCAGGTTGAAGGTGAGGACCTTGGAAAAGTCCAGACCCTCCTCCTGGTGCTTGCGCACCAGCTCCCGGTAGGTGCCTACCGGCGTCGATCCCGTGGCCAGGCCCAGGACGCTGTTGGGCTTCTTGAGCAACTGCCGTTCGATCATCTGGGCCGGCAACTTGCTCATCTCGTCGTACGTGTCGGTGATGATGATTTCCATGAGGTTTCCTGGTTTGCATGCCGACCGTTGCGCCCCCGGCGTGATCCTCCGTCATTATGGCTTGTTCTTGTCGATTGGGTCAAGGAAACCAGGGGCGGTCTGGTAGCGCCAGAAGACCCGGCTGACGCGGCAGCCGGCGTGGTGGGAATAGAAGGCGATCGGACCCACCCAGGGAATCACCGCCGTCCGGTGACCTGCGTGTCTTAGATCGTTAAGACAACGCCACAACAGCACCCGCCCGATCCCCAAGCCGCGGGCGGGGGGAGCCGTGCCCATCGGACCAAAGAACCCCCATTCGCGATTCTGCGTTGAGTGGGCGCTGAACGCGACCACCCGCCCTTCGCGTAGCCCCAGGTGCAGTGCCGGGGGATCGTTGGCCATGGCCAATTCGGCCTCGAGTCGCCAGTCCGGACCGAAGTGTTCGCCGAAGAAGATATCCAACAGCGGAACATCGCCGTGGCGGGCGCGGCGTACTTCCACGCCTATCTCGACCAGACGCCGCTCCTCCGCCCCCGTTTCAAAGGGCCGGTCCAGGCGGGCGGTGAGGTTCACACCGTCTTTGAACCGCTCGAACCCCGATTGCTCCAGAAAACAGACCGCCTCGGTGTAGCGCGGATCCAGACCGGGAGTGAAGTAGTTTCCAGGAATGGCCAACACCTCCACCCGGCTCACCCCAGCTCCCCGCCAATCCTGTTTCACCTGCTGGAGCAGGGTGGCGGCGATCCGGCGCCGCCGCTGACCCGGGGACACGGCGAAGAGTCCTAGCCAACCTTTCGTTTCCGCGGCTCGCCAGATGGTCTGCATCATGCCAACAGGCGTGCCCTCCAGTTCCGCGAGGTAGACCCGGTACTCTTCCTGATCCGGTCGGGGAACGCGAAACAGCTTCTCGGCGAGCAAATCCACGCTGAAGGAATCGAACGAAAAGGCCGAGACGGCCAGCGCGTAAAGCCCGGGCAGATCACGCCGGTCCGCCGGCCGGATAAAGAACAGGGGAGTCATTCTTCCACCACCTGGAGTGTAAAAGCGGGATTAAGCACCGAATTCTTGAACAGGTTTTGGAACTGCACCTCGAGGTGATGCGCGCCGGGGGCCAGATCGACGGTTACATCCACCCTGAGGCAGTAGCCCTCATTGGTGAACGAGTGCGGGACACGCCCACCGTCGAGACGGACGGCGATGGAGTCGGTGAGAATCATCTGTCGTTCATGCCCCCACGACTGGCGCGGGCGCAGGCCGTCATCCAACTCGAACTCCAGAGTAGCCGATGCCCCGGCGGAAAGGATTCCGTCTTCCGGGACGAGCAGGCGGGCGATGGGCAGACCGGCGGCGGCGTAACGGGCCAGTCCGAGGAACAGCCCGTAGGCCTCCCGCAGGTTGTATTCCGGATCGCGGAGGCGTTGCTCTTCCTGGGGATTCGTGAAGAAAGAGCTTTCGCACAACGCCGCGGTGACCCGCGCGTGGCGAAGAATGCCAAAACCGGAGGCATACATGAGCTGATCGCTCTTGAGCGGTACAGCGGTCACCTCCGGCATGGCCAGCGCCTCCAGCAAGCCCTGGCACAGGTAGCGGGCCAGGTCCAGATTCGCCGGCCGATAATCCACGTCCCGGTGGTACCATACGCTGGTGTAGTTGGCCTGGGGGTTGTTCTCCACCGCGTTGTGATGGCAGGAGACGAACAGGTCGGCGCCCCATTCATTGGCCGTCCGGGCGCGTTCCTCGAGCGAGATGTCCACGTCCGCCTCTCGCGTCAGGCGGACCTCGGCCCCGCAGTGAACCAGAAAGTCCCGCAGATACTGGGCCACGCGCAGATTGACCTCCGCCTCGCGCACGCCGGTCGGCCCCCGCTTGTAACCTCGCAGGTGAGCATCGCCGCCGTGGCCGGGGTCGAGGCAGATTGTCACTCCTTGCAGATACTGGGCGTACGGCGGAACAGGGTACTCCGGCGTGCTCATGCGGACGACGGCGAAGTCCGGCGGAGCCTCCAGAAGCGTGTGCGTCCTGGTTTCCGGGTCGCCCCCCGGGTCCGGTGGGGGTGGGGGAAGCCCGACGGGCGGTTCCAGTCCGGGCGGCCGGCGCGCCGACGGCGCCGCCGCGGGGCAGCCCGCGAGGCTGAGAATCCACCCTGCGATCAAGGTCCATTTCGCCGCCTTATCCATACGCATACGCGAACTCCTTGCCCCAGGCAGATCGCCAAGTCGGCGAGGTATATATATGCTATAATAATAGATTGGCCCAGCGAGGCATTGCCCCCCAGGCAAGAATCCGCAAAACTGGTAGTCGAACCGCGTGCGGCGCTCGTGGAGCGCGAGGTTCTTACGTCAGCGGAGGACTCGGCGGTGCGCGACCGGGGCCATTTCCTCACCGAACTGCGCAACCCGCGTTCGATGGGCGTGGACCGCATGTCGATTGCGGAAGCATTTGACTTGATGAATTCCGAGGACGCCGGCGTGGCTGGTGCCGTAGCCGCCGCACGCTCCGAGATTTGTCAGGCCATCGAACTGGTGGTGGGTGCGTTCCAGGGCGGCGGGCGGCTGATCTATGTCGGCGCCGGCACCAGCGGTTGGCTGGGGGTGCTGGACGCCGCCGAGTGTCCCCCCACCTTTCTGTCCGCCCCGTCCATGGTGCAAGGGCGCATCGCCGGCGGATGGGAGGCGTTGCGGCAGGCGGTCGAAGGCGCCGAGGACCATCCCGAGGACGGCGCCGCGGCCATGGACGATCTGCGGGTCGGTGATAAGGACGTAGTCTTTGGCATCAGCACCGGCGGCAGCACGCCCTACGTACACGGGGCCCTGGGTCGGGCCCGGCAGCGGGGAGCCAAGACCGTCTTCTTCGGCTGCGTCACCGGCCAACAGTATACTGACGAGGCGGATGTCTCCATTCGGATCCTGGTCGGACCGGAAGTCATTACCGGCAGCACGCGGCTCAAGGCGGGGACCGCCACCAAAATGGTGCTCAACATGGTGACCACCATCAGCATGATCCGGATCGGGAAGGTGTATCAGAATCTGATGGTGGACGTGAACACGCGGGCCAACGCCAAGTTGGTCGATCGCGGCATCCGCATCATTCAGATGGTGACCGGGCTGGAGCGCGCCGCGGCCCGGCAGTTGCTGGAGGGCGCCGACGGTCGGGTGAAGACGGCGTTGGTTATGCACCTCAAGGGAGTGGAGCGGGAAGAAGCCGAGCGGTTGCTGGTGGAGCACCAGGGCCATCTTTCGGAAACCATCCAAGGGCCGACCGAATGAACTCCCTCACACTGGCCGACATCAGTGCCGCCTTTACCGGCGTGGATTGGCTGATTGTCGTGGCCTACCTGGCCCTGACCACCTGGCTCGGCGCCAGAATGAGCGGGCGGCAGGCGACCATCCGCGACTTCTTTCTGGGCGGGCGAAGACTTCCCTGGTACGCCGTCAGCGGGTCCCTCATCGCCACCGAAATCAGCGCCCTGACCTTCGTCGGGGTCCCGTATGTGGTCTTCAAGCCGGAAGGGAACTTCACTTATCTCCAGCTCGGGGTATTCGGGTCGCTGCTCGCCCGCGTCATCGTCGGTTACGTTCTGATGCCGGCCTACTACCAGCGCGAGATCTACAGCCCGTATGACTACATGGGGCACCAGTTGGGCCCGCGGGTGCGGACCATGACCAGTGCCTTGTTCGTGCTGGGCGGGATGCTGGCCCAGTCCGCCCGCGTCTACCTGACGGCTCAAGTGATGATTGTCCTCCTTCACCGCCAACTGTACTGGCTGGTGGAGCGCTTCGGGCTTGATGAACTGGCCTGGGCCATCATCCTGATCGGGGTCGTCGCCGTGGGATGGACTCTGATCGGCGGTATCACCACGGTGATCTGGAGCAACGTCATTCTCTTCGGGATTTTTTTGGTCGGGGCCCTGGCGGCGTTGGGCACCGTGGCCGGGGCCCTTGGCGGCGGGTTCGGCGAACTGCTCGGCGCGGCGTGGACCGCCAAGGAATCGGGCCCCTGGGGTAAGTTCACGTTTTTCGACTTCGACCCCAGTCCTCTGAAACTGTACACCATCTGGACGGCGGTTATCGCCAGCACCTGGGGCGGGCTTGGGGCCTACGGTACCGATCAGTTGCTGGTGCAGAGCATGTTCTGCTGCCGCGACCCGCGGCAGGCCCGACGGGCGATCCTTGGAAGCATCTTCGGGCAAGTGGTTACCGTAATCGTCATGCTGGTCGGCGCCGGGCTGTTTGTCTACTACCAGGCTCACCCGCTTACCGGTGAAGCCCTGGAAATCTACCAAAAGAAGGGCGATCGCATCTTCCCCATCTTCATCATGCAAGTTGTTCCGGTGGGTCTTAAGGGCCTGATCATCGCCGCCATTATGGCGGCAGCCATTTCGACGGTGATGGGGATCCTGACGGCGCTGAGCCAGACGGTCCTAGTGGCTTTCTACCTGCCCCTAAGGCAATGGTATCGGCAACGGAAGGGACCGCCCGGCGCCGGTCCCTCGGACCCGCCCGCCGGCCTGGAGGACCGCCGTTCGGTCATCGTCAGCCGACTGCTGGTCTTGCTGTGGGGCGCGGCGCTGTGCGCCATGGCCTACCTGACCGATACGATCTCGCACAAGTACCCTTCGATCCTCGACCTGGGTCTGGCCATGGCCGGATATGCCGGCGGGGCCTTGCTCGCCGGCTTTGCCCTGGCGTTTCTCCCGCTGGGCATCGACGGGCGGGGATACATGTGGTCGGCCCCGCTCTCGGTCTTCTACGTCTTTGCCCTGATTTGGCACCGGCCGTGGACCCATGCGGTCTGTTGGATCTTTGCCGGACTGCTGCTCATCGGTTGGCTCGGCCGGCTCATGTACGAGCGCAGGCGGGACTACGATCAGCCGCCTTTGGTGCTCCCGGCGTGGGCCCAAACGCTGGTCCTGGCCGCTGGTCTGGGCGGGATGTTGCTGATCAACTATTACGGCTACTGGTCGGGCCCGCCCGACGCCAACGGCCACCCCACGCACCTGACCGTGGCGTGGCCCTGGTACTCCCCGCTGGGCAGCACGGTGGCCTTTGCCCTGGGATATCTGTTGGGCCGATACCAACCTGGCGTTCGTCCGCAACCCGTCGGGCGGCATAGCTTCCAGGGGAGAACCATGTCCGCTATTAGATAGGAGAGCTTCCATGACCTGCAACGGACTTAGCATAACAGGCAACGGACAAGGTAGGCTGGTCGCGACTTGCGCCGCGGTCATGCTGCTCCTATCTGGGTGCCATCCGTGTGCCAAGCGCCTCGGCCCGGTGCACGCCATCTGGGTGACCCGCTTCGACTACAAGACGGCCGACGACGTGGTCCGCATCATCGACCAATGTGCCGACGCCGGATTCAATAGCGTTTTATTCCAGGTGCGCGGCAACGCCACCGCCCTCTACGCCTCGCCCCATGAACCCTGGGCCGAAGAATTGGGCGGCGCGTACCCCGGTTTTGATCCGCTCGCTCTGGCCTGTCGGCGGGCGCACCAACGCCACGTGCGGCTGCATGCCTGGGTGAACGTCTTGCCCGCCTGGAGGGGGAAGCAGCCGCCGGAACATCCCGAGCAGCTCTATCACCAGCATCCCGAGTGGTTCTGGTACGACCAGCACGGTCAGCGGCAGCCTTTGACGAGCTTTTATGTAAGCCTTAATCCTTGTCTTCCCGAGGTCCGTGCATATCTGGTGGAAGTATTCCGTGACCTGGTATCCCGCTATGACGTGGACGGTCTGCACATGGATTACATCCGTTTTCCGAACGAGCCTCCGGCTACGCCCCCAGGCTCCGGCCTGGACTATCCCCGCGATCCGCGGACGCTGGAGTTGTTCGCCAAGGAGACTGGCTTGAAGCCCGACGAGGACCCGCCGGCCTGGGACCGTTGGCGCACGGAGCAAGTCACCCGGCTGGTGGCCGACATCCATGACATGATCCGCCGCACTAAACCCGCTGCGGTCCTCTCGGCCGCGGTCGGGGCAGTGCGGGCGAATGCCTTGACCCATTTCCAGGACGCCCAGCGCTGGACGGCCAACGGCATTATCGATGTGGTTTACCTGATGAACTACACGGACAACCCCGAGCTCTTCGAACAGAGGCTGGAACCCTGGCTGGAGGACCCCCACGGAGTAGGGGTGGTGCCCGGGCTCTGGTTTGGCTCCACCGATAATCGTTCCGCGGCGGAAGGCCTCCCGGCGGTCCGAAGGCAAATCGAAATCGCCCACGAAAAAACCGGCAGCTTCTGCGTCTTCGCCTATTCGTCGCTGTTCGATTCGCCCGGTGAGCGCGGGAAGGTTGAAGACGAGGCCCAACACCACGTACGCGAGTTGCGGCGGAGGGAGTTGATCCCCTTTATTCGGTCCCTTGGTGGTGCCGGACCGGCCCTGCGGGTGGCCAAGTGAGCGTGCTCCCGCCGGTCGGGCCCATCGGGGCGACGCGCAAGTCCACCGCCGGAACCGGCATACCCAGCGCAGAGCCTTGTATCACGCCCCCTGTACGGGTACACTGGAAGCGGCCCTGCCTCGGGAGCAAAGGGTTACCCTCGGCGGAAAGGAGACCTTTTGAGACCGCGGTGTAGGATGCACGTGGCGGAAATCGGTTAGCAGTCCGGACTCCGCGAGGGGGTGAAGGATGGCATCGCGCAACATTATCCATGTAGCAGCTTTTGTTCTCGGCACAGTGGGGTTGGCCAATCCCGGCGGCGGGCAGGAAGGCGCAGACCAGGCCGACAGCGAACATCAGGCCCCGGTCTACCATGGTAGGGCAATGGCCGTTGGCGACCCTGATGCCGCCGAAGCCATCCAGCACGTGCTCGCCCAGGCGGCCTGGGTCGCCACGGAAGACGGGCAACCCCTGATCCCTGCCGGAACCACGGTCGACCGTGTCGAGTGGGACGCCCATGTGGTCCTTATCGACCTCACCTTACCCGACGGTTGGGCAGGGTGGCGGCTTTCCCTGGGAGAAATGGAGGCCCTTGCCCAAGCCCTCGGTTATCCCTTTATGGGCGACCCCGCGTTCGGCGGAACGGTAGTGCGCGTTCGGGTGGGACCAGACCAACGCTATGGCGCCTTGGAGGATTTCGTGGTGCCCTCCTGGCCCTCGCCGCGGATTGAGGCGGAACCCGCAGAAATCCCGACACCCCGCCCCACCACACCAGCCGACCCGACGCCGCCCGACACAGCGCTGCGCGGACCCGTCACCCAGGCCCTCCGCCAACCGACCGGTGCTCTCTCGGGCGTGACCGTGTTTGCCTCCTGCGGTCACGGCTGGACCGCGGGAACCAGCACGTGGCTCCTCCAGCGCCCGGTGGTGTGGGTCATGAATGAGGACTACGCCAACCTCGACCAGCTCAATTACTTCGTGCACTACGCCTTCAACGCCGGGGCCACCGTGGTCCCCTTCCGACCGGTCGGATGGCAAGAACTCGAGATCGTCTTGGACAACGATGATCCCGGGGTGACCTTTACCGGCACGTGGAACGACGGGAGCAGCAGCAAGTATTATGAGAACGCGGTGACACCCTCGGGAATCGTCTACAAATGGACCTCGTCCAATACGACGGAGACGGCCACCGCCCGCTATACCCCCGAGATCACCGTGCCCGACTTTTATCCGGTCTACGCCTTTACCATCGCCGCCGCCAACCGCACCCTTCAGACCTACCGCATCGGGCATGGCGGCGGGATCAGCGAAGTGAGCGCCGACCACCGCCTGGTCGGCAACGGTTGGATTTTCCTGGGCGAGTATTACCTTCAGGCCGGCGGCGACAACTACGTGGAGATCACCAATGCCTCCCCACAGGCCGGAGCAATCATTGCCGATGCGATCCGGTGGGGTAATGGGATGGGCGACATCGTTCGGCCCGGGCCCGGAACCGTCAGCGGATACCCCCGCGAGGAGGAGTGCCAGCGCTACTGGGCCCACAGCGAACTGGGCAATAACGCCGTCGGTTTCACCGCCACGGAAATCTGGGACTCCGCCGGCTCCGACCAGGACGATAATATCTCCACCGGGGCCCGCTGGGCCCGGGAGATGAACCAGACCGACTACAACAACGAGCGCTGGCGGCGGGTGCACCTGGAGTTCCACACCAACGCCTTCGACGGCTCCGCCCGCGGTTGCGTCGCCCTGGTCCACAGCTCCTCGCCCACCACCTACCAGACCCAGTACGCGACCTTCATGGCCAACGAGATCGACGCGGACATGCTCCTTCTGGACAGCGAGTTCGAGCATGACTGGTATGACCGGGCCAGCCCGACCTTAAGCGGGTCCTATGGGGCGATCAGCACGACGGCCAACGGCAACGAGTTCGACGCCACCATCATCGAGCTGGCTTTCCACGACAACCAGTTGGACGCCGAACTGCTGCGCGACGACCGGGTGCGGGCGGCGCTGGCCCGCAGTTCGGTGCAGGGTATCGTCCGGTTCCTGAATAGTCTGTCGGGCAACCAGGTTCCGCTCGCTTTCGCCCCGGACACCCCGCGGAACGTCCGCGTGGAAGACGCGGGCAACGGGGACGTGGTTCTGTCATGGGCCGCCCCGCTCAGCGACGGGGCCCGCGGCGACCCCGCCACGGGGTACGTGATTTACCAATCCGGGGACGGCTACGGGTTCGGCGACCCGATCACGCTGGGCGGCGTGCTGACCGCGACGATCTCCGGCGTACCGGTAGGCACTACACGGTATTTCCGCATCGCCGCGACCAATGCCGGCGGAGAATCGATGCCCTCCGAGGTCCTCACCGTGCGCCGACCGGATCAGGGCACGGCCACCGTCCTGCTGGTCAATGGGTTCGATCGGCTCCGGCGTCAGCAGAATCCCACCGCCTGGGTCGGCAGCACCATCGAGCGGCAAATCTGGCGGCGGAGCAACTCCTACGACTATGTCGATCAGCACGCCGAGGCCCTGGCTTCCGCCGGGGTGGGCTTCGCCTCCTGCGCCAACGAGGCGGTGATCGACGGTCAGGTGGTCCTGGACGACTACGCCATCGTGGTGTGGATCTGCGGCGAGGAGAGCACCGAGGACGCCACGTTCACCAGCACCGAGCAAACGCTGGTGACCACGTTCCTGAACAACGGCGGAGCCTTGTTCGTCTCCGGGGCCGAAATCGCCTACGACCTGGACGACCAGAACCACGGTCGGACATTCTATGAAGGTACCCTCAAAGCCAATTTCGTGAGCCACGACGCCGGCACCTACAGCGCCAGCGGGACCGCCGGCGGAATCTTCAGCGATATCGGCCCGTTTGATTTCAATCCGGCCGGCGGCGCGCCCTATGATGTGGAGACCCCCGATCAAATCAGCCCGCAGACGGGTGCCGCAGCCTGCCTGACGTATGTGGGCGGCAGCGGGGGAGCGGCCGGCGTGCAGTACGACACCTGTGTCTACCGGACGGTCACCTTCGCCTTCCCCTTCGAGACCATCACCTCGGCCAGCCAGCGGGCTGCCATCATGGAACGGGTGATCGGTTATCTGGAGGCGACGAGCGGCCCCATACCCTTCGACTGGGACGAAGACTGTGTCCTCGAGCTTAGTCCCGACTATGCGTCGTTCGCGTTCTGCCTGAAAGGTCCGACCAGCCCCTATACCCCCGGGCACGCATGTCTGGTCCACGACGCTAACAGTGACATGCGAGTGGACTTGGCGGATTTCGCCCTCTTCCAGCAAGCCTTTGCCGCCGGCGGACCTTAGCCCACAGCTCCTCTGCACGCAACGGTATAAGTGCCGTTCTTGAATGAAGATCGGCATGGAAAGGGCAGGGTGGAGCCGCCTACCTAGTTAGGGGAACCCGGAGCAGGTCAAAGGCACGCTGTTGGAGCGGGGTCAGCTGGGCCGGCATCGGCTCACTCCGCGCGATCTTTGGGTCGCGGTAGGGACCGCTCTTTCGGGCGGCCCCCCGCACAGATCCGTACGTGCAGCTTTCCCGCATACGGCCCCTACCTTGGGTGTTTGGCGTCGAAGCGATCGTTGGGATACGGGGTAAGCGCCAGAGCAACCGCATGTCAGTCCTGAATAGGCGGCAGGCCGGGTGACAGGTCTGGGGGGTAGACATGGGAGGCGCGCATCAGGCTGCGGCTGGCGTCTCCGCCGCCGAGGCGGGACCGAAGCATTTCTTCCACTCGCGCGGGATCAGTTCGTGCACGCGCTCGGCCACGCACTTCCACCCAGCACGAGTGTACTGACCCAGTTCCGGCCAGCCATCCTCACCTCCACCCCCGCCGCGCCGGCGGGAACGACGCCTTGCCCGCGATCCCCTCCGTCGGTTTCCGCCAGCCCGCGCCGTCGTCCGGCCGTCCCTCCCCGAACTCCTTCATCAGAATCCCCACCACCGCGTCTTCGAGCAGGTAGTACTCCGTGCCGTACAGGCACGCCTCCTCCTCCCCGCCTTCGCGGTCAGCCGACGGGATCATAATCCCCTTCTCAGCGAGCAACTCCTCGAACTCATCGACGATGCGGATGGCGATCTCGCGCGGTCGCTCCTGGTTCATCGGCTCACCACTCCACGATGAGATTCGGGCAGCAGCACGCGCAATCCCAGACTGCTTGCCGGACTGTCGGACTCTCGCGAATCAGCTCCGCCAGCGCCTTCGCCAACTCTTCCTTTTTCTGTAGATTCATGTTCGGCACCTCCGAGCACCGCTTGAAAAAAGGCGGTGCTCGGAGTATTGCCACCAATTGACTTGCAGGCATGGTGCTGGCTGGTGTTGGCCGCGGTGCGGAATTCGGCGGCTCAGCATGCCGTTCCGCTGCCGGGGCCACGTGGCGAGGGGATGTCGTGCTGCACTCCAACGCTGGAAAGGTGATTCAGGGGGCTGTTTCGTCGTTCACGCCTGCTTCTGGGGCGGCGTCGACGGTCGTTGCCTGGTACAGGGGGATGACACAACGGAACCCCCAGCAAGGGCTCGAATCGTCCGGTCTGCCCGCGAAACGAAATGCCACGTGAAGCAGCCCGGCGTCGTCCTCCGCCCACCGTCCCCAGGACCCTCCGCGTAGGACCTTCTCATCGCCTGCCTTGGGGCCCGGCGGCTCCCGCATTAGAGATTCAGCGTAGTAGGTCGGCGAATACCAATCCAGACACCACTCGTACACGTTGCCGGCCATGTCATAGAGCCCAAACGGATTCGGCGCGAAGGCGCCCACCTGCGTCGTCGCTCCGATGTGCCCGTGAAAATTGGCACGGTTGGCGTCCGGGAGTTCGTCTCCCCAAGGGAATCTGCAATTCCGGCCGCCACGGGCCGCCCGCTCCCACTGCGCTTCTGTGGGCAAGGTGGCTCCCACGCATTTGGCATAAGCCCAGGCGTCGTACCAATTCACATTGGTTACTGGGTGCCCCGGGCTGAACGCCCACGGCACTCCGTGCCCATTCGCCACATCCACGGTGTCATAGCGCGGCTGGGTAACGAGGCAGACATCTACGTAGTACGGGTGCAGGATGACCCGATGCTGCTGTCCGGCCCCGGCATCCTCCATGCCGACGTTGAAGCGAGCCGCGTTGCACCGGACCCACTGATAATCCTCTGGCGAACAGCCCATCAAGAAGCTTCCCCCGGGAATCAGCACCATCGGGGCGCCATCGCAGATGCGAACGACATGGACTGGCAGCCCGGTGAGCAAGTCCCATGGCACGCCGTCGGGGCCGACCCTGCACTTGGGGCCCGACCGCCACCACACGGGTAACTCACCCGCAGCGGGCTTCACGCCGCGCCCGTCGCACCAGCGCCACCCGGCGGAGTTTATGCCGTATCGCGCCGCGCACAACAGGAGCCAATCCTCCTCTGCGGAGATCGGATCGTTGAGCGCACCCAGCAGACCGGGGGGCGACTGCAGGGCCCAGACCACTCGGCGCCTTCGAGTCGTCGATCGACAAGCGGACCGACCCGTCATCGAGGGGCACTGCTGGAGCCGGGCCCGCCTGCGCCATCGATCCCAGAAGCTCACGGTCGATCCTTCATTAGCAAGGCGATGCGCGCCTGCGATTCGGGAGACAGGGCGGCCACCTGCGCTCGCAGAC
The DNA here is from genome assembly GCA_043803085.1 of Planctomycetota bacterium. Classification (GTDB taxonomy): domain Bacteria; phylum Planctomycetota; class Phycisphaerae; order UBA1845; family UBA1845; genus JAAEQG01. The sequence continues at coordinate 61,366 of JAZDKM010000001.1, forward strand.
CACCCAGTTCCGTCTCCTGCTCTTGGATATCCGACCTCGCCGCCGCGGCCATCTCGGCGAACAGATCCCGGCCCTGCTGCTCGGCATCCCGCCGGCGGCGCTTGAGCACCGCCAGATCGCTGTTCCACAAAGCGTCGATCTGCTGCTCCAGTTCAATAACGCGCTTCTCCAAGCGCTCGACCCGTGAGTGCAGCCAGTTGCGATACTCGTCCGGCTCCACGAAGACCGTCTTGATGACGTCGCTGGCTTGCTCGGCGACCAGTTCCAGCCCTTCCAGGTCGCGGGCGCGGTAGAGGTCCCCGATCCGGGCCATCAGGCGCTCACACTCCTGCTTGGCACGGGGCTCCCGCTGGAGGTCGGGATGGAACCGAATCGCCAGTTTGCGGTACAGGCGACGGAGTAGCCGCTGATCGTCCGGGGAGACCTCACGGGCTCGCTCAGCCTCCGCGACCAGCTTTGCGTCGGTCTGGACCTCTTCTTCAAGGCGGCTCACGTTGTCCGCCAGCGACCGGGTCCGGGTCGCCACCCACTCGAGCAGTTCCTCCGGCGGCAACTCCGGGACTTGGGCCACGATGTCCAGCGCGGTGCGCAAGCGCTCCACCCGCAGCCGGGCGCGCTCCAGTTCCACATAGAGCGTACCCAGGGCCTGATGGTAGGCGACCCGAAACTGGGTCAGTTCGGCGGTCAGGTCCTCGTAGTCGCGCGAGAGGCATGCACAGCGGTCGCGGAGGATTTCCAAGCGGTGCTGGAGTTCGCCTTCGACCGCCTCGGCCGAACTCTCCACCGGCCAATGCCCGGAAAGCTCCTCGGGATCCAGGTCATCACGGTCATCGTACAACTCGTTCATGGGCACACCTCCTCCGGTTTTCATGCCAGGTGAATCATAAAGGTGTCGGACAACTCTCCGAGCGTTTCGTAGTAGTTGCCCACGGTGCGATTCCACTTACCCCCCACGCAGAACAACGCCCGGCGATGCCGGCAGTAGCAAGCCGCATGGCAGAACCGCCCGCGCGGCTGACCGGCTGCCGGCAGTTCGACACGCGAACCCTGCCACGTGGACAAGTCACAGCGCCACAAGTATGGCAACGAACTGGGGCCGCGGCCTTCAAGCAAAAGCCCGCCGTACACGAAGACCGCGTTTAGCTCCGGCACGTAGACCATCGCGTGGCCTTCGACCGGGGGCGGACCATCCCCGGAAACCCGAACCTCCTTCCAGCGGAGCGAGGCCAGGTCCAGGAGATGAAACGCCGGATCCTGCGATAAGGAGCGTTTGGACCCGCCGAAGAGAACCATGCGGTCGCCGGCCATGTCCACGGCGGCCGCGTGTAACCAGCGGGCTGCCGGGCGTGGTTTCCAGAACCGATCCTTGACTCGGGTCCAGGTGAGCGTCCCCAGGTCCCGCGTCCAGAGGTCGCACAGCGGGCGGAACGACTTGCCCGGGCCGGCGTTGCCGCCGAACAAAAGACAGCGATCGCGCTTTGAGTCGAGGACCAGACTCGCCCCGTACCGGGGGAGCGGCCACGGATGCTGGTGCTCGACGAAGTCCCACTGCAAGTGCTCAGGTCGGGTCAGGTCCAGGACGTAGAGCTCATCGACCGGCCGATCGTCCCCCGGCGGCCACCCCCCGAACCAGATGAGCCGGTGGCGCTGGGCGTCCAGCACCACCGCCGGATGGCCGATGGAATCGGGTCGGAACCGTCGTCGGAACCGTCTCGGAGCGAGCTTATTATGCCAGCGCCGCAAGGGGCCGATCGTCCAGGTGAATTCGAAGCTCCAGATCCGGTCGTTGGACCAGCCCCCAAGCAGGAGGACCCGTTCATGGGCTTCGTCGGACACGACGCAGTGTCCATGAAGCGGCCATGGACCCGGCTCGAGGGACTCTACGCGCGCCGGCTGCTTGGCCAGCTCGGACAAGCCCTGCCGCGCTAACGCATCTCCCGCGAGCACCCGCACCGGCAGGTTGGAGGGAACCTCCGCCAACGCCCCGCCACCAGACTCCAGAGCGGAGCACTCGCCGGCGTGCCCGGTTTCCTCAGAATCCAACGGCTTGCGTAGTTCGTTGTCCTCGGGCAGCGATTCCATCACAACTCTCTGTCGAGTCTTCTGCCATGTCGCGGCTTGACACGGAATCCGCCGGTTCGTTCTTATTCCTGGCGAGCCCGCATGGTCGATATACTACCTTGACCCCGCAGCCTCGCCATGACCAAGCTGTTCGGCCGGCCGATTGAGCTCCCTAGGGGTTCTGGCCAAGCGATAGATTCCCTGCACGTCCAGCTTTCCACGTCGGATCGCGTACAACAGGTGAGCGGTCGTGTGTCGCTGCTCCTTTCCACCACGATCACACTACCCCTCGTTACCTGTACAACCGCAGGTACTTGAATGGTCTGGGCCAGTCCGCGCGGGGCTTGAAGGCGACGGCGACCTCCTGGCCGGCGAGTGCCGATTCGGTCAGGACGACATGATCGGGCACCTCCTTCGCCTTCTCAAACTCGGCGTCGCTCACCTTGCAGATCACCTTGTTGAACGGACCGGACAGCCACTCGCGAACCTCGTCCGCTTCGCGGAACTTCAGATACGCGGCTAGAGATGCGTGGGCACCCGCCAGAATCGCGAAGCCCACGGGCACCGATTCCTTGATTAAGATGTACATCTTCATGTTCGTGCACCAAGCGACTCATCGAGCACGGCGCCTCAGTTAAGCCGGAGCATGTCCGCGTCGAAAGCACCGTGCGGCTCTGAATCTGACCAAATGCAGCCCTCCTCAGCCAGACGGCGAAGACGACCTCTTGCCCGGGTTTCGCACCCCAGACGGTGCATCATCTACAAGAAGCCGGCCTTGATCCAGCTTCTGCGGTCGAGGCTGAACTCACCGCCGAAGTAGCCGTGTATCTCCGCAAACTGCCCGATCGCCGGGCGGCAGGCCTGGACCGCTACGATCGCGTCATCGTCGTATTGGCCGACGATGTGGCGGCCCTTGCGTGGTTGCCGCTCGCGGGGCGTCAGAGAATCCGGCGGACGAGGCGGGCCGGAGTCCGGCCCGGCCGTATCCGCATCATCCCCACCCGCATCGTGTTCGAGTGCGTACCGGATTCGATCCAGCAGGTCCGGCCCTTGAAAGGGTCGCTCGACAACGTCGAACGCCCCGAGTTTCATCGCCCGGAGTGCGAAGGAAACATCGAGGCCGTTGAAGATCATGATGGTGGACGGGGGATGGCCGATCTCAACGAGTCGGCCCAGCACCTCCAGACCGTTCATGTCCGGCAGTTGATCGGCCAACACGAGGCAGTCCGGTGCCAAGTTCGCGTACGCCGCCAGGAACTCCTCGCCCGTGCCGAACGGGATCGCGTTCAGGCCAGCCTTCGTCACCAACGCGACGATTGATTCGCGTTCGGCGGCGTCACCTTCGACGATGACGACGGTATGTTCGGGATTGCCGGTAGCGGTTGGCAGTGTGGTCATAAACGGCCGTCCGGCCGAGTTGAAAAACCCGTGCAGGTGTCGATGATAGCTGATTGGGCAACTTTTTCGAGGGGTCCGACCCAGTTTGTCGTGCCGGTAGTGCACGTACGGTGTAGTGGGACAAGCCGCCCAGGGAAACGACATGCCCATCGATTTCTTATGCCGCCCCGGCTCAGCCTTCCGGCGGCGGCACCTGGTTGACGTGCCCGGCGACGGTTCATTTCCGTTTCGGAGTTGGTGCAGGCTCCAGCAGTCCCTCTACCGCCAGCGGATGGGCTGGAAATGCGGCAAGGGCGGTGGCGACGGACGAGACATCGGGAACTACCTCACCGCGCCCGACGCGGACGCCGGGCGGAACTTCCTCACGCCGGAGATCTTCGCCGCCGCCCGGGAACGCCTGGCGAACCGGGAACTGGGCGACAGCATTGATAGCGACCGCCTGCTGCGGAATCTGCTCACCAGCCAGACGCTGTGTTTCAACCTGTTCATTCCGCAGATGCTTGACCTCCGATTGGCGACGTTGATCTGGAGAACGCCGCTGCCCCACTGCGTCGCGGAGGTGATCGACGTAAAACTCGAACACTCGCCCGGTCGGGGTGACGAAGTCCGTCACACCGGCGACCGGTCGGCGTTCGACGCGTTCATCGAGTACGTCCATGTTGACGGCTATCGCGGCATCATCGGAATCGAGACGAAGTACACGGACACGTTCAGCCCACCGGGTGGCGACCCGAAGCCGCGGCAGAAGGAGTTGGCCGCTTCCACCGGACTTTACATGCCCGACGGTTGGCGGCGGCTGCAGAAGATGCCGACGCAGCAGCTTTGGCGGACGCACTTGCTCGCCGAAACCATGCGGGACGACCAGCATCGGCATGTGACGTACACGGTCCTGCACGCAGCGGGCGATGTGGAATGCACCGGCGTACTGCCCGAGTACGAAGCCGCGTTGACGCCGCAGGCGGTGGCCGAAGGACGCCTTCTCCAGATGACGCTGGAGGATTTCGTGGCCAAGGCCCGGCCGGTGCTCAGCAGTGCGGATGGAGCGTGGCTGGACGGATTCCACGCCCGGTACCTCGATTGGTCCGCCGTTGAAGCGGAGATCGGACCGGCGTAGCTGTCACGAGAGGGTGGGTTCATACATGGCACAATCACGAAGCGAAGCGGATTGGGTCGCAGACGCCGTGGCTGAGTGGCTGATACGAATCCCCGTATGGGCGGGTCCGGCGGTTGCCGCCGGCGGGTACCTGGCGTTTCGATTCGTCCTCCCGCCGCTCGTCGGCTTGATGGGTAAACCGTTCGGACCCGAACTGGCCCGCGTGTCCCGGACAGTGTCCCCGCTGGTGGGCCTCGTCGTGCTCGGCATCTGGGTGTACGCCGAAATCAAGAGACGCAGCCGACGGCGGTGTCGATCTGGTCTTGCGCAAGGCGGGAGAGACGACGCTGGTCCAGTGCAAACATTGGAAGGCCTGGAAGGTGGGCGTTAAGACGGTGCGCGAGCTCTATGGCGTCATGGCGGCGGAGAAGGCGGCCCGGGGTGTCGTGGTCACGTGTGGCTATTTCACCGAGGAGGCTCGGGCGTTCGCAGCAGGCAAGGCACTGGAATTGGTGGACGGCCCCGCTCTGTGGGAGTTGGTCAGGGACGTTCAGACTTGCAAACGAACCGAACTCGGCTGTTCCAACCCGGCTGTCAATGGGGGTGCACCGAGGCCACCGCCGACGCCCGGTCGTGCACAGCCGACCTCTGTACCCGCATGCCCGAAGTGCCAGTCGCCGATGGTCAGACGGACCGCCGGGAAGGGTCCTAACGCCGGATTGGAGTTCTGGGGTTGCTCAGGTTTCCCCAAGTGCCGCGGAACCCGCCAAATGGGACCTAGCACGCCGTGACCGCCGACTATGAACCGGCCAGCCCGCGAACCGTGCGCCGGTACCGCATCAGCAGTTGGGTGATGGACAATCCCGCCGGTAGTTCGCGCTGGCCCCGATGCAACGAGTTCTCGATGTTCCTCCACTTCTCGCCCGGAGCTCCGTCGACGGGCCCGGACTTCTGGCCCGGCCACTTGCCGGTTCGCCGGTGGTGTGCGTCCGCCCACGTCAGGATCTGTGGAAGCGTCAGTTTCGGCAGGCCTTTGGCGTTACGATGACCGCGGTGCTCCGCCAGGAGCCGGGCCAGAGACGAACCGCCCGGGAGTCCGCGACGGCCCCGTGCCAGAGCGTCGGTCACACCCAGCCACGTTTCCTCGCGGGCTTCCTTGATCCCACCCGCGTTCTGAGTGGGCCATTCGCCGGTCCGACCATGATACGCATCCGCCCAGGCAAGGATCTGCTCGGCCGTCAGGCGAGGAAGATGGGCCGGGTTGCGGTATCCCCGGGAGCGCTCCAACAACCTGGCGAGCGACGAGCCGCCCCTCAGGCCGCGGAGACCCAGCACTAACGCCGATTCGATGCCGCCCCAGGTTTCGCCGGACGTAGCGTCGACAGGGCCGGACGTGTGCGTGGGCCACCTCCTGAATCGGCGCCGGTACACGTCGGCCCACGCGAGGATCTTCTTCACCGTGAGCCGGGGTCGGCGGGCAGGAGAAACGTAATCGCGACACCGCTCCAGCAAGCGGGCGAGCGAGGAGCCCCCCTCCAGCCCTTGACGCCCATCTTGAAGTGCGGCCGAGACGCGTCGCCAGGTCTCACCGCGGGTCCCGAGAATCTTGCCCGAAGTTCGCGTCGGCCAGCGGCCAAACCGGGCATGGTAGGCATCGGCCCACGCCAGGATTTGGTCCTCGGTCAGCCGGGACACGGACCTTGGACGACGGACGTGCCGTTGCTGGAGCCGCGTTGTGCCCGGCCTTGACGACGCGGCCTTGGAACCTAGCCGGCGGCCGCGTCGGTGCCGGGCCAGGAATCGGGGCAGCGTATCGCCGCCCGGGAGGCCGCGATACCCGGTTCGCAGGGCAGTGTGCACACCAGACCACGTCTCTCCCGGGACGTCGATAATTGGGCCGGACTTGGGCGTGGGCCACGTCCCGGTACGGGCGTGGTGCGTGTCGGCCCAGGCCAGGATTTGTCGTTTGCTGAGCCGCGGGAGATGGAGACGGTTTCGGACGCCGCGGTGGCGTTCGAGGAGCCGAGCTAATGAGTCGCCGCCGGGCAGTCCGCGGCTGCCGGCGATCAACGCGGCGTCGATGTTGGCCCACTTTTCCGCCGGGTCATCCATGACCCGGCCGCACCCGGCAACGGGCCACGTGCCGGTGCGTGCGTGCTGGGCATCCGCCCAGCGGAGGATCTGTCGCTCGGTGAGGCGGGGGAGCGCCCCCTTGTTCCGGACTCCACGACGCTCGGCGAGCAGTCTGGCCAGCGACGATCCTCCGGGCAGTCCTCGGGCACCATTGAGAAGGGCCTGGGACACGCCGCTCCAGGTCTCACCCCACCCTTCCTGGACCTCCCCGGAGAGCACGACGGGCCACTTGCCGGTTCGCCGGTGGTAGGCGTCGGCCCACTGCAGGATCATCGAGACCCGCAGCCTCGGCTTGGGTGGTGCGCGTCGTTGGAGTCTCCATTTGGCCATGGTCTGTTTTTTACCGCTGCCGGGCACGCTACACCACTGGCCTGAGGTGAAGGTGACGCTTCGCCCAGGGAGACTTCACACCCAAGCCGCCGGCCGGGAGGGCTCCGCTCCAGGGGGCCGCAGGATGGGGTGGTCGCGCTCTCCGCCGGAGCCGGGAAGCGAAGCAGATCCGGGCGTCAGGACCACGCGGCAGGTAGCCGCCGGGTGCACGCCGCCAAGTCATGTAGCGCGCTACATTCAACCCGGCGGCTCCGTTTATCCCTGAGCAGGGCCGATTGCCTCGCCCGGCGCCGTGTTTTCCTTCAGGAATCCTGCAGCCGGCGTTCCTTGGGGAGGGGCTGTTGCGTGCGGCACGTTTTGTGGAAGACCTGCCGCGTGTTCCTTGTGGCCGTGCCACCAACTATGTTTGCCACGGCAGTCGATCGGCCAACGGGGTTACCACAGGGCCGATTTTGCCGGCCTTCCGCGCGGCCGGCCATCGCGGATGCGGCGATCCAGATACCCGCCGCAGACGAAGCGTAACGCCTGGTGAGGATCCTTGAGGGCTATCTCCCCGGCGACTTTCAAACGTTGGCGGGCACGCTTGGAATAACCCAAGCAAGACGCCGCCGAATCCGTGAGGCGGAGCCACTCACGCACCTGCCGCTCCCGCGGGTTCTCTGCCTCGGCCCGCCACTGCCCAATCAAACTACGGGCGGCCTCGCCGAGAATCTCCTCGCCGACATAGATGCAACGATGCCGGCGTCTACCGTCCACTCGCTGGCGATATCTGACAACCCAACCCGCATTTCCCAGATGCCGTTGTTCCTGATGGCACGATACGTGCATGTTTTCCCTGTAATCCGAAGGGTTTTCGGCCATTTTGACAGGAGCACCCCATGGGTGACAGGCGAAAACAAGCACTTTGTGTGCAGTTTGAT
>JAZDKM010000002.1:0-15762 GCA_043803085.1 Planctomycetota bacterium
GAAGCTGCTCCGGTGCGTCGGCGGTATCTGGTCAACGATTCCACTGTCGAAAAGATGGGCGTTCTCTTGAATCAGAACCCGAACGGGCTGACCGTCTACCGGGATGAACTGATCGGACTGCTGAAGTCGCTGGAGAAAGAGGGCCACGAATGCGACCGCGCCTTTTACCTTGAAGCATGGGACGGCAGAGGCCGGTACACCTACGACCGGATCGGGCGCGGGACTATCGACATCGAACACGTGACCCTCTCCATCATCGGGAGCATTCAACCGGGACCGCTCCGCGCCTATCTCGCCGAGGCCCTGGCCGGGTCCGGTGGTGCCGATGGCTTGATCCAGCGCTTTCAGCTTGCGGTATACCCGGACGTGTCAAGGGAGTGGCACAACGTGGACAGGTGGCCGAACACCGAGGCGAAGAATCGAGCTTATGAGGTCTTCGCCCGCCTGGACCGGATCACGGCCCACGAAGTGGCGGCGGTGGTCGATGACCACGATCCCAACGGAATACCGTTCCTACGGTTCGATGCCGAGGCGCAGCGGATCTTCGATGCCTGGCGGGCAGACCTGGAGCGGCGTCTACGGAGTGAAAATGAACACGACGTAATAGTGGCACACTTGGCGAAGTACCGATCTCTGATTCCGTCCCTGGCCCTGCTGATCCACCTGGCCGACGGCCACGCTGGACCCGTCGGCGTAGGCCCACTGGAGAAGGCCGTCCGCTGGGGCGTCTACCTGGAATCCCACGCGCGGAGAATCTATGGCACCGCCGTGGATAGTGGCACGTCGGCGGCCCACTCCCTGGCGCGGAAAATCACGTCTAGCGACCTGACCAGCGGCTTCACCGTGCGCGAGGTCTACCAGAAGGGCTGGTCCGGGTTGGGCACCACCGAGGAGGTGGGCGCGGCGGTTGCGGTGCTGATGGACCTGGACTGGCTTAAAGAGGATCGGGAACAAAACCCAGCGGGTGGGCGTCCACGGGTCCGGTACTGGATTAACCCGAAAATCCTGGCGAACCTAGAGGAAGGCACCGTCAAAACCAACGAAACCGGAGTTTTGCAGGTTTTGACGGTTCATGCTCCTGGAGAATCTGAAAAAACGGAGACGGTCCCGGCCGATGAAGTACCGCTTGAAGTCTATGACACGATCCCGGAGGCGCAGGGTTACGACCCGGAGGAGGTGCTGCTGCAATGAGATCACCACGAACTCGACATCCGACCTCCGAGCAGGTCGAGGGCGCTCTCCAGACATTCCGCGTGGTGCATCCCACGCCGGAGGTCCCGGAACACGAACCCGGCGGAGATCGTGCCACGGCGCCGCTGGAACCGTCGCCTACGGCGGCCTACAACGGCAATAACGATCCGCTCCTGGATTGCCGGGCGGCATCCGATTACTTGGGTCTCACCCGTGCGGTCAAACATGGTTCGCAGGCTGTCCGGTCGCTCGCCAGAAAGCGGAGGCTCCGCTCCTGCCGGGTGGCCGGGAAGATCATGATCCGGGAGAGTTGGCTCCGCGAGTACATCGAATCCACCACTCGGGAGCCGGTCGGGCTGGGTACAGGAGACCGAGTACCGTGAGAATCCGACCCGCAGGCCATCTTGATAGTGTTCGGTGCGTGGGGCGACGTGGTTACGCCGAAAGTTACGCGGATTTTCCTTGCGTGCGTGGCAGCACGTGGTACAATGCGGGTGCTAACGAATGCTGCTCTGTTCCAAGTGAAGATCAAGAAACTGGCCGGGTCCGACGGGTCGGATTCCGTGAGGACCGACACTCACTCCCTTCATGGGGCAGCGACGTTAGCAACGTCAGGCCCGGCCTTACGCGCGTAACTGCGCGGAGGTGTTCCCTATGAAAGCTGTAGGTGTGCGAGACAGGCCGTTGTGGTCAAAGTGGTCCCGGCGGGCCGGTGGGCAAAAGGTCTGCCCAAAGTGTAAGCACCACCACAACCCGGTGGTGAAAGTGGAGGGCCGGGCCGTGAGGCCGCGGACGTGCTTGAAGTGCGGTGCGGACCTGCCGGCAAAGCTGACATACCCCAAGCGGTCAACGAGGTCGTGGTTCGTCCGCGAGTTCGACCCGAACACCGGGAAGCAAACGGATCACCCGGCGGATTCATCGTCCCATGCCGACGCCATCATCGAGAAGATGAAGCGGTCCTGGAGTCCCGATCCGATCCAGGAGCGGTTGACCGAGCACGTCCTGAGTTTGATCCACGACATCGCCGTGTCGGACTTGCAGGCGGGCAAGGTTGCCTTGATCGAAAAGTTGGGCGGTGATTCGACACTAATGGGGCTGGAGGCCGTGTCCCTGGCCGACTTCACCGACCGCATCATCGCGGACATGCGGACCCTGGAGGATCGGTCCGAAGTCTATCTCGGAGACGTGCGCCGCGCCCTCGACGGCCTCCAGGTTGTTACGGGTATCCAGACCTCGACGGAGATCACCACGGATTGCGTGCGGGACTTTCACCGTGCCTTGCGAACCGGCGGGTGGACCCGGAACAACGGCCGGACCATAAAGCCGATGGGCAAGCGGTCAACCAAGAAAATGTTGGGCACGCTCCGCGCAGCTCTGAATCGTGGGGTTAAGGCCCGTTGGGTCAATCCCAAGGTACTCGCCAAGGATTCGGGCGTCTGGGCGCAGGAGACGGAACGCCTCGAACATGAGTACATGCCGGATGCCGCCTTGTCGGCCGTGCTGGCGGCGGCGGGTGATTCATGCTGGTGGCGGGCGCTGATCCTCACCACGTACAACGGCGCACTCCGGCGACAGGACGTGCTTGTCCTCCGGTGGGCCGACGTGGACCTGGACGGCTCGCAGGCCCCTCAATTCGGAATGGTCGGTCCGAGCCTCCGAGCTGAGAACCATAAGGCGAAGCGCCCCCGCCGGGTGCCTCTGCATCCGGCAACGGTGCGGGCGCTCCAGGAGTTGCGGGACCATCCCACGGCGTTGAAGCCTCCACGCTATCCGCAGCACGCCGGGACGATCGACGATCACGTATTCCCGGTCGTGGGCTTTTCAGACCCGGACAGCGCAGTCTCAAAGGGATTCGGCGACTTGGCCATTAAGGCAGGTCTTGTGCGAGCCGACGGCGGACCGCGCTTCACCCTCCATGACCTACGGCGGAAATGGAACGATGACTTCGGCCGCGCGGGCGCTTCACCGCGCGAGCAAATGGCGGCGTGTGGTCACAGCACTTTGAGTGTCAACGTGGAGCACTACCAGACCGTCGATGCGGCGCGGATGCAGGAACTTGTTTCACGGAATCGAGCGTTGGGGAGCATCGGAGTTGCGTAACTCGTCGCGTAACCGTAGTTATTCGGACCTTGCGGCGAAACTGGCAAACACGCAGCATGATGGAAGTGCTTGTGCTGTAAGGTATTGCGCGAGCCCGGAGTCGAACCGGGACGCCTTGCGGCACAGGATCCTAAGTCCTGCGCGTCTGCCAATTCCGCCACTCGCGCGGATCCGTACCTCGACGTCGACTGACCCATTCGAGACCGAGGACCCACCTATTCTATCGACCGCATCAGCACCGGCCAAGAACGAGAACGACAAGAGCTGCGCCGCGGCTTTTGAGGACCATGATCTGCGCCCGCCACCGCGGAAGATGAGCCCCGAATGACCGAGTACCTTACCTCTTCAAAGGTGGGGGAACTCGAAGCACAGCTGATTCGTGTCCCCGACATGGATTGTGTCATGATCGGCTGATTCCCACTGCCGTTGCCGCGGCGTAGGCCGCGGTGTGCGTGATGCTGAGCAGCACATCTTCGATGCCCAACCCGGCCGCACGCTCGGCGCACGGACCCGACAAGCGGACGTGGGGTTTGCCGAGAGCATCGTTGGTGATCTCGATATCGGTCCAGGCGATGGGCCCGCGCCAGCCGGTCCCCAAGACCTTCAGCACAGCTTCCTTGGCGGCGAACCGGCCCGCAAGGTGCGGGACGGGGTTGCGAAACCGCCCGGCGTGCTCGCGTTCGACCGAGGTAAGGACACGTTCCATGAAGCGCGTCTCGTGCCGCTCGAGCAACTTCGCCAACCGCGCGCACTCGATCAGGTCCAGGCCCAGACTGATGACGTTCATAGGCACAGCCTAATCGGACGGCCAGCGCTCCGGCAAGCGTTCGGGCAAAACGGAGGTGACGCAAGCGAAGCGGCCGCAGATTTGCAGGACCGGCGCGCAAAACCTATGATCACCGGACCAGTGGGGTTTTCTGCTGAAACCGCTCGACGCGCCTTTTTGCGCGTCCGGCGCGCAAGGGCCCGATGACCGGTGACCGCTCATTGCCCGAGGTTGAAATCCACGGTTCCGGCTCCGCCGGACCGCGTCGAAGCATCTGTTTGATCTCCTCGGTGGCCAGCACGCTTCGGGTGTTCTATTGGCCACTCTTCCAGGCGCTCGGCCGCTCCGGCTTCGACGTGTCGCTCATCTGCTCTGACGGACCCGAACTGCCCGATTTCGAGCGGTTAGGCTTGGCCCGGGTATACCGCGTACCCATTACCCGCAGCATCACCCCGGTGCGGGATTTGGCCGCCGTCATAACCCTTTTTCGGCTCTTGCGCCGGCACCGTTTTGATCTGATCCACACGCACACGCCCAAAGCCGGCCTGTTAGGCATGACCGCAGGGTGGCTCGCCCGGGTGCCCGCGCGGGTTCACACGCTGCACGGGACGCTGCTGGAGACGGCCCGGGGTCTCCGGCGTCTGGTGCTGGTCGCCACTGAGCGGTTGACCCTGCTGCTGGCCCATAGGGTCTGCGTGGTCAGCAAGAGCCTGCGCGAGAAGGCCCTGGAGCTGGGCCTCTGCCCACCGGACAAGGCGATCATTCTCGGCGAGGGCAAGGCCTGCGGTGTGGACTTCTCCCGTTTCGAGCGGACTACCCGAGTGGAGGAAGAAGCCCGAGCGGTCCGCCGCGCACACGGGATTCCGGGCGAGGCCATCGTGATTGGGTTTGTGGGCTGGCTGGTGGCGGACAAAGGCGTGGCCGAATTGGTGGATGCCTTCACTGCCCTCGCCGAGAGACGGGACAACCTGTATCTGCTGATGATCGGGGCGGACGGCCGCGACCGCGACCCGCTGCCGGAGCGGACCTATGCCGCCATCCGGCAACACCCGCGGATTCGCTACGCAGGCTTGGTGGCCGAACCGGCCCCCTATTAAGCAGCGATGGACTTCTGCATCCTGCCGAGCCGCCGTGAAGGCTTCGGCTTGGCGATTCTCGAGGCGGCGGCCTTGGGTAAGCCCTCAGGCGCCACGCGTGTGACCGGTTGCGTCGATGCAATGGTAGATGGGCAGACCGGACTCCTGTTTGAGCCGAACGATCTGGGGGCCCTGACCGCGGCCATGGCGAGGCTGGCCGACGACCCCGCGTTACGCGCCCAACTAGGCGCGGCGGCCTACCGACGGGTCCGGGAACATTTCGACAGCACGCGGCTGGTAGAGGAACATCTGAGACTCTACCGCAGGATGTTGGGCGAGAACCAGGGGGAATCCTGATTCTCTGCGCGCCTGCGGGACACACTGCGAAGTCGTGAGAGGAAACCAGAAGGTCCCCTTTCCCCGATCTGGACGAGCGGAGGTTGGCCCGATATACACGCCCGCGTTATGCATGGCCGATCCAATCGAGATGTTGAGTTCTTGCTAGCAGACTTGAACGACCCCCAGCGGGCGGCGGTAACCCACACCGACGGGCCGCTACTCGTGTTGGCCGGCGCCGGCAGCGGCAAGACACGCGTCATCACGCGACGGGCGGCCTATCTCGCCAGCACGGTCGCGACGCCCCCCGAGGTCCTCGCCATCACGTTCACCAACAAAGCCGCCAACGAGATGCGCGAACGCCTCCTGGCCCTCGGCTTCGGCTGGGAGATGACCATCTGCACGTTCCACGCCCTGAGCGCCCGGCTGTTGCGCATCTACCACGGGCGGGCCGGCGTGCCGCCGAATTTCACCATCTACGATACGGACGACCAGCGCAAGCTGATCAAGGAAGCCATCGAGCGGGTCGGCCTCTCCACCACCCAGTGGGCACCGGCCGCGGCCCATGCCAGGATCAGCCGGGCCAAAAATTACAGGAAGACCCCCGATCGGTTCGAGGAAGAGGCCGTGGATTGGTCCGAGCGCACCCTGGTCCGGGTTTACCGGGCCTACGAAGAGCTGCTCGCCGAGCGTGGGGCGGTAGACTTCGACGACCTGCTGCTCAAGACCGCCCGCCTGTTGCAGACCGACGCGGCACTGCGTCGGCAGCTCGAGGCCAAATACCGGTACCTGCTCATTGACGAATACCAGGACACCAACGAGGCCCAATATATCATCTCGCACCTGCTGACGCTCGAGCACGCCAATATCTGCGCCACCGGCGATCCCGACCAGTCCATCTACGGCTGGCGCGGGGCCGACATCGGCAACATCCTGCACTTCGAGGAGGACTACCCCGCGGCCAAAGTGGTTCGCCTGGAACAGAATTACCGCTCGACCAAACGGATTCTTGCGGCTGCCGACCGCGTCATCGCCGCCAACGTCCGGCGCAAAGCGAAGACCTTGTGGACCCAGAACGCCGAAGGGTGCCGGGTCCGCGTAGTGGAGTGCGAGAATGCCCGCGAGGAAGCCGTTTGGATCACCGAGCAAGTCCATCAAGCGGCGGCTGCAGGGTCGTCGTTGTCGGACATTGCGGTGTTCTACCGTATCAACGCGATGAGCCGCACGGTCGAGGAGGCCTTGCTGCGGGCGGGCATCGCCTACCAGGTGGCTCGTGGCACCGAATTCTACAACCGCAAGGAAATCAAGGACGTGCTGGCCTACCTGCGTGTGCTGCTCAACCCGGCCGACGATGTCGCTCTGCTGCGGATCATCAACACGCCCGCGCGCGGCATCGGAGCGACTACCGTCCGCCGCCTCCAGCATTACGCCGCCACGCAGGGCACGCCGCTCACCGAAGCCGTCAAGCAGGCGGCCTCGGCGCCGGGCGTCGGCCGCGCGCTCGGCCGCGTCCAGGCGTTCGCCGCGATTCTGGCCGAGCTGGCCCCGCTGGTGGGTCAACCGCCGCGCGTGGTCGTCGAACAGGTGCTGAGGCGGTCCGGCCTGCTGGCGGAGTTGAAGACCGAAGCCGACGTCGATAGCGGCCCGATGGACAACGTAAATGAGCTGATCAGCGCCGCCGCCGACTTCGAGCGGGAGCACCCGGAGGCCTCCTTGATCGACTGGCTCGAATATACCAGCCTGCTGAGCGACGTGGACGCGGTGGAGAGCGGCCGGGAACTGGTCACGCTGATGACCCTGCACGCGTGCAAAGGCCTGGAGTTCCCCGTGGTGTTCATCATTGGCCTCGAGGAGGGGACGCTGCCGTTCTCGCGGAGCGGCGACTTTGACGCGCGGCTGGACGAGGACGAGGAGGAAGAACGCCGCTTGTGCTTCGTTGGCATGACCCGGGCCATGCGCGCGCTGAACCTGACGCACTGCCGGTATCGGATGCTGCGCGGCGTCGAGATGCGCATGGTGCGCTCCCCGTTTCTGTACGCCCTTCCGCGGGACGAGGTCGAATCGGTGAACCTCTGCGACCGGGCGGCGGCGCCGCGACAGAGGACGTCGTCCGACAGCCGCCTGCCCGACGACGTGGAGCTGTGGGAGGTCGGGACACTCGTACGGCACCCCCAATACGGGCTGGGGAGGGTCACCTGGTTGCGCCGCGGGGCCAAGCGGACCCACGTCGGCGTTACCTTCAAGAACGGGACGGACCATAACTGGGTGCTGGAGTTCGCCGACCTGACCCGCGTCGATTATGATGAGGTGGGGTGAGCACAGGGGCAGATCCAGAACCTGCCCTTGCTAGTGTGGTTGGTCATGCTGATCGCATCTTAGCCGAACCGCGACCGTGAGGGAGCGAACCGTGTTCAACTCCGCAGGGCCGCCTCCTGACCCTCGGCACCCAGTGTCGAGGGCCGGCCCTCGGCCCTCGGCCGCACCACCCCTATGGGCAAGCGGACGCGTCCCATGCCTCCCCTGGCTCTGATGGGCATCACCCGCTCTCCGGGCGTGCCGCCAAGGCCGCACGCCGGTAGTGCTTTGGCCCTATATCCAACGGGCGGGCTTGGCAGCGGGGTACAGGTTGGTAAACTGCCAAAAGCGTGGCCTGCTGTGCCGGGGCGACTGATCGGCGCGGATCAGCGCTCTTGTTCTCCCGGCATAGGGCCCCGGTCATCCTCTTGCAGGAAGCTCACGAGGTGAATCACGATGGGGACGAGAACCCGTTGGTCGGCGCGAGGCATCCATCACTTGTCGTGGGTGTCCGCGGCGCGTAGCCAGAAAAGGGCCGGCGCCTTCACGTTGGTGGAACTACTCGTGGTGGTGGCCATCATCGCGTTGTTGGTTTCCATTCTGATGCCCAGCCTGACGGGCGCCCGCGCCCAGGCCCAGGCGGCGGCGTGCGCGTCGCAGATGCGGGGTTTGAGTGCCGGGCTCGCGAGCTACACCACGGAGTCCAACGGCTGGATTCCCGGGATGAACACCTCGGGCGTCAAACTACGGGCCAAGACTTTTTGTCTGACCGCAGACGCCCTTCGGGACGCGAGTATGCCCGTTCAGCCTCACGATTGGGCGACGCCGATCTTGCGGCTGGAAACGGCCCTGCCGCGCAATCGCGCGGAGCGGCTGAGACTGGTGACCGAGAGATACCAGTGCCCTTCCCAAACCGCCGTCAGGTCGGTCCTGTATCCTCACGATTCGGCCGGCAATTTCGACACCTCCCAGGTGCCGGACGGCGCAGATTTCCTGGCAAAGGCCTCCTGGGCGGCGCTGAGCTATTTGATGCCCGCCCACTTCCAGTATTGGGGAAAGAACCACGCGAAGGTCCCTCTAGCGTGGTTCGAGAACTATCCGCAGTCAATTCCAGTCAGACCCACGATCACGCCGAGTGAATGGGAAACGCAATACGACCAATACGTTTCGCACATGGACTACGTGGGGCCGCCCGCGCGGAAAATGGCCTTCGCGGACGGTACGCGGTATTTGACCGTGACGAAGATCCTGGACCATGACGTGAGTCCGCTTCCGGATGAGTTCGGTTCCTTCACCAGTTCGGGGGCGTGGTGGAGCGGGTGTACGGCCTATGGGGTGGCGCCGCAAAGTCTCAATTGGGACGGCGATACGGTCACCCGCGGTTCGCCGAGCGCGGGGGAAAACCTGGGACTGTCGTACCGGCACTGCACCCGGCGTACGCGGGTCAAGACCACCTGCCGGGACAACCCGGGCATGCTCAACGCCGCGTTCTTCGACGGACACGTGGAACTGCTCAGCGATCAGGCCTCGCGCCGGATCGAGTTGTGGTATCCTTCCGGGGCCGTGGTCAAGCATCCGCTGGAAGGCATGACCCGCGTGGCGGAAGGCTATCTCGTCCCCTAGCAGCCCGTGGCGAAAATTGTGGCACAGGCTTCCAGCCTGTGTTTCCACGGGCAAGATGCCCGTGCCACACCGCTCTTGGCCACCTTCACCACACGTTGCTAGGAGCCTGTACCACAACTTCTGCCACCGGGTGGACATTCATTCGGGGACCATCCGAGAATGGAACGACCCTGTGGCGCTTACCGGCGCTCTTGACCTCTTCGCCCCCCACGGATTACGATACGCGGCCATAGGGCCCCCATCGTCTAGAGGCCTAGGATATCAGGTTCTCATCCTGGAGACAGGGGTTCGAATCCCCTTGGGGGTAGTGAAGGTCGTGTACTAGTGTGCGCGCCGGTGCGCTTGCAAGCACAAGCCCCGGATCGGGCGATGGGTTCGAGGGACCTCGTAGGGTCTGCGCCTGCGGACCATATTCTTTGTCTCGGGCAAAGCTTGACCTGCCTTGCCGGCTGGGTGCTCGAGCGCACACCTTACATCACTGGGCGCGCGAGCGCGCACCCTACTGTGAGGCGCCGGGTTGCGAGGCCGGTTGGGTGGAGGCTTGCCAGGCGGCGAGCTTGCCCTGCCACTCGGCGGCCTGCTCCGGCTTCCCCCACGCTTCGTAGAGCGCGATCAGTAGGTTTCGAGGGGGACTTGGAGCGTACGAGCGGCCGGCGTGGTCGAGGTCAGGATGGACTCGACGCGCTTCAGCACCGGGGCCGCGTAGTAGCGGGCGCCGCAACGGTCGCAAACCCCGATGGGCACGTTTTCCAGGACCACGATCCCGCGGTGATGGCCGATGGGTTCCCGGTCAATGATTCGCTCCCGCACCGTCCCCTCACAATACTCGCATGCGAACTCGTAAAGGCTCATCGTTTCTTCTCGTACACCGTAATAATCAGCAAAGGGCCGGCGAATCGAGCCACGACGCCCACTTCGGTGATCAGATCACATGCACGCCCCACGACCTCATACCTCAAGCCGCGTGGGTCGTTCTCGAAAACCCGCTCTATTGTACCCGTCAGGATGGCGGATTCCACATCAACCACGTCCAGATGGTCGTTGTAGGGTGCGTGACAGGAACGGCGGCCTTTCTAAAGGCCCCAACGGGGCCACGGCCCCAAGCCCAGGGTTGCGCCGAAGGTGCCACCCTGGGTTGTCCGACGCCGGCCGCCGGCAACCCCAACGGGGTTGCGGCCTGAACGGTGACGGCGCGTCGACCGAGGGCGCAAGAGGCCGCAACCCTTTCAGGGTTGGCCTTTCGGGGACCCTTGCGATCCCAGGGTAGCCGCTGCGCGGCGACCCTGGGCTGGAGGTCGCAACGCCTTCAGCGTTTGGCAAGAGCGATCCTCCTTCGGCGCTCACGCCTTGCTGGACTCTGTTGCTCCCATGATCACCCGACACCAACGCCCCGCCCAAGCTGTCACGCACCCGTCGTTGTACATCTCCAAGAGGGCATGCAGCGTGAGCACATAGGCTTGGTCCAGCACGGCCTGACGCATGGCTTCCAGAGCTTGCCCACGATCCGGGCTGCTCATTATTGGCCCTCCGCGGTACTCGGGGCGGTCGAGGCCGGGTGGGTTGCCGGCTGCGAGGCGCTGGGTTGCGACGCCGGTTGGGTGGAGGCTTGCCAGGCGGCGAGCTTGCCCCGCCAGTCAGCGGCCTTGGCGTCGTAACCCTTGTCCGGTTCGGCGGCGTGCCACATCTCATAGAGCCTGCCCACATCCCCTCCGATCTTGGTTTTCAGCTTGGCCGGCGTCTTGGGGGCCTGATCCACCGTATTCCAAGCGGCCAATAGCAGCGGTTCGGCCTCAGAGAACCGCCCCAGTTCCGCCAGCACGCGTCCGAGCGCCCCGCGCGTCTCCGCTGTGCCGAGGTGTCCAACCAGGAGTTTCGTTTCGCGGATGGCGAGCGCCTCACGCAACAGCGGCTCGGCCGGGACGTAGTCCCCTTTGTCTTTCAGTAACGCCGCTAGGCTGTTCAGGGTGGTCGCCACGTCCGGATGCTCGTCGCCCAGCAGCTTACGGTTCATCTCCAGCGCCTCACGAAGCAGCGGCTCGGCGGCGGCGTAGTCGCCCTTGGTTCGCAGCAAAAGCCCCAGATTGTGCAGGCTGATCGCCACGTTCGGATGCTCGTCGCCCAGCAGCTTGCGGCGCATCTCCAGCGCCTCGCGAAGCAGCGGCTCGGCCGCGGCGTAGTCCCCTTTGTCTTGCAGTAACGCCGCTAGGTTGTTCAGGGTGGTCGCCACGGTCGGATGCTCGTCGCCCAGCAGCTTGCGGAACAGCGCCAGCGACTCACGGTAGAGCGGGTCGGCGGCGGCGTAGTTGCCTATGTCTCTCAACAACGCCGCCAGGTTGATCAGGCTATTCGCCACGTCCGGATGCTCGTCGCCCTGCAGCTTGCGGCGCATCGCCAGCGCCTCGCGGAACAGCGGTTCGGCCGCGGCGTAGTTGCCTATGTCTCTCAACAACGCCGCCAGGCTGTTCAGGCTGGTTGCCACGTCCGGATGCTCGTCGCCCAGCAGCTTGCGGCGCATCGCCAGCGCCTCGCGGAACAGCGGTTCGGCCGCGGCGTAGTCGCCCTTGGCTTGCAGCAACCCCGCCAGGTGGCCCAGGCTTTGCGCCACGTTCGGATGCTCGTCGCCCAGGAGCTTGCGAAGCATCGCCAGCGCCTCACGGTAGAGCGGCTCGGCGGCGGCGTAGTCGCCCTTGGCTTTCAGCAACCCCGCCAGGTTGATCAGCCCCTTCGCCATGTCCGGATGCTCGTCGTCCTGCAGCTTGCGGCGCATCGCCAGGGCCTCGCGGTACACCGGCTCGGCCGCGGCGTAGTCGCCCTTAACGTACAGTAACGTCGCCAGGTTGTTCAGGCTGGTCGCCACGTCCGGATGCTCGTCGCCCAGCAGCTTGCGACGCATGGCCAGCGCCTCGCGGTACACCGGCTCGGCCGCGGCGTAGTCGCCCTTAACGTACAGTAACGCCGCCAGGTTGTTCAGGCTGGTCGCCACGTCCCGATGCTCATCGCCCAGCAGCTTGCGACGCATAGCCAGCGATTCACGGCAGAGCGGTTCGGCCGCGGCGTAGTCGCCTTTGTCTTGCAGCAATAGTACCAGGTTGTTCAGGCTGGTCGCCACGTCCGGGTCTTCGCGCCCTAGTTCGCGCTCGCGAAGCTCAAGCGCCGTGCGCAGGTGCGGCTCCGCCGCATCGTAGAGACCGAGGCTCCAATACGTTTTTCCGATTGCGTTGCGCACCGTGGCCTCGACCAACGGCAGCGCTTTGAATTCCCGCTCGATCGCGGCGTCCGCCCGCTGCAAGACGTATTCATCCATGACCCGGCGGGCCACGTCGGTGGGATTGCCGGGGCGGGCCGCCTCATCGAAGGTCTTCAGCCCCGCCTCGACTTCCTCCTCAGTGCACTTGCGCCGGTTCGGCCACTCGCCGACGGATCGGCGCTCCAGGCCGGCCTGCACCTGCTCCCGCAGGTGTTTGATGAGCCCGCGCCCCATCGCCTCCACGTCGATCTCGCTGAGCATGCGGGCCTGGAAGTCGGACACCTGTTGCGTCTCCTTCTGGCGCTGTTCGGCCTCCTTTTGGGCTGCCTCGGCCAGCAGGGTTTGCTGCCGGGCTTCTGTGGCTTGCTCGTCCGCACGCTCGCGCTCGCGGCTCTGTTGCTGCTCGGCGGCGACGGCGCGCTGCCGGGCACGGTCCGCGGAGAGGTACAACGTCGTGCTGACTATGAGTCCGGCGACGAGCACGAGAAACGTCGCCGCCACGCCCCCCACCAGCGCCTTGTTCCGCTTGGCAAACTTACCAAGCTGGTACATCGCGCTGGGCGGCCGGGCCGCGATCGGCTCATCATGGAGGTAGCGGCGAATGTCGGCCGCCAGGGCCCCGGCCGAGGCGTAGCGGCGGTCCTTGTCCTTCTCCAAGGCCTTGCCGACGATCGTCTCCACGTCCCCGCGCAGCGCCTTGTTGACGCTGCTCAGGCGGGCGGGCTCTTCCTCGCGGATGACCCGCAACGCTTCGAGGACCGTCTTCCTTTGCAGGTCGTACGGCAACTGCCCCACCAGCAGTTCGTAGAGCACCACGCCCAGCGCGTACACGTCGGAGCGCGTGTCGAGCTGGTCGGGGTCGCCGGAAGCTTGCTCGGGCGACATGTACGGCAGCGTGCCGATGAGCTGGCCGATCTCCGTGCGTAGGGTCGAGGTCTGCAAGTCGCTGTCCGTGGCGCGGGCCACGCCGAAATCGAGAATTTTCGGTTGCCCATCGTCCGGGACGAGGATGTTGCCGGGTTTGAGATCGCGGTGAATCACGCCTTTCTGGTGGGCGTGCTGGACCGCGTCGGCGACCTGGGCGAGCAGGGCCATCCGCTCGCGCGTCCCGAAATGCCGGTCCCGGGCATACTCGTCGAGCCTGCGGCCGCGGACGAACTCCATGGCGAAGTAGGGCACGGGCTCGGCTTGGCCCTCACCCCATCCCTCTCCCAGAGGGGGAGAGGGGGTGTGCGTGCCGGCTTCGTAAATCTGGGCGATGCCCGGGTGCTGGAGGCGGCCGAGCACCTGGGATTCGTGCTCGAAGCGGCGGAGCGAGTCCCGCGAGGTGAAGCCGGGTTTGATGACCTTGAGCGCGACGATCCGTCGCGGTCTGTCCTGCTCGGCCTCGTAGACCGTTCCCATGCCGCCCTCGCCCAGCTTGCGGAGGATGCGGTAGCGTCCGATCTGCTCCGGCAGGCCGTTCTCGCCTCCACGCGGACCGGGCTGGAGAGGCGTTTGGCTGGGTTGCCGTGCGCCGGGACCGGGTGCCGCGGTCAAGGTTGATCGGGCGGTTTCCACCGTTGAATCGGGCGAGGCCGGGCTTTGGTCGGGGGCATTGTCGGAGGATCCTGCGACCATGGTGGTCCTCACTTCTGTAACGAAGGGTCACGGGAAAGGCACGTTCTTATCCCACATACCAGACTGGCACGGTCCTGGCAACGCATATACCTTGGATGTGGACCGCCCTTGGAAAGAGAAATCTGCGGCGAGGGCGGCCGGCGAGCCGCCCGGGTGCGGTGGAGTTGCGAGTCCAAAAGCCCAAGACCCGAAGGAAGAGGCGCCGAGCGCGGAAAATGGGTTCGTTCGGTTTTGGGGCGCTCAAGGAAACGTCGAAACGTCGAAACGTCGAAACGTCGAAACGCGGTAGAGGGGCGACACGTCGGCTTCCGCTGGATTTCAGACATAACTTCTGTAACCGTATGATATTACGCTTTGCACCATGTTGTATTATTGCCGGACAAAATGGGTTCGTTTGGTAATTTTACATGTTTGGGAATGGGACGCAGCGACCTAGCGCGGCCTCCTGCCGCAACCGAAATAGCCACGAAAAAGCACGAAAAGCGCAAAAAGGGAATGATGAACTCAAGGGCGTTTCTTGCGCTTCTTGAGCCTCTTCGCGGCTGATATTCTTCGCGGCCCGCGGAGATTCTGGAGGATAGCAGTGCAGCGGTCATGGAGAAAATGGGTTCGTTTGGTAATTTTACGTGCGCGGACATCACGTTTCTCCGGTGTTTGGGACCACGTCTACGGAGCGTCCTTGTCGGGCAGGACCGCGCGTTGTGGAAACTGCGGGTGGGCGCGCGGAGTCCCTGGTGGAAGTACTTGGCGCGCGATCGAGAGGACGCCTTGACGGCTGAGGAAAACATGACATATTTCTTGACCGGTTTCTGGGGCGCGGAACGTCACCCCGCATCTGAGGATGAGTCAGCGGAGCGCAAGAGCGGGTTTTCTCCTGTAATCTTCGTCAGAAACGAAAGTTAGAAAACGGAGCGTGCGATGGCGGACGTGATGATCAAAGCCGAGAAGCTGACCAAGTACTTCGGCGCGCTGGCAGCGGTGGAGGACGTCTCCTTCGAGATCGCCCGCGGGCAGGTGGTGACCTTCTTGGGTCCTAATGGTGCGGGCAAGAGCACCGCCATGCGAATTCTCACCGGCTTCATCGCCCCTACGCACGGACGGGCGGAGATCGCCGGGATCGACGTGGCCACCCGGCGGATCGAAGCGGCGGCCAAGATCGGCTACCTCCCGGAGAACGGCCCGCTCTACCCGGACATGACCCCGTTGGCCTTGCTCAAATTCTTCGGCAGCGCCCGCGGGCTTGCCCCCGACCGCCTGGGCGATCGCATCAAGAAGGTCATCAAGCTGTGCGCGCTCGCGGGCGTTGTGGAGAAGCCGATCTCCAAGCTCTCGAAGGGCTATCGCCAGCGGGTGGGCATGGCCCAGTGCCTCCTGCACGAGCCCGAGATCCTGATTCTCGATGAACCTACGGAGGGGTTGGATCCGAACCAGATTCACGAGGTCCGCGGCCTGATTCGGGAGTTAGGAAAGACGAACACGATCTTCCTTTCGACGCACATTCTGCAGGA
>JAZDKM010000003.1:0-4598 GCA_043803085.1 Planctomycetota bacterium
GCTGAAGCTGGAGTCCAGCCGGCACCGGCCGAGCCGACCGCGAAAATCAGAGACCCGAAGAAGTAAGCCTGACCCCTTTCCGACCTTCTTTCCGACCCTACTCTTGTGGGAACATCCGTTACCCGCCAAAGAACTTCCAAAAGTCCGGGAACGTCTCTGCCAGCTCCAGCGATTCCCCCGGCGTCTGCGGCGATTTGTAGAGCACCCTACCGCTCTTGATTTGAGCGCCGTCGAGAAGCCACACAACTTCTCGATGAGTCCTGGGATCTGGGTGGAAGACAATCCAAGGGTGAAGCGATATGACCCGGTCGGTATCATACTCGAAGTATACTTCTCGGTCTTGGAGCGACTCGAAGGGATGCGGTCGTGGCCGCTCGATTTTGGTCCGCGTGATCTCCGGATTGTCGTTGACCAACGGACGAATGTGGTGTGTCAGCACCCGCCTCTGCCGCTGCGTGGATTCCAGGAAGAACCACATGCCGGTCGAGAGATAGGATAGCGCGGCGACGAGTCTGTCAATCACGGGCTTGAGCTCGCTAGAGACCTCTTCGTAGCCCCCTTGGGACAGGGTGTATGAGTGTCCACTATATTGGTTCCGCGCTTTAACGATGACGCTCGCCCCTTTCTCCACATTCTCGGTGACAATCATCGAGGCAAAGCGTCTTAACCCAAGCTCCTGCTTCGCGTTATTCTCCAATGCCCGCTGCAACAATCCTCGAGCGGCCCGACCGAGGGCAAGCCAGTGACCTAAGGTCAGGCGTAGGTCGTGGGTGCAGTCTGGCTTCACCTGTCGAAACGCCTCGTGAACACCCTGGACTTCAAACTGGGCAAGGACGCAAGACAGCACGGCCATGTGAAACTTGAGCAGAACATCTGTAAGATCGAAGATAAGCTGAAGCCGCTCCGCGGGGGGGAGTTCAGCGGCCAACTGACGCAGCAGCAGTGCCACAGGTAGAGGTGGGTTCGGTGGAGATGGCCCATGACCGGGGTCTCGGTCGAACAAGGAGCCCACTGCCCGCGAGCGAGTTGCTCACCGGGCCTGTGCCGTCAGGGCGCCTGCTGCGTCAGATCGACAACCTTGACGCCAGGCGGTGCTTGAAAGACGAACCGCCCGGGATCGGCGCCCAGGTCGAACTTGATGTCCGTGAAGGTCGTCGTCTCAACGGCGTTGCCGTCCCTGTCGCACAAAGCCATCTTCAGCAGCGCGCCGTCGGCCTTGCTGAAGTAGTAGCGATAGACCAAACCGTCGGGCCTGGGCTTCTTGGGCATGGCTTGGATCACATGCGCGTCTTTGTCGGCAACGCGCTCCGCGGGCAGCAAACTGAGGTTATCCTGCTCGTGCAGGGCCTCGAAGAGAGCGCGTACGTCTGCCCCGAGCTTGGGATCGAGCTTAGCCTTTACTGCCTCCTTCGTGCCGGCCTGCTCGGTGTAGGTGTACATGTACTGGCCGTCGAAGACAGTGAGATCGTGTGAGCTGCGCTCCTTCTTCTGGTCGCCACTCTCGACCTCGAGTGTGCGGCGAACATCCAGCCGGACCAGGGCGGCGTCACTCTTCCGCAACCACTCGTACGTGCCCTCGGCGCGGGACGTGACCTTCTGCCCCCGCGCCGTACGATCGCCCGTCATGGTCACCTTAGCGATCATGGACCTGTGCTTCTGCCAGTTCTTGATGATCTCCTGCTCAATCTTGGCGACTTCGTCCTGACCCAAGGCCACCGCGCTCGAGAACGCGCAGGTCATGAGAACTCCCGCGAGGATACGAATTCGTCGTGCCATGTTCTTCTCCTGCCTGTGAGCCGACATTTCCCATTTATCGAGCCTCAAGTCGCCATCGTACCCAGACAGGCTGCCCGGTTCAAGTGAAAACGGCTTTCCTCACCGTGTTTCGTGCCCATCTGACCACCCTTCGAAGGCGCCGGGACGGGAGTTCGCCCGTTCCCGCCTTCGGAACCACGTTGTTTGGCGTTTCGGCGCAGCACCGATCCCTGCCATTCCCAAATCGCCAACCCCGCGTCCGGTCGCCGCATCAGGCAGGACGCAAGAGAGGAAAGAGGGTCAGGTTTGCTTATTGCCGGGCAAAACGTGGTCCCGGGACCGCCATCTGGAGAGACGGATAATGCCCTTTTCTTTTCTCGGGCAACCTCCAAGGACTCCGCCGGCCCGTGCCCCCGTGACGCACGATGACGCACGCTCATTCAGTCCCCGTCCACCCAGGTCACTTTGACCATTTCGGTGGCGACGAACTTTTCGCCGGTGAGCCAATCGAGGAAGGTGGCCCGGACTTGCACCTCGCGCGAGGCCGGCAGCTCCACACCCGGCGGCCACTCGCACTTGATCGTGTAGTGGTTGGTCATCCAGCCGCTGTACCAGGATTTGCTGAGCCGGACGGGCTCGTTGACCACATAATGGCCCAGTTCACGGGGTTGCCCGGGCTGGGTCAGATCGTACAAAAAGACTTCAATCTCTCCGGCCGCCTTGATGGGGTCGCCGTCGCGGTCGAGCGGTCGGAGATAGACGGTCACGCCGTCGTCGCCGGGCTTACCGTCGTAGTCCGCCCCGCCGGTGAGCTTGCCGATCTGCAACTGGTGCACGGTGAAGAGGCGCGAGAGCAGGTCCGTCGGGAGATCGAGGCACTCCGCCAGCCGGACCCGTAACGCCGCGATCTTGGCGTCGCGCTCGGCGAGGTCTCGGCCCAGCACCTCGTTCTCATAGCTCAGTTGGCCGACCTGCTTTTCGAGGTCAATGACCCACACAGGCTTGCGCGGCGGGAAGCACCCGGCGGCGAGCCCGGCCACGAGCAGGGCCGCAACGCCCGGCACAAACCTCCCTCTGGAAGAACCACGAGGCGTCGGGTTAAGGCCGTTCATGAGGGGGGCTATACCGCGCGGCCTGACCAAAAACAATGGCCCAAGGCGAGGTAAGCCGAAGACGGGTACGGTCACGGCGAAACCCTGAGCCCCCCGCCGGCCCAGCGGATCCGGACTTCACGGGGCCCGGAGCGGCTCGCCGCGTTTTACCCACCAGTCTCGCGGGCCGGGGTACCAATAGAACGCGCCCCGCGGGCCGAACTTCACGCCGCGCAGGTGCTTGTTGAACGCCCACAGACTCGGCGGGTTGGAGATAAACACGAAAGGCTGATCGTCGTAGAGCAGCTTATGGATTTCGCGGTAGCAGCGCTGGCGCTCGGCAAAGTCGAAGGTGCGGCGGGCCTGGTCGAACCGTGCGTCCACCCGCTCGTTGCGATAACTCACGAAGTTGGCCTCATCCGTGACGGCCCGGCTATGCCACATGCCGCGGTCCTCATCCGGGTCGTTGCTCGTGGTCCAGGAGCCGAAGTAAGCCTGGAACTCATGCCGCCGGCGCAGGTCCCGCAACGTGGCGTATTCGACCAGGCGCAGCTTCATGTCGATCCCGATCGAGCGCAGCGCTTGCTGATAGTGCGTCAACACCTGTTGTCCAGTGGATGACTCCTGGGGACACAGCATCTCAAACGCGAAGGTCACGCCGTCGCGGGTCCGCCAGCCGGTTTGCGGATCGATTTTCCAGCCGGCCAGGTCCAGCAAATCGCCAGCCTCGGCCAAGCTGAAGGGAAGCGGCGTTACCTGGGGGTTGAACATCCACGATCCCGGTGGGTAGATGCCGAGCGCGCGGGAATACAGGCCCTGATAGACGTTTTGGAGCATCTGCTCGATGTCCAGGGCGTGGGTCATGGCCCGGCGCACGCGCGCGTCGGTGAAAAAGGGGTTGCTGCCGTCCAGGTTCCAGCCGATGTAATTGGTGACCCATTGGTCGGCCTTGGCCGCCACAGCGACCTTGGCGAAGTCAGCGGAACCGGTCTGCTCCGTGAACTGTTCGGGGGTCAGGCGGGTCTCGTCCATTTCGCCCTTGAGCAACGCCAACAGCGCGGTCTTCTGGTCCCGGAGCACACGGAACACGATCCGCCTGAAGAGCGGCTTCGGGCCGGGGTACTGGTCCCAGCGCTCCAGGACGATCTGCTCGTCGTCGCGCCACTCCACGAAGCGGTACGGTCCGTTGCCGACAGGGTGGCGGTTGGCCGCCACGGCGGGGTCGCTGTGCGACAGCGTCGGGTCTGCGCTCTTGAGGGGGGCGAAGACGTGCCGGGGGACGATCGGAAAACCGAGGTAGCCGCGCCCGACCGGCGAAGCCTCGCGATGCACAAAGCGGACCTCCGTGTCGCTGACCGCCAGGCACGACTTCAGGCTCTCCGGGCCGGTTTTGTTGGCACCCGCCGGCACCTGCGGATCGCGGAGCTGCTCGAATGAGAAGGCAATGTCGTGCGCCGTGAAGGGCTGGCCGTCGTGCCAGCGCAGCCCGGGCTTGAGCACCAGCGTCGCGGTCAGATGGTCGTCGGACTCCTGAAAGCGTTCGACGACGGTGTTGTTGGTGCCCCAGCGCATCTGGTCGTCGAAGACGAAGGGGGTGTCACAAAGCAGTTCCAGGACGGCATACTCCTGGCCCGAACCCTGCAAGAGGGGATTGAGGGTATTGGGGTTGCCCTCCAGCCGGCGAATCAACGTCTGATCGTAATCGAGGTCCGCGGCCTGGGTCGGCAGCGGTCCGCTGAGCTGGGGAGGATT
>JAZDKM010000004.1:0-24728 GCA_043803085.1 Planctomycetota bacterium
GACGCTGGTGGCGCGAAACGAAGCGGCCCTGCGCAGGGTACAGTCTGAATTGAGCACCGCCGCAGGGCAGATACACCATACCGTGGGCGCGGATTTCGGCGATCCGCAGGTGGTGCAGGAGCGGGTGGCCGCCCACGTGCAGGCGCATGGTCCGATCCATATCCTCGTCAACAACACCGGCGGACCACCCCCAGGGCCCATCCTGGAGGCAAAACCGGAGGCGTTCCTCACGGCGATCTCGCACCATTTGATTTGCAACCAGCTTCTGGTGCAGGTCGTGGCGCCCGGGATGAAGGAGGCCGGTTACGGCCGGATCATTAACATCGTCTCCCTTTCCGTAAAGCAGCCGATCCCCGGTCTGGGCGTGTCCAACGCGACCCGGTGGGCGGTGGCAGCTTGGGCTAAGACGCTGGCCGGCGAGTTGGGTCCCTTGGGTATCACGGTGAACAACGTTCTGCCGGGTTACACGGATACGCAACGGTTGCGGTCGCTGCTGCGCGCGAAGGCCGAAAAAGAAGGCGTGAGCCTAGAGGCGCTGGAGGAGGCCGTGAAAAGGGAGATCCCCGCCGGCCGCTTCGCCAGGCCTGAGGAAATCGCCGCCGCGGTTGGGTTCTTGGCTTCGCCGGCCGCAAGTTATGTCAACGGCATCAACTTGCCCGTCGACGGCGGGCGGTCACAGAGTCTGTGAGAAGGGTGAAGGTGTGATGTCGGACGATGCCGCTAGCCCGCATTTCTCACCACCACTGGGAATTGGCCGCCAGTCTGCTTATTTCGCCCTTTCAGGGCTCGCGTGGTTGGAACGCCTTCAGACCCAGGGCTTTGCCCTGGGCTTTCATAGCGTGCCCTTTCAGGGCATAGCAGCCCGTGGTGAAAGTGGCCAAGCGCGGTGTGGCACGGGCATCTTGCCCGTGAAAACACAGGCTGGAAGCCTGTGCTACAACTTCCGCCACGGGCTGATAGGAGCACGGCGGCGCGCTTGGGTGAGAAATGCGGGCTAGTGGCCATCTCCAGGACCCTTCCGAGGCGCCCCGTCGGGGGGCCATGCGCGCCGACGTGGCGATTTTCGTGGGTATCATCGTCCTGGCGTTGAGCCTCCGGGTGACGTATGTGCTGCAGATGCGTGCGAGTCCGTTTTTTGATCGTCACATCCTGGATGCGGCTTATCATGACGCCTGGGCGACGGCCATCGCGGAAGGGCGAACCTTCGTGGAAGGCCCTTACTTTCGCGCCCCACTCTACCCGTGGTTTCTCGGGGGCGTGTACGCGTTGTTCGGACGCGGATTCCTGCTGCCGCGACTGATCCAGGCGCTGATCGGAGCGCTCAGTTGCGGGTGGCTCTATCTGCTGGGGCGGGAGGCGTTTGGTCGGACCGCGGGGTTGCTCGCCGGCGTCGCGGCGGCCACCTACTGGGTCTTTTGCTACTACGATGCCGAACTGCTGACCGAGTCGCTGACCGTCTTCTTGGACGTGTTGCTGCTTTGGTGTCTGCTCCGGGCCTATCGGCGGCCCGGTGCCGCAGGATGGGTCGGCGCAGGGGTCGTGCTGGGGCTATCGGCGATCACGCGACCGAATACCTTGGTGTTCATTCCGGTGGTGGTCCTGTGGGTTTTCTGGTCTCGTCGGCCGCGACCGTTCCGCTCGGCGTTTGTTTTTTGCTGTGGGTGTCTGATTCCGATCTTACCGGTGACCGTTCGCAACTGGGTCGTCGGCAAGGACCTGGTTCTGATCTCTTCGCAAGGCGGGGTGAATTTCTACATCGGCAACAACCCGCAGTCGGACGGCGTCACCGCGGTGGTCCCGGGCACGCCGCCCGACTGGTGGGGAGGGTATTACGCTTCCATTCAGAAGGCCGAGCAGGCCGTTGGTCGCCCACTCCAACCGTCCGAGGTGTCGCAATACTACTTCGGAGAGGGGCTTCGCTTCTGGGCCGAGCGGCCCGGTGCCGCTTTGAACCTGCTGCTCTCGAAACTACGCCTGTTTTGGTCTTCGTACGAGTTGGGCAATAACCAGAGTCCGTGGTTCTTTGCGGAGCGTTATGCGCCGATGGTCCGCTTCTTACCGCTGAGCTTCGGCGTTCTGGCCCCGCTCGGGCTGGCGGGGATCATGATCACGTGGCGCGAGCGTGTGCGGCTGTTGCCGTTGTGGGGCTTCGTCTTGGTCTACATGGGCAGCGTGGCGGCCTTCTTCGTGAACTCGCGCTATCGACTGCCCATTGTTCCCGTGCTGATGGTCTATGCGGCGGCATTGCCGGTGTCGGCCGCGGATTGGATTCGCTGGGGTGAGTGGTATCGGGTGGGTCGAGCTGCGGTGGTGCTCTTCTGCGTAGCCGCCGTGGTGCTCGCGGGAACTGCAACGCTTCCCGATCCAACCGATACGCACAACGCCCATGCGTATGCGACGTTGGGTCTGGCCTTCCAGGAGAGCGGTCGGCCTGAAGAAGCTCTCGATGCTTATCGTCATTGGCTGGCGATCGAGTTGCAGTATCGGGATAAGAGTCTCGCCGAGGCGCGAGGGCTCGCGGCGGCGGGGCGCGGCATGGAAGCGGCGGCCATCCTCCGAAAATCAGTCGAGTTTCTTCTTGCCTACCGCGGGACATCGGCCTCATTCATCGGTTTGCTTGTGGATCGTCATGAGCATGGCGAGGCCATCACTGTGCTTGGTGAACTCCAACGTCGGTTTCCAGAGGACCTCGAAACTGCCAGCCGGCTAGGGTGGCTGCTGGCGACCTGTCCCCAGGACAACCTGCGCAACGGGGACGAGGCCCTGCGCCTGTGTCTGCCGGTAGTCACCTTGAAGGACCCGCCGCCGCCATGGCTCGATGCGCTGGCGGCGGCTTATGCGGAGGTGGGTCGGTTCGAGGAGGCCGGTCAGGCGGCCACGCGGGCACTGGAAGGCGCGCGTCGGTCCGGTCAGGAGGTATTGGCCCGTGGCCTCGAGGAGCGTCTGGCCCTGTACGGAGACCACCAGCCCTACCGAGAATAGGAAAGCGGGCCTCACGGAAGGGCCGCAAGAGCTTCGAAGGCGTGGCTGCGTTCCGCCCTGGTGCGGCTCAACTGGAGGACACGGTGCCAAGCCTGGCGGGCGTGATGGAACTTGCCCAGTGCGGTCATCAGTTGGGCCCACAGCGTATTCACGCGGGGGTCCTCGTCGTTGAGGGTCAAAGCTACGCGCAGCAGTTCTTCGGCCTGGTCGTAGGTGCCGTCGGCGAGCGCCTGCTCAGCGAGTCGGCAAAGGTGGATGATTTCGTGTTTGACACCCGGCCCGAAAGCGTCGCGGAGGCGGATGACCAGGGTGTACTGCGCCGCAACCCACACCAGAACGGCACCGGCCAAGGCACTGGTCGTCACCCAGCCGGGAATCGACGCCGGAACGATCCACCAGCCCCACAGGCCGATCTGAGCGCACAGGCAGAAAAGCATGGCCAGAACCAGGCCCAACCAGTCCCAGCGCAGGAGGATGAGCCCGGCGCCGGGGACGATGAGATTCAGCCATGGGGCGACGGACCGGCGCATGGTTTGTGACTCTTCGGCGGGTTCGCGGTTACGGACGAGCCCATCACCCGCCGCGCTCGCCGTGGAGGAGCAAGCAACGACTCATTATCGCGAGACCCGCAGGAAGTATAACCCTAGAATCGTTAGCCGATAAGCGTTTGGACAGGTGCCGGTGCCGGTGCTAGGATTCAAAGGGTGGAGGTGACACGATGAAAACGGGGTGGTTGCTTTTGCCGGCTCTACTCGTGATCGGCGTCGCGGGTTGCTCGGCCCCGCAGGCGACGGCGCTCAATTACAGCGTGCTCCGTTTGGCCGATGCTTCGCAGGCGGCGGTCTTCGATGCGGCGGCCCAGGCCCTCGGCGAACATTTCACCATTCGCCGGTCCGACCGGGTCGCAGGAATGCTCGAGGCGGTCCCGATGGAAGGGGTAGGAAAAGGTTCGCGCGGGCGTTTGGGTGACGTGGTGGCGGTCCCGCGCCGAGAACGCCGCGTGGCGGAGGTGCGAGTCGAAAGCGAGGGGAACCTGGTGAAAGTGTTCTGTAAGGTGCTGGTGCAGGAATACGATACGCAGGCCCACCAGATGTTCAATCGCGAGCATGCCCTCAGCGATCTGCCGACCGATACGCCGGCCGACCGGGACGCCGCCACCACCACGGAGCAGAACGCCGTCTGGCGGACTCAGCGTCGTGACAAGGCGTTGGAGGACCGGATTCTGCGAGCCGTTCGAGAGCAGGTTGCGGGCGCGAAGGTCGTGTGACGCTCCGGTAATCAGGCGGCGGAGTGCACCGCTGCGGCTCGCCGGCCGATGGAGGCCAGGGGAGTTAACATGATTCAATGCAGCCAGTGCGAGCACTTTCACCGCGGGCCGGACGGCGGAGTCACCTTCACCTGCAACCCCTTTGACAACATCGTGGAGCCCGAGTGCCTCGTCAAATGGCAACTGATCAAGCTGGACACCATGGTGCAGGCTTACCAAGCCACCCTCCGCATGTATGAGCGCCTGGCCCCCTTGCAGGAAAGAATGTTCCGCCACATGGAACGCGAAATCCAGGAGCAGGAAGACGCGGAAAGTTGGAAACACGGCTACGAGGAGGAAGGCGAAGTGGAGGGCGAGGAGGAGGAATGTGATGACGAGGAGGACCGGGGACCGTGAGAAGGGCCGGTCAGCAACAAAACGAACAGCCCGCCGGCGGAGAGCAACTCCACGATGGTGAGGGCCCATTCTTCAGGTGCGACCTCCGCCCGAAGCCTGGCGTACTCTTCCCGGCAGCGCTTCTCCAACTCCTGTTCCGGCGGGAGTAACTGGGCGAACTGGTCCGGGGGAAGTTTCGCCCGCAAGTCCTCGTACTGCTCTGCGTATTTCTGGAGATATTGGCTCTTGTTCCATTCCAGCACGTCGGGCCAACTGCCCGCGCCGCGGCTTCGGCCGAGCCAATCCAGCGCCAGCATTTGAAAGGTCGCCGCAGCCAGGAAGGGCATGAGCGCCAGCCAAAGAAGACGGCGCTCCAAAGCTGCCATGACCAGAAAAGGAATCGGCAAGACGATGTAGCGCTCGTGCACACGCGTGGGGAGCATCACGACCGCCAGCAGCGCGACGGCGGTGAAGATCAACAGTGGGGCGCGATGGGCCGCACGCCGGCGGAGGACCAGCACCGCCGACGCGATCAGGGCCGTGGTCAGCAGGAGCTTGCCCCAGGCGTCCTTCTGCAGACCGATCAACTCCTTGCTTGCGTCAAGATCGTCGCAGAGCAGCAAATCGACGTACCAGACATTGAAAGCTTTCAGCGTAGTGAGCTTGTAAGCCTCGAAGAGGTTGTTCGTATACGACTCCTCAAACCATTTCAGGCCCGAGTGCAGTGTAAATGGAAGCGAGGGAACGAACAGCACCAGGACGGCCGAGCCCACTGCCGCGATGATCCGCCACCGCCGCGGCCCCAGCACAAACGCAAACGCCCAGACGGGTGCAAACAGGATGGCCTGCGTCTTGAGACCCAGGCCGACACCCCAGAGGAGGCCGGCGACCCACCAGCGCTGCGCGAGCATGGCCCAGAGCACCCATACCAGCGCGGCCAGGATCCAACTGTCGGTCTGCGTCCACCGGGCCGAATCGAGTATGAACGGCGGGGCCAGCATGATGACGGCGAACGCTAAGGCACCGGCCAGGGCCGAGGCCAACCGCCGTACAATCGCCAGGCACCCGACCGCAATCAGACCGTCGCCGATGATGGAGAGCAGGGCGTAGATGACCCGCGCTGCTAGCGTGTTTGAAGTCAGCGTGGGGTCGAAGGCGTACAGAGTCTTCATCTCCGCGTAGAGCAGGAGGCCCGCCAGGGGCGGATAGTTGCACACCCTGCGGATGAAGTGCTCGGGATGCCGCGCGCGCCCGGCCGCGTCATGCCGGTAACTCCACATGAGCGATTCATGCGGGGCATGGTCGTAAAGGGAGGCGAAGCCCTCTTCGTGCATGAGCACGCCCCAGCGCACGTACTCGTGATGGTCCCAGAGCATCGAAGAGGCCGGCGGCTGGACGACGACGTAACCACGCACCGCCAGTCCGA
This sequence comes from Planctomycetota bacterium, assembly GCA_043803085.1. Classification (GTDB taxonomy): domain Bacteria; phylum Planctomycetota; class Phycisphaerae; order UBA1845; family UBA1845; genus JAAEQG01. The sequence goes on from JAZDKM010000004.1 coordinate 6,051, forward strand.
TGAGCAACGCACCGATCACGATGAGCCGGCTCAAGGCAGAGGGTTTCATGGTTCTGTGGTGTTCATCACAGTCGGGCCAGCGACAAGTCCACCGCCGTGGCGGAATGGGTGAGGGCACCGACGGAGATGCGGTCCACGCCGGTGCGGGCCACTTCGGCCGCGTTCGCCAGCGTGATTCCGCCGGAGGCCTCCAACTCAACTCGGCCTTTCAGGCCCAGCGCGTCACGGCGCGCGACTGCCCGCCGCAGGTCATCGAGGCCGAAGTTGTCCAAGAGAATGATGTGTATCCCGACGACCTTGAACAGCTCTTCGAGCTGTTCGAGCGAGTCGGCCTCCACCTCCACGAACTTCGGCACGGGGCTGAGGTCCGCCGCGCGGTTGAGCATGTCGAACACCGCGTAGGACAACCGCTCGACGGGGATGCCGGCCAAGTGGTTGTCCTTGAGCAGGACTGCGTCGTACAGGCCCATGCGGTGATTATGCCCGCCGCCGCAACGGACAGCGTACTTCTCCAGCAGCCGCCAGCCGGGCGTGGTCTTACGGGTGTCGTAAATCTTTGCGGTGGTGCCCACGACGGCATCGACGTACCGGCGGGTCAGGGTGGCGACGCCGCACAACCGCTGCAGGAAGTTAAGCAGCACGCGCTCGGTCGCCAAGACCGAACGGTTCGGCCCGATCAGGATAGCCAGGCGGACCGGCGTGCGCTCAAAGTACGTGCCATCCAGGGCGACCGGCTGGAAAGCCGGCTCCACAGGCGAAACGGCGTCAGGCATTTTCATCCATGTAGCTGCCTCTGCCGAGGGCGGTGCTCCCGGCGCGGAAGAAGATTGCTGACCTCTTTTCGCATCCGGACCGGCATCGGGCTCGATGGCCCAGGCGGAGTGAATCGCCCGAGGCGGGTGGCATTCGAAGGAGCGCCGGGGTAAACCCGGCGGCTCGACCTGCCATTCGATGCGGATGGCCTCGTCGTACACGTTCAGAATTTCGCCCGCGACGGCCTGTCCGGCGAAGACCGCCGGCTGCTTGAGAAACAGTTCGAACCGCGCCTCGCCTTCGGCCTCCAGGAGTTGGCTGGTCACATCCCCCGAGCCGAGGTCTTCTTCCTTGGCGATCCGCGCCACCGTGCCTGTCGCGTCAAGCAAAAAGGCGTCAGAAACCTTCTTCTGCACTTGCTACTCTCCCGTGCGACGAAGTACCCGGGCCGGAAAGCGACACCGTCATCCTAGCGGTGATGCCGGGATGTCAAAAGGGGTCAGGGATCTTTTTCGTCCCTCGCCGCCCCCCGCGGCGCCGGAGGCCCAGAGGACGGAAAACGATTCGGGACCCAATAGTGTTCGGCACAACGTTTGCGGCCCATCTTCCAGGCCGAAGGCCTGCCCCCGGTTGAAAGCCTCATGACCATCCAAGGCTGAAAGCCTTGCACCGAAATTCACCCTTGGGTGTGGTGGTTCGACCCTTTCGGGGTCGGGTGGCCCGGCGGGGATGCTTACCGGGGGCGGCGCTGCGCTAGCCCCCGGCTACTGCCGTTCCTGGCCTTCGGCCAGAATGGTGGCCAAAATCTGCGACGCTGTTTGTTTATGAGCAAGGTTCGTGCCGAATAGTATTGGTGATGTCCTCTTTTGCCCCCTATCCCCTGATGCGATCCCCGATGTTATCCACAAGTGAGCCGCGCGACGGAGGATCATGAGCGGTCGGCTGCCGGTTCGGTCAGTTCACGTGCTAACTCTACTAAGTCCTCATGCCGTCGCCAGTCGAAACGTTCCACCGCCCAGTTGCAGAAATGGTCCATAGAGATAGGGCGAGGTAAAGTCATCTGGATAGCCTTCTTGAGGTCCTTGCCATGGAACCATACTGCATAGCCCTGTTTAGCCGAAAACTCCCTGCTATCGAATCGCTGCACGAACGCGCTCGCAGAACCCTCCAGCAAGGAACCCGAGACCTTCCGGGCATCGCCCTGAAAAGACTCCACGAGTTTCCTGGCTTCCCTAAGGCAAGAATTATAATCACAACTCTCCGGCAGATTGCCGCTGCCTTTAGTCCACGTGCTCGGTATTTCTGGCCACCGGTCACCGGGTTTCAGACCGGCCAACGCCCAGCGAATGGCCTGATAGGGTGCGATGGTTCTTACCGCACTCGCTACGCACTCTTCGATGGTTGGCAGGCCGGGTGTTGTGCCGTGCTGCCAGGACGGGCCCTTGCTTGACTCGTTCCAGTAGTGCTCAATCAATTCGGAGGCGAGGAAGTAATTCTCTACGCAGGCCAGATAAGTACAGTAGATAGGTTTTGCCCCGCGCAGACGAAGCAGGCCTCTTGCCTCTGGCGGTTCGATATCAAAGTCGCGATCTCGGAACGCCAGGTAATGTGGTTCTTGCTCATAGGAGGAGAGGTAACTCGATGAAGGCTCGGATTCCGTGCTTGCCACGTGCGGGAACCACACGAACTCCCGGCTGGCCCGACAGCCGATCGAGAAGCTGCGCGTCCAGACTTCCTGGCTTGCCCTCGCAGAACACGAGAGTCGTGTCCCCACCGGTCACGCCCATGTTCTATTCCTCCAACCGACAGATGGCGCTGGGAGGAACGACGTCCTCGATGGCGTCCGAATGCGTCGTCAGAATGAACTGATTGTTCTCACCCAGGCTGCGCAGAGCGCGTAGAAGCCCCTGCTGCATAGGTGGATGCAAGTGCAGTTCCAATTCGTCAATGAGTACGATCGAATTGTGAATGTTCCAGTTGGCAAAGTCAAACAGAATAGGGAAGATGGCACGCTCTCCTCCCGACATTTCGGAAACCTCATATTGGCGGGACCCGTCGTACAGGTAGAACCAGGGCTCCTCCATGACTTGATCGATATCGCTCCGGGGCACGGGTCCTTCAAATCGCCTCGTGGGAAACACGGTCCTGTACGCTCTCTCGATGTCCTCGAATAGGTCCCGTTGGCCGGGACGTAGGGTGTACTCCCCACGTTTCACGCGCTGATGAAACTGCATCAAGTCGGCCAGCCTTCGTCGAAGGAGGTTCTCGTCGTAGTGAACCTCACGACCGTTTTCCTGCTCTGCCGTCAGACTGGTGGCAGTGCGGTGTTCGGTGTACCAGAAGACGGTCCCGACCTTGCGAAACACTTCGCGCCCTTCCGGCACGAGCTTGACAATCTGTTTGGCGTACTCTCGACCGCGGAACTGGAAATACTCGGCGCGGGACCCAGCGCGAACCGCACCTTCGCTCAAGGTCACGACGACGAGAGGCTCCCCCGCGGGAGCAACCGCGTCGGAACGCTCCCGAAGCTGGGGAACCTTGGCGAAGAACTCTTGTGTGGCCTGAAGCTCCGCGTCGGAAAACTCCACTTCCACATCCACTTTAGCGGGCAATTGCCAGGCCGATCCGACGAGCTGCAATTCAAAGCCTGGCCATTTCAGATCGCCGGGGCGTTCGAGTCGTCTAACGGCCGTGCCCAGCGTAGCGGCGATCGCTTGCAGTACGGTGGACTTGCCGGTCCCGTTGTTCCCGAGAAGCACAACCAGGTCTTTCGCCAGCCCAGTTTCGGGATCGGTAAACGAAATCGGCCTCTGACGGAATCTCTTGAAGTATTCGATCTTCAGAGATTTGACTTTCATGTCGCAACCCTCCAACTTTCCCCCCACACATACTTACACCCGGTAAAGACGCGGTCAAGGAGTCAACTGGCGGTCGATTGGGGTCGGGGGTTAGCCGACCGCGACGGGTTGGGGGCCTCCTTGTTGGTACGAGTGACGGGCGGTGTCGGCTATTCGCGCAGCTCCTTGATCCGGTCGCGGAGGCGGGGGGCACGCTCGGAATCAAGTTCGTCGGAGGCGCGCCCCGGGTATCGTGAGCCGTTCGACGTCCTGGATTCAGCGTCGCCAGCTCGCTCCCGGTCGCTGGCGGCTCGATCTACCGTTGACGGACCAAGCAGGGGGAGCCCGTGACGCCGTGTACGGCTCATGTCCGGAGCCCCGGAAGGGGCAGAAAATGATAGCGCACGGCGCGAGCCGTGGGGAAACGACCCAAGGCGTTCGGTCAAGCCCCGGATGGGGCGACAGAATCGATCTAACGCCCCATCCGGGGCTTGTGGCAACCGCAGGGACGGCCGTGTTTCGTGCATCCCTCGCGCAGCCCGTTCGGACGATGAATCATGCCCCTGCTCCTCGGCGCTGGGCTTCAAGAGGACTTGGGTATGCCATTCGCCGACCCTTTCAGGGTCGAAATGTTTTGGGGGGCCAACGGACCGGGGGCGGCGTCCGCCTGTGGCGGACTGGCCCCCGGCTACTTTCGGCCAGCCCTGCGGGCTGATGCACCGAGGGTGCAGTGGTTCGCTCCGCGCCGAGATATGAACAGCGGGGGCTCGCATTCGGAAGACGAAACATGCCCGCGCCCCCTTGGCGCTGCGCTTCAATGGGACTTGGGCATGGCACCCCCCGAGCGGAGGACAACCGGCTCGCCGGGAGGCTCGCCCTCCCAAACAGCAACCGGCTCGGCAGGAGCCTCGCCCTCCCATTACCGCGGGGCGGACGCGGAGCGCGTCAACTCCGGGGCCTCGCGCAGCTCCTTGATCCGGTCGCGGAGCCGGGCGGCGCGCTCGAAATCGAGTTCCTCGGCGGCCTGGAGCATCTCCTGTTCGAGCGTCTGGAGCAGCTCGGCGCGGTCCATCTGCTCTTCACTCAGCCGGACGGCTTCGGCCGCGATCTTGCGGGCGGAGACCCCCGACATCAGCCCGCTGCGGATGGCCTTGGTGATGCCTTCCGGGGTGATGCCGTGCTCGGCGTTGTAGCGCGTCTGGAGTTCGCGGCGGCGGTTGGTCTCGTCGATGGCCCGCCGCATCGAGGGCGTCACCGTGTCCGCGTAGAGCACGACATGGGCATTCACGTTGCGGGCTGAGCGCCCGATGGTCTGGATCAACGAGGTCTCGCTGCGCAGGAACCCTTCCTTGTCCGCGTCGAGGATGGCCACCAGCGACACCTCCGGCAGGTCCAGCCCCTCGCGGAGCAGGTTGATCCCCACCAGCACGTCGAACTTCCCCGTGCGCAGGTCGTTGAGAATCTCCACCCGCTCCAGCGTATTGATCTCGCTGTGCAGGTAGCGTCCGCGCAGGCCTTCCTGCTGGATATACTGGGCCAGGTCCTCCGCCAGCCGCTTGGTCAGAGTGGTGACCAGCACGCGCTCGCCGGCGGCCACCCGCTCACTGATCCGCCGCAACAGATCGGGCACCTGCCCGCGGGCCGGCAGAACCTCGAGGGTCGGGTCGCACAGCCCGGTCGGGCGGATGATCTGTTCGACCACCTCACCGCCGCACTTTTCCAGCTCCCACGGGCCGGGGGTCGCGGAGACGAACAAGGCGTGCTGCCATAAGCCCTCAAACTCCTCGAAGCGCAGCGGGCGGTTGTCCAGGCAGGAGGGCAGGCGGAAGCCGTGCTCGACCAATACCTGTTTGCGAGAGCGGTCCCCGGCATGCATGGCCCGCAGTTGCGGGATGGTCACGTGCGACTCGTCGAGGATCAGCAGGAAATCCTCGGGGAAGTAATTGATGAGCGTGCACGGCCGGGCGCCCGGCGGCGTGCCGGCCAGGTGCCGCGAATAGTTCTCGATGCCCGAGCAATAGCCCGCCTCCCGCAGCATCTCCAGGTCGTAACGGGTGCGGGCCGCCAAGCGCTGGGCCTCGAGCAGCTTGCCGTGTCGGCGCAGCTCCATGAGCCGCTGCTCGAGTTCCTGCTCGATCGAACGTACCGCCGCCTCGATGCGCTCCTCGGGCATCACGTAGTGGACGGCCGGGTAGATGAAGATGCGCTGCTGGGCGGCGAGGGCCTGGCCGGTCGTGGGGTTGATCATCTCCACCTTGTCGATCTCGTCGCCGAACATCTCGATGCGGTAGGCGAACTGCTCATAGGCCGGATAGATCTCGATTACGTCGCCGCGGGCCCGGAACGTGCCGCGCTCCAGGCTCAGGTCGCGGCGCTCGTATTGCAGCTCCACGAAGCGGCGCAGCAGTTCGTCGCGGTCGAAGCTCTCCCCCACGGTGATGGTGATCAGACTGCTCTTGTAGTCCTCGGGTGAGCCCAGGCCGAAGATACACGACACGCTGGCCACGATGATCACGTCGCGCCGCGCGACCAGCGAACTGGTGGCGCTGAGGCGCAGGCGGTCGAGATCGTCGTTGCGCGAGGCGTCTTTTTCGATGTAAATGTCCCGCTGGGGGATGTAGGCCTCGGGCTGGTAGTAATCGTAGTAGCTGACGAAGTACTCCACGGCATTCTCGGGGAACAGCTCGTGGAACTCCTCGTAGAGCTGGGCGGCCAGCGTCTTGTTGTGCGAGATGACCAGCGTGGGCCGGCCCAGGTTGCGGATGACCTGGGCCATGGTGAAGGTCTTGCCCGAGCCGGTAACGCCTAGCAGGCATTGGTGGCGCCGGCCGCGGTTGAAGCCCTCAGTCAGCTTGGCGATGGCCTGCGGCTGGTCTCCCCCCGGCTCGAACGGACTGACCAGCTTGAACTCGCCCATACCGGGACGTCTCTCCATACAAGGGTCCGGCTGATTGCTGTATTGTTTAACCTTGTCTGGGCGTTGTGGATAGACCGGGGGGTCACCGATGGCCGATGCCGGCGGGCTTATAACACGGTACTTTGACAGTAGCCGACACGGCCACTAGGATAGCGTTGTGCGTCCAAGAGCTGCATTCGCGTACTAATCCGGGCATCGAGATGACGGCGGTGGCCGTGATCCCGGCCCGGTTCGCCTCCACCCGCTTCCCCGCCAAAGCGCTCGCCAAAGATACCGGTCGATACCTGATTCAGCACGTTTATGAGCAGACTCGCGCCGCGCGCTGCATCGGCCGTGTGATCGTGGCCACCGATGATCAGCGTATCGTGGACGCGGTCCGCTCGTTCGGCGGGGAGGCAGTCATGACCCGGAGCGATCATGAATCCGGCACCGATCGCGTCGCCGAAGTTGCGCAGGGGCTCGATTGCGCCGTCGTGGTCAACGTCCAAGGCGACGAACCCGAGATTGAACCCGCCGCCCTCGACCGTCTGGTGTCCCTGTTCGACCAGCCGGATTGCCAGATAGCGACCTTGGCCTGTCCCTTTGCGGCCGTGCCGGGAGGCGATCCGGCCGACCCTAACGCGGTGAAGGTCGTCAGGGACCACCGGGGGCGGGCCTTGTATTTCTCCCGCGCGTGCATTCCCTTCGCCCGCGACGGCCGGTACGCACCGGAGGCCGGCCCGCTGTTGCACCTGGGCACCTATGCGTACCGCCGGGAGTTCCTGTTGCGTCTGGCCGCCCTGCCGCCGACCGCCCTGGAACGCACCGAGCGTCTGGAACAGCTCCGCGTGCTGGAACACGGCTATGACATCTTCGTAGCTTTGGTTGAACGGGCCGCGGTCGGCATCGACACGCCCGAGGACTATGCCGCGTTCGTGAAGCGCTACGGCGCTGGACCATCCACGATCTCCCCACAGGTAAAGGCTGAGCCATGACTACGGACGACCTTCTGGCCTCCGCCGGCGACAGCTCGGACGAGACCGAGTTCTACACCCCCATGCCCGAAGGCTATCAGGCGGGGCGTACGCGCTACGTCTTTGTCTTCGGCACGGTCATGAGCGGGCTGGGCAAAGGCATCTTCTCCAGTTCGCTGGCCAAAGTCTTGCAGGACAATGGGCTGTCCGTCGCCCCGGTGAAGCTCGAGGGCTACCTGAACCGCGACAGCGGCACGCTCAATCCCTACCGCCACGGCGAAGTGTTCGTGCTCGACGACGGCACCGAGTGCGACATGGACCTCGGCACTTACGAGCGGATGCTCGAGCAGGACCTGACCCGCCGCAACTTCACGACCAGCGGACAGATCCTTTCCGGCGTCCTGGAGAAGGAGCGTAAGGGGGACTACCTCGGCCGCGACGTGCAGATGATCCCCCACGTCACCGGCGAGGTGAAGCTCCACCTGCGGGAGTTGGCCACCGCGAGCGGCGCCGACGTCGTCTTCGTGGAAATCGGCGGGACCGCGGGCGACGTCGAGAACGCGTATTTCATCGAAGCCATCCGCCAGTTGGCCTACGAGGAAGGCCCCGGTACCTGCTGCTTCGTGGCCCTCACTTATCTGGTCGAACCGCCCACCTTGGGTGAGCAGAAATCCAAACCGGCCCAACTGGGAATCAAGCGCCTGATGGAAGCGGGGATCATGCCGCACATCATCGCCTGCCGGGCGCATCAGCCGGTTACGCGCAAGGTCCGCGAGAAACTGGCCATGTACTCCGGCGTCCCCTTCGCGCGGGTCTTCTCCATGCACGACTGCGAGAGCGTTTACTTCGTGCCGGACATGCTCCGCCGGGCCGGGATCGACGAGGTGGTGCTCTCCCTGCTGGGGCTCAGCGAGCGGGTGGACCGCCCCGGCGAGGAGGGGGCCCGCCGGGAATGGAACGAGTATGTCGCCAAGCTGCGTCGGGCCGATACCCCGGTCACCATCGGCATCACCGGCAAGTACACCTCGCTGCGCGACAGCTACGCGAGCATCATCCAGGCCCTCGAACACGCCGGGGCCTACACCGGCGCCAAGGTCCGCATCGAGTGGATCGACAGTGGCGAATTAACGCCCGACAACGTGGGCGCGCGCCTGGGCGGGATGCACGGCGTGATCGTGCCCGGCGGGTTCGGCACCCGCGGCGTGGAAGGCAAGATCACCTGCGTCCGCCACGTCCGCGAGCAGGGCATTCCCTATCTGGGGTTGTGTTACGGTTTTCAGATCGCGGTGATCGAGTATGCCCGGCACGTCTGCGGGCTGCCTGAAGCCAACAGCACCGAAATCCACCGCACGACGCCCGACCCGGTGATCGACATTTTGCCGAGCCAGCGCGGCATTACCGGACTGGGTGGGAGCATGCGCCTCGGCGGGCAGGACATCCTGGCCAAATCCGGCACGCTGTTCAGCGCCCTCTACGGCCGAGCCGAGACCGTGCGGCTCCGCTTCCGGCACCGCTATGAGGTCAACCCGGCGTATATCGAGCGCCTCGAGCAGGCCGGGCTGATCTTCTCCGGCCGCGCCCCCAATACTCCCATCATGCAGGTGTTGGAACTATCCGCGGAGAAGCATCCTTACTTCATCGCTACGCAAGCCCACAGCGAGTTGACTTCGCGTCCCATGCGCCCGGACGCGCTGTTCCTCGGCCTGGTTCGTGCCGCGCTGGTTCGCACCGCCCGCCCCGCGTCCCCTCCTGCCGGTGGGCGCGAGAAGGTTGTCGTCGTCCCCTCGCTATGATCCAAGGATCACCTGGAACTCGGCACACGGTCAGGAAATGCGCATCCTGCTGCACCGGAAGACTCCCAAAGCGCGCTGCGCCCGCAACCCAACCCCTCCCAGGGGCGAGCGGCGGGGTTTATCCCCGCCGTCCTCCGCGCGCCGGGTCTGGTGGTATTCCAAAGAGCGCCGGGGTTAACCCGGCGGCTCGCTCTGGCAAGCGGCGTATCCGACATGTGCACAAGCTGCGCGCATGTTGCACAGTAAGATACTGAACCGAGCCTGGCACGGGGGCCCTTCGCCCGTCCGGCGGTGGTAGTGGGCGTGCCAGCGACTCGCCCACCACCCGCTCGAATGCCCGGTAGTCGGCGTCCCTCTCAAAGAGCGTGATCCGCATCACGCGGTGATTCAGCAGGTGATACACCAGGCCCGGCTCGGTGATACGAGGAGGTCGTCCGATGCCGCCAGGTTACCGCCACCCCCGGCGAGGACAGGAAAATTATCCTGAGACCTTTTCTCCGGTCTCCGAAGAAGCCCATTAACCGTACGCTCCAACTGCTGGTTGGCTCATCTCATTTCCAAAAGCTCCTGTTTCCGACTCTGACAGTCAGTGATTGCGCCTTACCCATCTTTATCAGCGATGCGTAACTAACGGTCATGGCGTTTTCATAATTCATGATCTCTATACCCGGTTGTGCCATAGGCACACCAGTTCCGTAATGAGCTTCCAGTACTTGCACGGCATCGCGGTATCTCCTGTTTCCTTTCGCGGAGAAAAGGAACCGAGGCGAAAAAATGGCTTGATAGCCAGATTGGAGGATGAGTTTCTCTTTCTCGAGGATCTCAAACACCGCCTCATCTTCGCCATCCAACTTGAAGGCGAAGTGAAACCGAACTTCAAATGGAGGAAGGTTCGAGTTGAACATGGACAGCACAATGTCCCTTTCAGGGGAATGGTGCTCTACCATGCCGATGTGAAGACATTGTTCGGCAAAATCTTCGGCTTTCGCTATGCTCACCTGATTAACCAGGAGACCGAACACTCCACGTGTCGTAATGACGTTCATTGAGTTCGTTCACCTCTCCACCTGCGTTTTGTTCTCAGAGCCAACAATGATTAGATTGACCCGCATAAGATGCGGAGTTCCTTGTTCCTGCCCGTATAAGACGCCTTCCGATTTCTTGCCGATGGCGCGATAAAACCTGCCCCCTCAACGACCTGTTGTGATTTGCTTCAACCAAAGTGAGACAAACCGCCTCTTTGGATAAGCTACGTTTTCGGCCTCCGGCCGCGGGATCAGGCGTTGTCGCAGCTTCAGGTTCTCCTGCTTGCGCAGCTTTCTGGCCTCTCGTAACCTCCGGCGACGCTCGGCCAGCAGCGCCTCCGGACTTCCACGATAGTAATCCACCGGCCGCAGGTACGACAGCGACGGGGAGGAAAAGGTCTCAGGACGATTCTTCCGGGTGCTGTCGCGGGCGGGCGTTAATGCGGAAGCGCGGTGAGTTGGTGGAGCGTACTTTTGCGCACGGCTACGACACGGGCGGGATGCGGCGGACGCACCTGAAGAAGCACGAGAACATTCTTAAGCGTCTGCTCATCCATACGGCGGGTTTCAATCTGAGCCTGATCCTGCGCGGACGGTTGGGAATCGGGACGGCACGGGGTCTCCAGGACCTGGCCCGCGCTGGGGCTGTGCGTTTCTGCGCGGGGATATCGCGGCTCTGGGAATGGATAGGCTCGATCCGCGTCTCAGACGCGCTGGATGTCGTGCAGGGCTCAAACTCCCGTTGTCAGACGCGCTACGCCGCGTGAACGCGCCGAACGCCGGGAGAAGGGCTTTTACCACGGACAGCTAGCTCGGGCCGCCCGCTGATACCAGCCGGACCCCACAGCGTTGCGGTGGATGGAAGGTCGCGAGATAATGCTAGCGCTGAAATCACTTGGGAGATAGAATCATGGTGGATGACAAGCGAATCCGAGACAAGAGCAAGAATGAAATCCTCGGCGAACTCGTTTCTACGGCCGACCCCGGCTCACCAGTTCACGAGCAGCAAAAAATGGCAATCCTTGTACGTTGCACCGAAGATATGGAGAGCCGACTTAAGGAGTTGACGAATAGCATTAACGCGACGAATGCGACGACGTTCGGATTAAACAAGACGATAGTACGTTTGAATTGGGCGCTCGTGGTGGCTACGGCGGTAGGCGCGGCGGCTACGGTCATTCTCGCCTTTCGGTAGGGACCAGGCGCCCGCGGCCGAAAAAGGTGTCAGGATGATTTTTCCGGGTGGCGCCGCGGGCGTTGCTCCAGAAACCCCCGCCCGGCAGCTCGCCCAGGCCCTGGAAACTCTGGCCCCAGGCCCCGCAGGTCAGCACGGCCACCCAAAGTCCGCTGCTCAAAAGGTTCGTTTTCACGGATGCACCTCTCATGGCTGAGTGGCCCAAGTTTCCATGCTACACCCGCTTGTACGCCCCAAGCCCACGTGGAGCATCACCGGACCATTCCGGCACTTTGCTCGCGTACTCCCAGTCTGCGCCATTTGCGGGCCACCACGTCGTCCGAAGTGGCGAGTCGCTCCTGGATTTGGCGGCGCACTTGTTCATCAGTCAGGCCCTGTCGCTCTCGCAGATGTTGGGCCTGGATCGCGTTCTTGATCGCTACGCAATCAATGGACGCCGGATCGACCATGTCATACCACCTCCTTGGGGGAATGAACCTCAATGGTGGGATATCCCTCCCGCAGGTTGACCGCGTTGAATCCGCGAATTTTCTCAAAGTGCACCAAGTGCTTGAAGTTCCAACTGACGATCATGTCAGCCCGCCCGACCGTAGCCAAAGCGACGTGATGGGCATCGTCCATAGCACTGGGACCGACCACGTTGGCTTCCATATATCGGTCGCGCAAAAATTCCGATTCCGGCCCCATCCACAGCCGCTCAATACCTTCCTCCGGGAGTGCGTCGAAGATGGCTTTGACCGCTGTGGGGGCGTCCAACAGTTCGCTAGCGAGCAGGTCGGAAGTCAGCAGGATGATTTCGCCACGACGCATCATGGCCAACAGGGCGTTGCTTTCCTGAGCAAAGCCCGGGTCGTAACATCCGCCGAACACGGAGGTATCCACGTACATCCTCAGCCGTTTCATGGTCGTGCAACCGTTCTCGGGTCAGGCGGGCCCATATAGGTCATGGACCACCTCCATCACAACTACAGTCTACCGAACTGCTCGGTACAAACCAAGTCCGGCAGGTCGCCCAGGCCCTGAAAGCTCTGGCCCCACTCCCCGCCGGCCAGCACGCTCCACAAAACTCCGCTCGCCAAGACCCAAGCTCTCATGCTTCACCTCGCTTGCCTGACCGGCGCGGCCAAGCCTAGCGCCGCCCTCCGAAGCCTCTCCACTCGTAGTGGCGCTTAGCATGCCCGCGCCCGGCTTCAGCGGGATTGGATATGCCCCGCGCCGCAGCTTTCTCCGGGACGCATTCCGGGCAGGCTCAACCCACCCGCTTGCCCCTGCGATGCCCGGCGTAGGCCGGGGAGTAAGACTCGATCCGGCGCATCGCCGCGCCGTCGTAGACCTTCTCACCACAATCCGGGCACGCGAAGAACTCAAGGTTGGGCACGTTGTAGGTCTGGTCACGCAACTTCCCGGTCCAATCCCGTCGGACCCGTTTAATGCGGGCGCTCCCGCAAGATGGGCAGGTCTTGATTTCCAGCATACGCCCGCCTCCTTCTACTCGGCTTTCTTAGCGGAGACCAAAAAGTAGTAGGTCTCTGCCCCGGTCTCGCCGGCCAACCGTCCTTTCGTGTAGATCGGCGCTCCTTGCAGGTTGGTCCTTCTTGGACCTGGGGGATTAGTTATTTCTCGTGGGCTACTTGCGGCGGGCGGCACCCCCCCGTCTCCTTCGGGCGGCGCATGACCGACTGCCACCAAGAACCCAGTGGACCGTTCTCCGCACGGTCTCGGTAGTACGCCAACTCTTCTTGGGGGCTCAGGTCCTTAGTGGCTTCATAGATCTGTTCCTGCACCTTCCGCTTGTACGCCACGCAGTCAAACGTAAAGCTTGTCTCAATCTTCGGACTCGTCATCGATGAGGCACTCCTTAGGAGAGAGAATCGTCAGGATGCCGTAGCCATTATAGAGGTTGACGGCGTTGAAGGCCTTGATCTTGTCCAGGCGAACGATGTGTTTGAAGTTCCAGGAGAGGATGGCGTCGGCCCGCGCCACGGTGGCGGCGGCGACATGGAGGGCGTCATTCCGCCATTTGGAATCGAGGATGCCCGCCCGCAGGTAAGCGTTTCGTAGCTCGCGGATTTCGTCGTCGAGGTCAATGGGCTCGATGTTTGAGGGCGGCAGGCCCAGTAATAGTTGCCGGACCGGCTCGGGGGCCGGGGCAAGTTCATCGGCCACCAGTGGAGACATCAGGGCCACGATCCGACCCTCCCGGACAGCCGCCAGGATGCGAAGGGAGTCGAGCTGGAACGGCGGATCGAAGCATCCGCCGAACACGGAGGTGTCAAGATAAACCCGCAACGGTCTCATCGCGTCTTCTACCGAACTTGCGTGTGGATTCGTGCCGGCCAAGCCTCCTGCGCTGGGAGCGGATAGCCACGGTTCCACTCTCATTATTATACAGGCAGGCCGTCCCTGCGTGAAGCGCCAAACCTGGGGCCAGGCACCCCGTCAGCACCGATTTCAAGCTTAACACCGGTCTGCGGATGACGGGACCCTCAGAGTGGGCAGCTTCGTCTTGAATTGGATGGGCGGATGGCGTATCTTGCCCAGGGGCGCAGGGGAAAGGAAAGCCTGCCGGGAACACCCTCCGAAACCACGGTCATTGCGGGGACTCACGCATGTTTAGGTCAGTGAATGGACGGGGCCGATCGTGTCTCCCACCTCCGAAGAAGGTGGTCCAATCGGCGCATTCGGAATCGTCTCCCCCGCCTCCAAAGGAGGCGGGCCACCCAGCCCCATCTCCAAAGGACGTGGTCGAATCAGCGCGTTCGAAATCGTCTCCCCCACCTCCAAAGGAGGTGGGCCACCCGACCCGGATTGCCGGAGTGTGTGTCGTACTCGCGGGGCTGGGAGGGCTGTGGACGTCTGCGCGCGCGTCGGCCTATGAGCCGATCCACGTCGGCTTTCTATGGCACATGCACCAGCCGATCTACTACCCCTACGAAACGCCGATTCAGACCGACGCCAACGGCCGCTTCTCGTTCAGCGTTGTGGACGTACACAACCAGCGGGTGGGGCCCTACACGGACTGGCCGTATGACGCCGTCCTGGCCGGGGCGAGCTTGAGCCACCTCGGCGCCCAGGTCAGCTTCTCCGGATCGCTGATTGAGAACCTCAACGCGCTGGAAGGGGGCGGCATCGGCGGCGGCATGTGGAACAACTGGGACTCGGGCTATGACCAGGGCGTCTCGCTAAACACCACGTTGGGCAACCCTCGCTTGGACCTGGTCGCCTTTGGCTATCACCACCCGCTGATCGCCCTGCTCGACACCCCAGACCTGCGCATGCAGATCAAGCTGCACAAGCACATCTACGGACAGACCTGGACCGGCGGGCCGACCTACTCCAAGGGGATGTTTCCCCCGGAGACGGCCTTCTCCACGCGGATGATCCCGGCCCTGGCGGCGGAAGGCATCGAATGGGTCCTGGTGGACAACATTCACTTTGATCGGGCCTGCGATGGCTATCCGCACACCAACGCCTCCAACCTGTTCGCGCCCAACCGCGCCGACCAACTCAATCCCGATCCCGCGGACAGCGGTGGGGCATGGGTGCAGTTGAACAACATCTGGGCCCCGAGCCGGGTGAGTGCTCCATTCGGCTACCAGCCGCACTACGCACAGCACGTCGATCCGGTCACCGGCGTGATCACCCGCATCGTGGTGGTGCCGGGAGCGCGCTACGAGGGCAATGAGGACGGCCGCGGCGGCTACGGGGCTTTTTTGTACGACGTGGTCATGGACCAGTACATCGCCTACAACACCGACGCCGCCCATCCCATGTTCGTGGTGCTCCATCATGACGGCGACAATTACGGCGGCGGCACCGACGCCTATTATCACAGTAACTTCCAGAACATGGTGAACTGGGCGGCCGGCGACCCGGACTACGACGTGAGCACTATCCAGGACTACCTCGACCGGTTTCCGGTGGATGTGAACGACGTGATCCATGTCGAGGACGGCTCGTGGTCGGGGGCAGACAACGGCGACCCGGAATTCAAGAAATGGCTGGCCGACCCCAGCCCGAGCGGCTGGAGCCCGGACCGCAACAGTTGGGCGGTGCTCACGGCGGCCAAGAACCGCGTGTTCACCGCGGAGGCGATCGCCCCGGCCGCCAGCATGCAGAATGTCCTCGTCGGCGCCGGCACGAACACGGAGAAGGCATGGCACTGGCTGCTGGTGTCCGAGGCCAGCGATTATTGGTACTGGGACGGTAGCTCTGAACCGTGGGACAGCAACGTGACCCGCGGCTGCAACCAGGCCGTCACGTTTGCCGATCCGGTCCTCTCCGGTCAGGCGGACACCGTCCCGCCGACCGTCTTTCTGCCCCAGCGCGACCCCTACAATCCCGGCGGCTACGAATGGGGCACTTCCCCCGAGCCGTCGGACTTCAGCGTGTGGACCTACGCCTACGACGTGAGCGGTCTGACCGGCGTGACGCTGAAGTGGCGGGTGGACAACGACGGGGTCAACCCGCTGTCCTCGATCCAGAACGAGACCTATGCCGGCGGGTCCGAAGTCGGCCCGTGGAACAGTGCGGCCATGACCGCCTCCGACGTTTCGCCGCCGCCCGGCATTCTGACGCCCACGTATCGCGCGCTACGCTATGCGGCCATGATTACCGGACAGCACGACGTGCTCATCGACTATTACGTCGAGGCAGAGGACGGCCAGGGTCTCGTCGCCCGATCGGACATTCAGCATGTGTATGTCGGCACCACCGGCTCGGGCGGCGGTGAGGTGGTGGTGATCGATCCGGACCCGGCGGTCGCCGGACAGAACGTGACCATCAGCTATGATCCGGCGGGCCGGCCCCTCGCGGGCGCGCCACAGGTCTACCTGCACTATGGGTTCAACGGCTGGAATCCCGTCATTTCGCCCGATCCGGCTATGGCCTGGAACGCGGGCGAGGCGGTCTGGCAGATCACTGTCATGGTGCAGTCAAGCGCGACCCAGTTGGACGTGGTGTTCAACAACGGCGCCGGCACCTGGGACAACAACGGCGGACAGGACTGGCACTTCCCGGCGACCGGCGGGACGCCGGGGCAAGAGTGGGTCATGGACGGGGCCGTGGACGCGGCCGCCACCCTGGTCGCCTCCAACAGTGGCATGGTGCTCTACGCCGGCGTCATCGGCGAAGAGCTTTACGTGGCAACGTTGGATGCCGGCGAGGGCAACGACCACTTCATCCTCCTGGCCAACCCGCCGGGGGCGATGCGAGCAGCCCCGTGGGCCAAGGCGGGGCAGGTCGCCGACTGCGCCGCTTATATCGGCAACGAGAACGACAACGGCTGGGCCGGCTGGTTTGACGCCGCCGGTACGACCCGCGTCGCCACCGGGGGCGGGAGCGGATACCTCGAGGGCACCATCAACCTGGTGCAGGAATTCGGCATGCTGCCGGCACAGGTCTATCTGGCCGTGGCCCCCTATCCTACCCCGGACGGCGCCGCTTTGTTGTGGCAATACCAGGTGCCTGGTTCGCTCGACTCCGACGGCGACGTGGACGCCAACGAGTATGCTTTGGTGGACATCTGCGAAATCCGGATCGATCACGCTCCGGCCGACTTCAACGAAGATTGCGCCGTTGATTTGGCGGACTACGCCATCTTCCGCGAGTGCCTTAACGGTCCGACCGCCGGTCCAGCCCCCAGTTGCCCGGGCGGCGTGGATGCCGACCTGGACAACAACTGGCACGTGGACCTGGCCGACTTCGCCATGTTGCAGAACGCCTTCGGCGGGTGATCGGCCGGAAGAAGCGTGGGCGCCCCACTCTGTCCGAAGGTGTCCGTGTTCAGCGCCGAGTGGCATGGGTCCGTTACCGGCCGAGCCCACGGCGAGACCGCTACTGGACCCGTGCATGACGTTCGAAAGCTGAGCGCGCACGGGTCTGGCTCGCCTCGTTCCGAGGCGAAGCACACCCATGCCACCCGCGTGGAACGGCGTGGTCGTGTCCCTCCCCTTCCTACAGACGCGCTTACTTTCGTCGCCCCGTTCGTGCCTTGGGCATAAGCTCAGCTTCCTGCTTTCTCCAGGACTCCAGCTCCTCCGTGCGCGTCATGCTCTTGGTCAGCTCAGAAACATAAGCGGCCCTTTGCGTTTCATCGCAACGCAATCAAACTTCTTCCTGTATGATGTTATCCGGCTTTCCGTATACGTGGTGGCTGCCGTGCACGCGGAGGAGGGTCCATCCGTGGCGTTCAATAACCTTGGCAAGCTCTTTTCCCGTGACCTGTCTCACACCGCGATTTCCAGGATGCGCTCTTTGCCCGTGGACGTGCTCGGCCCTACGTCCACCCCAAGACAGGCTTCCACGGCCTCGTAAATATTCTGGAGCAGTTCTTCAAACGTCTCCCCTTGGGTGGCGCAACCCGGAATCGCGGGCACCTCGGCCCAATAACCGCCTTCTTCCGCTTCGTGGATGACGACCTTCAGTTTCATAGGGTCTTCCTCGCTCACGCCCTCTCCCCGTGACCCGCGTCGTTCTTCCCATATTATAACCGGTCGCAGCACAAACGCGATGGGCGAACGCATGGTAATTCTCAGGGAACTCTTGGCCTCCTCCGGCGTCCAAACCAGCAGAGTTGCGTTACTTTGCGGCACCAACGGTGAAACCGCCAAGGTCTGGCAGGGAATCGCCCACCGCTCCGAGGGCAAGTACATGGCCATCGCGCAGGACGGCGGGGTGCAGATCGTCGCCACCCCGTACGACGACGAACTGGCCCGCCTGAACGCGGAACTTACCGAGACCGTGCTTGTGTATGGTCGCGCCGAGGAACGCAAGAAGGCACACGCCCTCAATCGGGTGGCCTCTGCCATGCCGGCGTCCGCCGCCGCCGATCGGGCGGCCTTCGCGGCCGAGAGCGGTCGGGCGGGTACGCGCGACCTGGTCAGTGCCGTGGACGAGGGAACAGTCAACCTGGAGACCATCGCTGTGGACGAACTGCCCGAGGCGCTACGGACAATGTCCTCGCCGGAGCGCACCCAGTACGTGGCCGAACGGAAAGCCAAACGGGACGAGATTCACAGGAAGATTCGGGAGGTGACGGCCCGGCGCGCCGAATACGCCCGGAGGGAAGTGGAGAAGGCGCCCCGGACGGCGGAGGGATTCGACGCCCAGGTCGTCGAGTCGCTGAAAGAACAGGGCAGGAACAAGGGTCTTACGTATTGAGTTCGACCCGGCGGGTATCATGGTCAGGGGGAGGGCGAGCCTCC
>JAZDKM010000005.1:0-17930 GCA_043803085.1 Planctomycetota bacterium
GCCCGGCTCGATGCGGTAGTACGACTGAATGGCGCGGACTTGGGCATCGAACATCCCGTGCTCGTAGACCACACCCTTTGCCGGCCCCGTGCTGCCGCTGGTGAACAAGATGGCAGCGGTGTCGTTCGCCTGCGTCTCGACGATTCTGAATTCATCCGACGCCCGGTCGGCCAGTCCCCGCAGCGTCGGGCCGCCCCAAAACCAGCGTCGCCCCACCGTCACGACTTGCCTGACCGCACGGAAGGGGCCCGGCTTGAACAGACGCATCACGTGGGCCGCAGGGATCCCGACGAACGCCTCCGGCCGCACCCGGTCGATGCAGTCGAGCATGCGTTTCACGCCCATGCCGGGGTCGATCAGGATCGGCACCGTGCCCATCTTGAACAGGGCGAAGATCAGGCCGACGAACTCCACGCCCGGCCGAACCATCACCAGCACCCGCATACCGCGAGCGATGCCGATTCCGCTCAGACCGTTGGCGTAGCGGTTGGAAAGGGCGTCGAGTTCGCGGAAGGTGAGCTGTGCGTACCGCGCCCGGCCGCGGCGGTCGCGCCCCGCGGTCACCACCACCGCCGGCTGATCAGGCACCTGCTCTGCCAGCCCCGGCAGGTACGCGGCGATGTTCAACACTTCTGGAGAGGCATCATCATGACACATGGAGGTATCATAAGTCTGTCAGTCCTGGGTGTCGCTCAACCGTGCCCGTGGCTTTCGACTGAGAATCCGCGTGGGGCAGGCGATTCGCCTGCCTTCACCGTTCCACGCGCCCAAGGACGCGAGGTGCTATGCTTGTGCCTCCTCCAGTCGCCGGACGATGAACCGCAACTCGCGCCGCGGCATGAACTGACGCAGGGCGGCCTTGCGGCGTTCCTGGATGTACATTCCCTCGGCTTCCGCGGCCACGTCCGGTGCCGCGCGCCGCCACTCGGTCAGCATCTCCCGCTCTTCCTCGTCCAGCCGTACATTGCCGTGCTCGTCCAGCGCAGGCGAGCGGTGCACCCGGTCGGGTCCCGGACCGAGCCGCTCCAACCGCCGCCGGGCGTACTGCAAAGCAGTCCGGCCATCTGCGTCGGTCGCCTGCGGATCAGCCCCGGCGTCCAACAGAGCGTCTACCACGCCGGACTCGACAACCAGCGTCCGCACGGCCACGATCATCGCCGGCCGTCCGCGCCGATCGCACATGTTGGCGTCCACCCCGACCTCGAGGAGCTTGCGCACCCGCTCCGCGTCGCCGGCGCGAACCCCATTGAAGAACCGTCGATAATTCCAGGCCTGCAAGTTCACAAGGTAATCGGATCAACTCTGCGTTTTCAGGAAAAGAATGGCCTCGAGCCGGTTCTCAAATGAGCCACGAATTTCGTCTCCGTTGCTGTAACGGACGGCGACCTCGTACCTGATAAACCGAGAAACGGGGACAGATTCATCGAAGCGTTGGAGGAAAGCTATCGCATCATCCACGGAAGGAAGCTCGTGCGGGCTTCCGTGGAGCGGAATTATGTACACGCTCTGCACCCGTCGCTTCAGGGCGGCCCGCAGGGCAGACAGGAAGTCGGTGAGCATCTCGTTGTGGGATTCGCGCAAATAAGTCACGATCTGGTGTCTCTGGGGGACGCCCAGGCGCAGGTACGCTTTGATTCTCCTCCCGAGCACGGCGTCCGGTGTACTCTCGTTGAAGCGTGCGTCCACACCGGCGACCGCAAAAGCCGAGGTTATCGTATCGTAGGGGTAGTAAAGAACACGGAAACCATGCGACCGAAGTTGCGCGACAGAACCCTCGGTGAAAACGCCCGCCAGCACGACGCCAAGAAACGGGTGTGAGTGACTGTAAGTCTCGGCAAGGGGCATAATGGCCGCCTGGATTTCCTGGGCCTTGTTACGAGAGTGCTTCGTGTATCGTCGCCAGGCGATCTCAACGAACGCCCTTGGTCTTCCCAGTACGTCTTCTGAGCCGCCTGCTTCGAGTACGTAGTCCAGGTCGTGCTCATTTCCCTTGGTGTCTCTCCAGGCCACCTTGCGTTTTCCGCCGCGCGCGGGCCGTGGATGCTTGAAGTCGAGATACAAGCCGTGCTCGGCTGCGATCTCCGCCAGGGGTTCACGGAGCGCAGCCTCCACCAGCTCGCCGATAATCTGGCCGAATTTGTGTGCCGGTGAACGCGCCACGCGAGTCCCCCATTAACCGTCGACCCAGAGTCGCCCCTCGCAGAGCGGTACACGGTGCTTGCGGTTCTTCCATTTCACGTTGCGGTCCCGCGTGCGTTCAAAGCGGCATCCCTTGAAACCCGTCGCAAGAGCCAGTTCGCCAAGCCAATCCATGACCGGGACATAGACACCGTATGGAGCGGAATCCCCGATCACAAAGCAAACCCGACAGGGCGATGCGCATACCGAGCGCAGCGTTCTCCAAACCTGAGCGAGGTCGAGGAAGTAGCAGGCGACCATGAGGTGATACGTCTTCCTGCCCCCCTTCGTCAGCCGCACCTTGGCCAGTTCACCGCACACGGACCGTAGGGAAGCGCGGATAGGGTCCAATTCGGCACGTGATAGCACCGCATCCAGATCGACGGCTTTTTCGGGGACATGTTGCGAGCAGGAGCAGACCAGATGCCGCCGCACGGCGGCATGGAGATCACCCCACCCACTGATTTCCCCCATGAAAGACATTTCGAGGCGCGTGGCGTCGGCGTAGTCAAAGTTGTTGGGGTAGGGAGGCGACGTGACCACGAGCGT
Organism: Planctomycetota bacterium; assembly: GCA_043803085.1. Taxonomy (GTDB): domain Bacteria; phylum Planctomycetota; class Phycisphaerae; order UBA1845; family UBA1845; genus JAAEQG01. Next base: position 2,728 of record JAZDKM010000005.1, read on the forward strand.
GGCGAAGTCTTGGGGCACCCCCGTACAGATACGGGCGTCCCCCTCGATAAACCGGGCGTGTGGGCCGGTGAGCTGATTCGCGTGAACCATGTCATCGTAGATGATCCTTGACAAACCATCGAAGGCAGGGAAGGGCTGAAGAGGACGACGCTTCTTCTTGCGCGGCAGGACGTACTGCCATTGCGCGGTGTTAACGTGCGACACCTTCCGCAGAATCCCGACGAGCGTAAACCACGACAATTCGGCGGCCGGCGAGCCATCAGACAAATCTTCAACGGCCTGTCGTAAGACATCAAGCTGAGCGAGGGTGGCATCGCAGTAGCATTTCCTAATCAGCGGCGGATAGTGGACCAGATCAGGGTTTCGCTGAGCCGCACTGAGGCGGATTCTGCGGACGAACTCTCGATAGGTCTCCGGGTCGCTGCGGCGCGCCACCTTGGCTCGGGCTATTCGGCTCACAAAGGGGTGCGCCTCTATCCCACAGCTCTCGACCCCGACGTTTTCAGCGGCAATTAATGTGGTGCCGGAACCGGCGAACGTATCGAGGACGCGGGTTGGGCCCCGCTGCGCAGAGTCCGCAATGACCGACTCCGCCCAAGCCGCGGAGAATCCGGCGCTGAAGCGAATCCACCGGTGAACGGGCAGGCTCATATTGTCCGTGAACGTAGACGAAGAGGAATCACGGACGGGGTTTTGAAGGTCCGTTACCGGGAACAGCAATCCTTGCCTGGAGTCGTATGAAATCAGAGGTTGCTCCTCCGGAAACACATCCCGATGATCTTCCGCCACGGGATAACGGAGTGCGATTCCTTGAATTCCTGCGACAGCCGGTTCGAGGCTTCACCGATGATGATAATCTGGCCATAGACGGCGTACTGTTTCTCCTCGTTGGACATGAAGCCTGGAAAATCGACGCCGTGCACAAACCGCACGATCCTTCGCGCAGCGGTAGCGATATCAGTCAGCCAAGCGAGCTCAGGCGCCATAGATAACTTGGGCCATTCCCAGAATGGCATTTCGTCGAACCCAATTGGGGCTGCGTTCCACGGCGCGGCGGGAAACCAGGTCCACCGGCCTGCCGACGATCCGGCTCAGTTCGTCTCCAAGTGTGACGATCTCCCATCCCCAGTGCGCCTCGTCGGAAAAGGTGTAGAGGAAATCCAAATCGCTTCCGGGGCCGAAGTCCTCCCGCACCCCCGACCCAAACAATTCCAGCTTCACGATCTTCCAGCGCCGGCAGAAATCGGCGATGACATCAAAGGGTAGATCGAGTTTCGGCGAGTCGAGTTTGTTGATCGTGCTCATAGCGTCATTATACGCCAGCGCGTGCTTCCGCGAAACCCCGATGCGCTCGCATTGCGTGCCGTGTACCCGCGCCTCACCCTGTTCAGGGACAGCAACCGCTTCTCGCACCCGCACGCCCTCTCAGAGCGTGTGTGACAAGCCCATGTAGCCTCGCCCGTTGCGGGCGGTGCCCGTTTCGCGCGTCACCCACAAGCGGTGACGCTGCATCTCAACGCGGGTACCCCAAACGTCGCCAGCAGCGCTCTCATTCCCTCTCTGAGAGGTCCCCCGTGCGGATGCAAATGCGCTCAATCGCCGTACACCGGCCGGTGTCCGCTTGGACGGTGGCGATGACGCCGCACAAACGCACGTCATCGGTGGCGATGCTGAACGGGCTGGGCACCGTGCTGATCATCGTGCTCAGCACGTTCTCCTTCGACCGGCCCAGGACCGAGTCGTAAGGTCCGGTCATGCCCACGTCGGTGATGTAGCCGGTGCCGCGCGGCAGGATGGTCTCGTCGGCCGTCGCGATGTGCGTGTGCGTGCCGAACAGCACGCTGACCCGCCCGTCGAGATGCCAGCCCATGGCGATTTTCTCACTGGTGGCCTCGGCGTGCATGTCCACCACCACGATGTTCACTTCCTGGGGCAGGCCGCCCAGCACCCGGTCGATCGCGTGATAGGGATTGTCGGCGAACACGTTCATGTACATGCGTCCGAGGAGGGCGATCACCGCGACGGGGTACCCGCTCCGCGTCTGGTAAATGGCCACCTCGTGCCCAGGCGCGTCCGCGTTCAGGTTCGCCGGTCGCACGATGCGGTCCGACCGTTCCAGGGTGGGGATGATGTCGCGGCGGCGATAGACGTGGTCCCCCATGGTCATCAGGTCGACCCCGCCCTCGGTGAACTTGGCGTACAGCCCGGGGGTCAGGCCGGACCCGTCGGCGGCGTTCTCCACGTTGGCGATCACGCAGTCGAGGTTTCGCGCCGCGGTCAGTTTGGGAATGGCGTCGGTGAGCATGCGGCGGCCCGGCGCACCGACCACGTCACCCACACAGAGTATTCTGACCGCCGCCATGCCGCCCCCAGAAGAAATTGAGAATGGAGAAGGGAGAATTAAGAGCTTCTAACAGAATGGACCTGTGGGACAGGCTTTCTAGCCTGTCGCCGACCGGCTGGAAAGCCGGTCCCACATCTTCTTGTTAGACGCTCCAAAGCATGCTGGAGGCCGCACTTACGTCGGCCGATCCGCTCTCTTCATTCTCCATTCTGCATTCTTCATGCTCCATTTTTTACCGGGCGATCTCCACCGCCCGCAACTCGCGCAGCACCGTCACCTTGACCTCGCCCGGATAGGTGATTTCCTCTTCCACCCGTTTGGCGATGTCCCGCGCGATCTTGGTGGCCTGGGCATCGCTTACCCGATTGCAGTCGACCATGACGCGCAGTTCCCGACCGGCCTGGATGGCATACGCCTGTTTCACCCCGGGACATGCCGTGGCGATTTCCTCCATTTGCTGCAAACGCTGGATGTAGCGCTCGAGGGATTCGCGACGGCCGCCGGGACGCGAAGCGCTGATGGCGTCGGCCGCCATCACCAGCACGCAGTAAGGACTGATCGGATCGACGTCCCCGTGATGACCGGCGATCGCGTTGAGCACCTCGGGACGCTCGTTAAAGCGCTTGCAGATGTCCGCCCCGATCTGCGGATGTCCCCCCTCGACCTCGTGATCCACTGCCTTGCCGATGTCGTGCAGCAAACCGCAGCGGCGGGCCAGGCGCCCGTCCAACCCCAACTCCGCGGCCATGATCTGACACAGGTAGGCCACCTCGATGCTATGCTGCAAGACGTTCTGCCCGTAGCTGGTGCGGTATTTCAAGCGTCCGAGCAGGTCGATCTGCTTGCGGTGCAGACCGCCGACGTTGGCCTCCACCGCCGCCTTTTTGCCCAGCTCGATGATGTCCCGCTCGATTTCCTTGCGGGTCTCTTCGACCAGTTCTTCGATGCGCGCCGGATGGATGCGCCCGTCCTGGATCAACCGCTCCAGAGACACGCGGGCCACCTCGCGCCGGACGGGATCGAAAGCGCTCACCACCACCACGCCGGGCGTGTCGTCTACGATCACGTCCACCCCGGTCACCTTCTCGAACGCCCGGATGTTGCGGCCCTCGCGTCCGATCACCCGGCCTTTCATGTCGTCCGAGGGGATGTCTACGGTGGAGACCGTGCTATCGCAGGTGTGCTCAGCGGCGTAGCGCTGGATGGCGGTCAGAATGATGTCCCGGGCCTTGGTCTGGGCGTTGTCCTTGGCCTCGGTCAAAATGCGATCGACCAGTCCCGCCGCCTCGTGCTCCACCTCCGTTTCAAGGTTGGAGAGCAACAGTTGCCGGGCCTCCTCGACCGACATGCCCGCGATCTTGATCAGTTGGGCGCGGTGTTTTTCCAGAACGGCGTCGATCTCTTCCTCTTTGGTGGCGAGCTTGCGCATGCGTTCCGCCAGCTTCGCCTCGGTTTGCTCGATGTTCTTCTCTTTGACATTGAGCGTGTCCAGCTTCTTTTCGAGGTTGTCCTCCCGCTTGCCGAGGCGTTTCTCGGTCTCTTTCAGCTCGGCCCGGGTCTCGGCGGTTTCCCGGTTGAACTGTTCGAGTCGGCGGATGTGTTCGGCCTTGGCTTCGACTTCGGCGTTCTTGACGGTGGTTTCCGCCGTTTTGCGGGCCGCTTCCAGGGTCGTCTCGACCGTCTGTTTCAACGCGGTCCGTTTGACTTTGTTGATGATGACGATGGCGCCGTAGGCGAGCAGGCCGCCAACCAGGAACCCCACGAGGCCGGACCCAAGCCAACCGCCACCGATCCCGAGTAGTAGTGTTGTTTGCATGGCGCAGACTCACTTTCGGGCAAGTATATAAAAAACGCTCCCCAGGTATTCGCGGCGCGCCGCTCTGCACCGTACCCGACCAGGCGCTACGCAGGCGCACCGCACCTGTGAACGACACAACACGATGTTCGAGGACAGGATGAAATGCCCGTGGGCCGCTCGCCCCGCCAAGGGGGCCGTCACGGTGACCGCATAAACGTCACGGCTGAAACTCCAGGAGCTCTGGATCGTCGCGGAGAATGATCTCGATCATACGGAACCACCATCCGGTCCAGGGTCAGGTGACTGCGCGGTAACCCGTTCACGCCCGATCCGCATCGCTGCATCTGATAACAGAACCGTCCGATACGCCAGGAGGCCGCTACGGGGAATAAGACGATCCCATCAACCCGGACCATCCGATCGTTGGCGAGCGCGTGCCCCAGCGCCCGCTCGATGAGATGGGCCCAGCAGACCACGACCGGCATCACACGGGCGGGACAGACTCGATTCATCCACGTCCTCGCGCGCTACAACCACGTCCCCCTCACGGCCACCGGCAACCATCCGTTCCGCGTGGGGAGCGTAGCTTCTTTGACCAAATAAAGTTAGCGCGTATTCGCACTAACCCTCTTGGAAAGTATAATCCTATGCTGGATAATGTCAAGCAAGTTCGGGGCCAAACCGTGACGCTGGAGGTTGCGTAGTATCCCCAGACTGCGTCCATCTGGCACCAAGACTCCTGACCTTCGCCGCGAGGTGACTATGCTCCCTCTTTCCACGATCAACCTCATCGCCGTGGTGCTGCTCGCCACCTCGTCCCTGGCCAGGGGGGCTGAGCCCAAAACCAAAGTGAGCCTTCATCCGGCCGTCATGGGGATTGCTCCCGGTGCTACGTTCGATGTTGCGATCCAGTTCGAGCTGCAGGATGGGTGGCACATCTACTGGAAGAACCCCGGAGACGCCGGAACGCCGCCGCGCGTGGAGTGGAAGCTGCCGCCTGGTTTCGAGGTCGGTGAGCTGCGCTTCCCCGTGCCCAAGCGCCACCGTGACCCGGGCAACCTGCTGACCAACGTATTCGAAGGGGAACCTATTCTGCTCCAAACCCTTACCGCCCCGAAAGACCTGAAGCCGGGGGACCAGATCACGCTGGCCGCCGACCTCCAGTGGCTCAGTTGCAAGGAAGCCCGTGTGCCGGAGCGGGAATCGGTCTCCGTCACGCTGCCGGTCGGCGGGCTCACGACCGATCTTGACCCGACCCATGACGCGATCCTGCAACGCGGACGGCGGGCCCTACCCATCGCTGCGGAGGCGAGTAAGTACGTCAAGGTGGCTCCCTCGGTGGCGGTCCAGACCGTCAAACCCGGTCAAGCCTTCGAGGTGGTTCTCGAAGTCGCAATAGCCAAAGGAAACCACCTTCAGTCGAATCAGCCGCCCCAGGCGGCGTTCATCCCGACGCACGTCTTTCTGGAGCGCGATCCGGGGCTGGACTTGGGCAAGATCGTGTACCCGCCGCCCGAAGAGCGCATCCATCCGCAACTTGGCAAGGTCAGCGAATACCGCGGCAAGGTGCAAATTCGCATCCCAGTGCAGGTGCGGGAGGATGCCGAAGGTGCGCGCGTGCGTATGGCCGGAGTAGTGACCACCCAGGCCTGCAGCGACAAGAGTGGAACTTGTTACCCACCCGAGAACATCGCCTGGGGTTTGGAAGTACCTCTGGACCGTTCGGGTGTGGCCGCTTTGAGTCCCGAGTCCCAGGTCCCGGGCTCCGAGTCTCCCCAAACCCCCGCAGGGGGTATTCAAACCGAAGTGCCGGCGCAGGCTGAGGCAGAATTGGACGAAGCGTCCACTGATGACGATCAGCTCCAACGGTTTCTCGCGCGGCGGAGGCTTCCCGGTTTGCTGTTGGGGTGCTTCCTATACGGGCTGTTTATCAACGCCACGCCCTGTGTGTTGCCCTTGCTGTCGATCAAGGTGCTGGGGTTTGTACAGCAGGCCCACGAGTCGCGTCGCCGCACCCTGATGCTGGGGCTCGCCTTCGGGGCCGGCGTGGTTCTGTTCTTTGTGGCCTTGGGCTTTCTTGCCGCCGCCGGGAAGAACTTGCTCCAGTATCCGGCCGTAGTGATCGGCCTTTCGGCCGTGGTCCTGGCGCTGGCCCTGAGCATGCTGGGTGTGTACACGCTCCAAGTGCCGACGGCGGCGACGAAGCTCGAAGGCAGTCTCCAGCAGGAAGGAGTGCTTGCCTCGTTCGGTAAGGGTGCGCTGGCCCCGGTGCTGGGTTTCGCCTGTACCGGGCCGCTGCTCGCCGGGGCATTCGGCTGGGCCACGCAGCAACCGCCGCGGACTGCCGTCTTCGCCTTTCTGGTGACCGGCTTGGGCATGGCCAGCCCCTACATGTTGCTGGGGGCCAACCCGAATTGGCTGAGCTTCCTTCCCAGGCCCGGCCCGTGGATGGTCACTTTTGAACGGATCATGGGTTTCCTGCTCTTGGCCATGGTGATCTGGTTGCTCAACCCCTTGGTGACGCAAATCGGCGCTGCCGGATTGCAGTGGACCCTCGGTTTCTTGGTGGTGGCGGCCATGGGCTGCTGGCTGCTGGGGAAGATCGACATCAACATGTCGGCGGCACGCCGCTGGTGGTATCGCGGCGGGGCGATCACCCTCGTGATCGGCGCGGGTCTGCTCACCTATGGTTGGATTTACCCGCTGGACGAAGCCCGCGCGGAACAGCAGGCGCTGCGTTCGACCGCGCACACGTCGGGCGACGAATGGGCGTCCGGGATTCCCTGGCAGGAGTGGTCACCCGAGGCGGTGGAGGCGGCCGTTCGCTCAGGGAAAACGGCCTTCGTCGATTTCACCGCCGCCTATTGCACAGTGTGCAAGGCCAACAAGGCCGTGGCCATCAATACTCCCGAGGCCCGACAGAAGATGAAGGCGCTGGGCGTGGTCCCCTTCAAGGCGGATTTCACCTCCGGTGACCCGCGAATTTTCGAGGTGTTGCAGCAACACGGCCGGGCCGGCGTCCCGCTGGACCTGATCTACCCGGCCGGCAAGCCCGACGCCCCCATCGTACTCCGCACGAACCTGACCAAGCGGTACCTGGTGCAGAAGCTCGACGAAGCGGGTCCTTCGTCCAACGCATTGGCGTCGGGTCGGTCCTCGTAACACCCTAATAACCGTAGTCAGAGGGCGCGGGGGATGGCAGTCGGCGCGCCGGTAGCGGTCCGGCACCCGCCTTGTAGTCGAACTGGTTACGCGCCTTGATCTGCTTGGGATCGAGCCAGGAGCCGAGGTACTCCACCGCCCGCTGGCGCCCCAATTGCTGCGCCAGGACCGACTGCAACCCCTTGAAGCGTTGTTCATCGAGTGGAACATCCTTGACCCACTCGACCAAGGCCACCGTCCCGGATTCCGAAATGGGGATTACGCGCAGGCGCGGCGCCGCTGCATCCGGTTCACGCAACGCGAAACAGGTCTCGACGAAGCCCTCGTTGACGGTCCCGATCTGAGGAAGGTTCTTCACCGTGTCACCCGTGAACTGCCGGCGATTCACGGAGACCGCCTCGTGGAAACCGCCTTGGCGCAGCCGGTCGTCCGTAGCGGCGTTGTAACGCTCGACGGTTTCCCGAAGGACCGCGTCCGCCTGCCAAGCGGCCTCGAGTCCGCCCTCCAGGGCCTTCTCGTAAAGCGCCTGGGCCGCGACTTGTGCTTTCTGGTATCCCCGAGCGAAGCGAAGATCGGCCACGACCTGGTCGCGCACCTCATCCAGATGGCGCGGGGGTCTCTCGCCGTCGACGGCCACCGGACGAAAGACGTAAACATTCCCTTCGGAATCGTGCATGGCATAGGGGCAGGTTTGATAGAGTGACAGGTAGGCGGTCCGGTCCACCCCGGCAGCTTCCTCGCCGGTCGGGATCCGTGCCAGGCCTTCGACGTTGAACGCGACCTGCGCGAACTGGATCGGGGCCCCGCTGGGGTTGGGCAGCGCGGCCGACCCGATCCCCGGCACGTCCAACACGTTCTCCGGCGAAATCCAAGCGGTCGCGGCCAGGGTCACGCCCTCCACGCCCAGCAAACTGACGGGAGCATCCTTCAGGATTCCGGCATAGTAGTTCGGCTGTTTCACCACCTCACGGGCCACCTTGTAACCGTTAGTGCCAATTTCGGCCTCATACCACGGCTCCGCCGTTTGGGTGAGCAGCCACTCGGCCAGCTTTTGCGCCCTCTCTGCGGCGTGTTTGCGGCGAATCAATTGGATGGCCGCCTCCTTGGCCTCGGCCCAGGTGCTGAAGAAAGCAGGTTGCTCTTCCTCGGCGGCTGCGGTTGTGGTTGAGGGTTGAGTGGATGGCTTCGCCTCTTCGTCAGCGGGCTGGGTCGAGGGACCAGACGTCGGTTGGGAAGCCGAATCGGAGGGTGCCTTCTCTTCGGGCGGGAGTCGAAAGGCCGGATCCTGCTTGTTGCCTTTCCAATAATAGAGGGCGTCTTTCTCCAGTTTCTGATCGACGGGCAGGAGTGCCTCGATTCTCTGGGGATCAATCTTGAAGTACTCTACTTTGAGGCGCGGGGGGAGTACGTAGCCGAAGTTCAACCCCTTCCCCGTCCGTTTCTGGTCCTTGTACTTGTCGAACTGCTCCTGGACCTCGGACTCCACAAAGGTCTCGTCGGCGTCTTCGAACATCTCGGCCCGCAATACGACCGCCTTGACTTGGACCTGGCTCAGCACATTCTCGGCCGTCCGACGGACCTCGGCTTCGTTGACCGCTGCGGCGCCCTCAACCATCATGCTGGTGTAGCGAAGCACGTCCACAAATGCCGCAACGGCGTCGTAGATCGCGTCGGTTTTGACGCGGGAGCGATAGGCCACCGCCGCCAGCATGGGTGGGGTGATGCGGCGTTGGTTCAGCACGGTGTCGACGACCGGCCGGGCTGAATGGATCCCCATCCTGCGCGCCTCCATGTGCAGCAGGAGCCAACTGGGCAGGTCGAGTGCGGCGGCTTGAAGCTGCCCGCCAGGCATCCGCCAGTCCAAACCGAGGTTCGCGAGGTACTCGGTCTGCGTCGCCGCCCGGTAGTACTCGTCGGATTTGATCTCGCCGCCGGCGTACGTGGCCCACACTCCGCCGCTCCCATCCCGTTCGAGGAGAGCCTGCAACGCGGTGCCGCCCAACCAGGTAACCAACAGCAAGCACATGAAAACCGCCAGCAGCTTCCGGTTATGCTTCCGGAAAAACTTCATCATGGTAACGTAACTCCTTTATTCAGCTATGCTTAGGCGCAAAGTCGCAAAACTCTGTATGTTAGCAGGAATAAGTATGAAAGCAACCGCCTGGCCGCCAGTATTCACCACACGCCAGCCGGACTATTTGACACCGCCTACCGATCCTGATACTTGCCTTGCCCACAGCGGAACCCCACAAGGCCTATAATCCATAGACTGGAGCGGTTGAGCCGGGCCGTCGATATGGGTCAGGAGGTCAGCGAGCGGGGGGTGGATCAGCCGTCGAGAAGGAAGTGCGAAATTGGCCAGGAAATCGCAACCTAATGATACGTCGTTAGTTATCGTCGAATCTCCGGCGAAAGCCAAGACCATCGGTAAGTACTTGGGCGGTCGTTTCTTGGTGAAGGCCTGCGTCGGACACATTCGGGACCTTCCCGACAAGGAATTGGGTGTGGACATCGAGAATAACTTCACCCCCACCTACCACGTGAGCCCCGACAAGCGCAAGATCATCAAGACGCTGGCGAATGCAGCCGCCACCGCCGATATGGTTTACTTAGCCACGGACCGCGACCGCGAAGGAGAGGCCATCGCCTGGCACCTTCAGGAGGCACTGGGGCTCGATCCCCGGCGGACACGCCGCGTCGTCTTCAATGAAATCACGAAGTCCGCGATCCAGCAGGCCTTCGCCCATCCCCACGAACTGGACATGGACCGGGTCAACGCCCAGCAGGCCCGGCGGATACTCGACCGCATCGCCGGCTACCAGCTCAGTCCGTTGTTGTGGAACAAGGTCGCCAAGGGCCTGTCGGCTGGGCGAGTTCAATCGGTGGCCGTCCGGCTGATTGTCGAGCGGGAGCAGGAAATCCGCGCGTTTGTCCCGGAGGAGGCGTGGATCATCAGAGGCGTGTTCGCCACGGACGCCGCAAAGACCGGAGCCCTGGCCAAGGAATGGGACGCCTTTCTGGAAGGCGGGGCCAACCCGGACGTGGGTCGGACCCAGAAGGAGCGCACTGCCTGGCTCAGTGCCCGCGCGTGCCTGGACACCCAACTGGTCAAATGGCGCGGCACGCCTTTTGCGGCCCAGACGGCCGCGGAAGCCCGAACGGTCGCTGAAGCCCTCGGATTTGAGTTCGAGGAACTCGAGGAGCGCATCTGGCACGAGTACGCCGACAAGGGTCTCAAAATCATCGACCTCAACGGCGTCACCGCTTCCTCGCGGGCACCGCAGTTTCGCGTGTCGGACTTGTCGACCCGCCGGACGGTCACCCGACCGCCCGCGCCGTTCACCACCGCCACGCTGCAACAGGCCGCGTCCTCCGCGCTCAAGCTGAGCGTGGCGCGGACCATGAGCATCGCCCAGGTGCTTTACCAAGGGGTGGAGATCGCGGGCGAAGAAGGCCCCGTGGGGTTGATCACCTACATGCGCACCGACTCCACCCACTTGAGCGGGGAGGCGGTCACGGCCGCCCGCGACTTCATCAAGGAGCATCACGGCGCCAAGTACGTGCCGGACAAACCCAACGTCTACGGCAAGGATAGCGAACGGGCCCAGGAGGCCCACGAGGCCATCCGGCCGACCGAAGTCACCCGCCGACCGGAGCAACTCAAATCCAAACTTCGCCCGGACCAGTACAAACTGTACGACCTGATCTGGCGGCGCTTCGTGGCCTGCCAGATGGCGCCGGCCGAGTGGGACAGCACGACGCTGCTGATTTCCGCCTCCACCGCGGGAGGCGAGGCGGTCTTCAAGGCCACCGGACGCCGTCTGGTTTTCGACGGCTTTCAGCGGGTCAGCGCGAAGCCGCCCGGTGAGGACCTGGTCCTGCCCGACCTGCGGACCGGTCAGGCCGTCGGGGTCATGCAAATCGACCCGCAGCAGCAGTTTACGTCGCCGCCGCCGCGGTACACGGAGGCGTCGCTGGTGCAGGCCATGAAGGCCGATGGCATCGGCCGGCCCAGCACCTATGCCACGATCATTCAGAACATTCAGGACCGCGGGTACGTCGAACAGATCGACCGCCGCCTGTACGCGACGGACAAAGGCATCATCGTCACGGAGAAGCTGGTCGAGCATTTTCCCAAGATCATGGACGTCAAGTTCACCTCGCACATGGAGGAAGAGCTGGACAAGATCGAGGAGGCCCACCTCGAATGGACCGACGTGCTCCGCGAGTTCTACGGGCCCTTCCGGGAAGCCCTCGACCGGGCGTTCCAGGAGATGGAGCCGGCGCGTTCGGAGCCGAGCGCGTTCACCTGTGAGCAGTGCGGGCGACCGATGGTCTATCGGTGGGCGCGCACGGGGCGTTTTCTTTCGTGCACCGGCTACCCCGAATGCCGCGGGAGCTACAACGTGGACCGCGAGGGTCAGCCGATCATACCGACGAAGATTGAGGTGGCGTGCGAAGTCTGCGGGCGGAAGATGGTCCTCCGCCAGTCGCGTCACGGGCCGTTCCTCGGGTGCAGCGGTTATCCCGAGTGCAACCACACGGTCCCGTGTGACAAGCATGGGGCCCTGTTGCGCCTGGTATCCGAGCAGGAACTGGAGCGCCCCTGCGAGGAATGCGGCGAGGGAGCGATGAAGGTGAGGCGGTCGGGGGTGCGGACGTTCCTGGGCTGCAATCGGTACCCGGCCTGTCGGCACACCGCGGCGTTACCGGAGGGCGTGCGGGTGGAGCGTAAGATGGAGCCGCCGCGCGAAACCGGCCTGACCTGCGAGCGGTGCGGAAAACCGCTGCACATCAAGAAGGGCCGCCGGGGCGAGTTCATCGCTTGCAGCGGGTTCCCCAAGTGCCGCAATACCTTTCCGGTGGAGAAGCTGGAGGAACTCCGCGCTGGGGTTGCGACCGGCGGCTCGAGGCCGGAGACGTTGAACAAGAAAACCGGGGCGAAGAAGAAGCCCGCCGCCCAACGCGCCGTGCGGGGCAAAGCCCTCAGCCGCACCATTCCCAAGACCGCCGACGGGAAGGTGGACGTGGAAGGGCTGGGTTCGCCGCCGGAAGGTTTTGCCTGGACGCGGACGGGCAAGCCGGTCGTGGAAGTGCTGCCCGAGGGCGCGTTGCACTGCCCGGAATGCGGCAGCGAAATGGCGCTGAAGCGCGGGCGGTTTGGGCCCTTCTTTAGCTGTACCGGTTTTCCGAAATGCAAGCGCTCGGTCAACCTGCGCGGCGAAGCCAAGAAACAAGCCGAGCAGGAGATGCCCGCCCCGCCAAAACCCAAGCCCATCCCCACGGAGATCGCGTGTGAGGAGTGCGGCAGCAAGATGGTGATCCGCACCGGTCGCTCCGGTCCTTTCCTGGGCTGCGGCAGCTTCCCCAAGTGCAAGAGCACTAAACCGCTCCCCGAAGGGATGCCGGTTCCCGCCGGCGCGGAGGCGGAATAATCCGCCACAGCCCAGAATTTTCGCCACAGGAACTCAGCGCGGTCTCGCGGCTGCGCCGCTCGGCCGCAACACTACGCGAGTGACGGACGAAGTGCCCGGCGTCAACCGTGTGGTCCACGACGTCTCGAGCAAACCATCCGCCACCGGACGCCGATTCCTGGATGGGCCCGCTTGTCCCTTTTTTCTCGTTCCAGAAAGACACCCGCCCGCCCCGGAATAGCCGGAACGGGCGGGTGGGTCAGAACCTATGTCACTCGAAGCCTCCGAGCGCCCTAACTACGGGCAGTTCTCGACGCACTCGGAGACATCCACCGTGTGCAGGCCCCATTCGCATGCCCCCGGGCAGCCGGCCACGTAGTCGGTCAGGACCTGGACCCAGTAGGTCACGCCCTGGGTCACGTCAATGGTGACATCGCCCTGCCTCATCGTCTGCGCTGTGTAGCAGTCCGTGCCACAACTGCCCGTACCGCTGAACCCACCCCCGCAACCGGTAGAGCAGGGGTACGGCGGATTCGGGGATTTCGGGTCGACCTGGGTCAGCTCGTCCGGACAGGTTCCGGTATACACCGCGACGATCGATTTCACCGTGGAGTTACCGTTGGTGTCGCCGTTCACCGTGGTGCCGCAGGTGCGGAAGTTCACCCGGCCCGTGCACGGAGCCACGTACTTGTACCACACATCGACGTGGTACGTGCTGCTCCACAACAGGCCGCACGGGGCCGGTATCTTAACCCGCGCGCCGGGGTAGAGGACGTCGTCCATCCAACCGCTCCAGTAGCCGTTGGTGTTGATCGTCCCATTCTCGGTGATGTCCGGCGCGCCCAGGCAGCTATCCGTCGGGGCCGCCAACATATCCGCCGCCCGCGTGCAGGTGAGCTCCCCGCGGTATAGCGTACCGCACACACTCCACTCTGCGACATCCTCGTCAGAGTCCGGATGCGGACCGAACGTCGCGTGGGCCGCATAGACCCCCGCGTCCAGCGTGGCGGTGGCCGTTATCGTGCCGCAGCCGGTGAGGAACCACGTGCTAGTCGTGGGATCCTCGTCAAAGTTGGCCGCGGAGGCCACGACGAGCGAGTTGGTACAGGCGTCCTCCAGATTAGCTCCCCGATTCAAGTCGATCAGCAGCGCCTGAGCGCCCTTGCCCGAATGAAGCGGATAAGCTGCGTCGGGGCCGGAGTCGATCGTCCACGAGACGACGTTCCGCTCGGTCAAAGAGAACCTGTACCAGTCGGTATCCCGCATGCCCAGCGTCGTGCCGTTGGTCGTGAATAGACCCGACCGGCCGCACACCGACTCGCCGCACGCGATCGGGGAGAAGCTAAACGTGGCGCCGGCCAACTCCACGTTGCAGCCGGCGTTGAAGGTGTCCCGATACGTAGTACTGTAGCCCGGGCAGGCGTAGAGAGGCAATCCCGCATCCGGCCCCACCTCGCCCTCCGGCGTCCCGGTACCCGGACAAGGTGACGGCGAACACGGATCCTCCGGTGACGGTCTGGTCAACGTGAGGATGACCGAGCCCGGCCTGCCGTTGTAGGCATTCGCCAACTGGATGCGGTAAACCTGACCGACCACCAGATTCGCGTAGCTGATCTTGGACAGCCACGGCGTCATCGGTTCGCCTTGCCCATCAACCGGGCATTCGTCCTCGCCGCAGGCCAACTCGGTCAAGACAAAGCCTGTCGGGCACCAGCCGGTGTAGAGGGCTACAATGGTGTCGTTGACCGCCGGAGGGGTGGTGCTGCTGTTGCAGGTCTGGATCAGGGCCGAGGTGGTCGTGGCGGTAAACCTGTACCACACGGTGTTCTCACCTTGCTTGTTATTGATGTCCTTGGCGCAACTGAAGTCCGGATCGGTCGGAGCGGGCGGGGTACCATAGGGCGTCCCGTTGTAACTCGCACCGCCGAGATCGACCACCTTCGAGGTTTCGGCGTTCCCAAAGAAGGTTGCGGTGCTGCACTCGTCGTTGGTCACCAACGCCGGGCACACCGGGCTCCCGGGGCACGTGCCATTGGTGGTGAACACCGCGTCCGGGTCACTCTCGCAGTCGATGATAGATATGTTGGTGGTGCACACGCCGCCATTGCAGCACCTACCCGTAGCACACGGCGCGGTGGTCAACTGCGCTTTGTAGTGCGTGGGGCAAGGCGCTACCATGGAGCCGTCCAGGTCGGACGCAGACATCGGGTACACGGCGACGTAGTGCGTGCCGGGAGGCAAGCACGCCGTATTGCTGACTTCCGCGCAGGCCTGGCTGTTGAAGGACCGGGTCCCCGTGGTGGTACACCCGCTGCTGCCGTCGAAGATCCACGCCTCTGCCGGGAACTCGGCCGTCATCGACCAGGTGATCTTGGTGGTCGTGGTCAGGTCGACCTGATACCAGTCGGTGTCGCGCAGGGTCAGCTCCGAGGCGAAGGTCCCGCAGACCGTCTCGCCGGGCGACAGGTCCTTCTCGAACACCGCG
>JAZDKM010000006.1:0-3763 GCA_043803085.1 Planctomycetota bacterium
GTTCCGGGCATAAGCGTTGTCCTCGGTGCGGATGTCCAGGGGGTTGCACAGGTCCTCGTACATCGTGGCGCCGTACCCGTTGTCGGGCGTCCACTGGGTCATGCGGGGTGCGCGCTTGTAGTTCAGGCCGTTGCAGTAACCGGATTGGTACCAAACGTGGAAGTCCGTGACGCGCATGCCGGGATACTCGCGGATGTCGGGCCCGTTGCCGGTGTGGTTCATAACGATGTCGGGAATGATCTTCACATCACACTGGTGCATCTGGTTGACCATGTTGCGCAGGGACCCGCCTGTGCCGTAGCGCGTGGCCCATGAGCCGCGTTGGGGGACATCGCCCAAATCGAAACGATCATAGAGACTGTAGCCGACGTTGCCCCACTTGGTCCCGAGGCCGGTGGGTGCCTTGGTCGGCGGCGGTGTCCAGATGTACGCGTATCCCGCCTCCGCCACTTCGGGCGTGCGCAGGTACATCTCATCCCATTCGGTTTCGAACCATTGGAGCATCACCTCGCCATAGGAGGACACCACCATGGCAAGGAACACGAGCAGCAAGGTCCGGCATGCGGCGCGGCCGGCGCGGCGGGGCACTTTCATCTCGTTCTCCCGTTGGAGGGTTGCCTGTTAAAACGCTTTACTAGAATACACGCCTAACAGCCGCCTGTTCAACTATTGTACCCATTTTTGTGGGGTGTGAAAAGGGCTGGACCAGAAGATCAGGCCGGCAAGAAAGGCGCCCGGAAAGGGCACGGCTGCACCCTCTGATGGATTCCGCTTCGTCGGAACCCCATCACCGCCGCTGCGTGCTCAGCTCGATCATGTCAATGTGAATCGTGCCGCCCACGTCCGTTTGCCCGGGCTCGACGAAAAGCAGGAGCCGCGCGACCGCCGTCTTGTCGATCTTCTCGAGACCCGACAGGTCGAAGTACAGCGGCGACCATCCATCTGAAAGCGAGGACGACTGGGTCGAGATGTCCTCCTGCCGATCGTCGTTGTTCCACAGCTTCGCCAGGACTCGTGCCTTGCCGTAGACCCACAGGGTCAGGTAGCGGTAGTCCGAAAGATCGCGGAAATCCAGGTCGGCCGTGATGTGCGCCCAGGCGTCCGCGTCGCCCTGCTTGGCATACGTGATCTTGAGCGAGCCCGACCCCTTGAGGGCGAAGTCCTCGGTGCGCTCCACCCGGACACGCGGCGAAGAGCTTTTCCACAAGACCGGCGCCTCGCCGGCATCGAAATCATCGAGCACGAAGACGGGTGGCCTCTTCGCCCGTGCGAGCGTCAGCGTGGTATCGCCCAGGAGGTCCGAGACGTTGTGCGCAAGGTCCTCGGCCCGTACGGCGAACGAGAAGGTCTCGCCAGGGGCGAGGCCGGTGATGAAAAGATTGCTGGCGGACCCGTGTATGACGGCCTGCGGGTCGGCCGGCACGGGGAGCGCGGACTGGAAAGTCGCGTCGTCGCGGATGGGCCGGCCCGAATAGCGCACCAGGTAGCGGAAGGGCTGGCCCTCGAGCCCGTTGTCGCCGGAAGCATCCCAGGAGAGGATCACGTCGCCAGGCATGCGGGTCGCGCGTGCCCTCAGGCCCGTCACGGCCGCCGGCTTCTCGAGGTCAAGTTGGGGTGCCAGGCAGACGTCGTCCAGCAGGAACGTTCCGTGCGAAGCCGCCTCGCCCGGCTCGGCAATTAAGAGCACTCGCGAAACACGGGCCAGGTCGAGGTCCGCGGGCTTCGGCAGCTCATAGTATACGTGCGACCAGCCGTCGCCGAAGCGGATCCGGCCGGTCTCCGGGAGATCCGCCGTCTGCCGCGCCGAGTCCTCGAGGCGGACGCGGAGCCGCTCGAGTCCGCTGAGCCATAGGCTGAGATAGCGGTTGTGTGTGAAATCCACCTGCGCGGGCCGCGCGGCCAGGCCGGCCCACGGATCTCCGCCCTTGTCGAAATCAACCCGCAGAGCGCGCTCGCCGATGCGCGCGTCCTCGCCGGTCAGCCGGTGGCTGTAGTGCGGCGAGCTTTCCCAGAGGTTGTACGGCCGCATGTCGGGCGCAAGCTCGAAGTCGTCGAGAACCGTCACAAACCCGACCTTCGCGAGGGCGTCGCGAATGCAGGCGTTCTGCATGAAGTACTTCCACACCAGGCCCGAGCGGTAGTTCTCGATCATCGCCACAATCGGCCCCTGGTCAATGGCCACGTAGTTCTCGAAGAACCAGTCGTGCTTGGGGCTGAAAGCGTCGTAGAAGCCGTACGTACCCCACATGCGTTCCCCGAAGCGGGTGTAGATAGTGCGAAGCGTGCTGATGGATTCTGTTGGCGTGAACGGGATGGAGCCGGCCGGCGCCGTCACAGCGATCACGGCGTCCTCGTCAATCTGGCCCCGTTTCGGGGGATATCCATAGATGCCGTAGCCCGAGGGCCCGTCGCAGTACGTGAAGCCCCACAGGTTCTGCTCCGGGTAGAGCGAATCCAGGCCGTACTGCCGGTTGGCAAGCGTCGCGCGGATCGAGTTCCTGAAATAGTCGGCATGGCGATCGCGCAGGTTGCGGAAATCAATCCAGAGGTGCGCGTACTGGTGGGCAAAGAGCGGCGGGCAGGCGATAAACTCGTGTTCGCCCTCTTCCCAGCGGGGATAGGCCGCCGCCCAACCCTCGTTCCAACAGTCGGCCGGAATGGGGTGGGTGGGGGAGCCGATGGCGAGCAGGTAGGTGATCAGGGAACTGAGTTCCATCGTGCTCTCCACGCGCTGACCGATCGCAAAGCCATGCTGGGGCGACCAGTGCCACGAGAGCGTCTTATGCCGCTTGCCTTCGGCGTCCTGGAGCATCCAGTCCCACTCGACCTCTTCGTACAGCCTGGTCGCGAGGTTGCGGATGCGCTGCTCCACGGGATCCCGGCGATCGAAGTAGGCGCGGGCCGTAAGCACGCCGGCCATGAGGAAGCCGGTTTCGGACACGTCGGCCCCGTCGTCCCGCTCGTGCATGAGGGGCACGACCTGCGCCGTCTCGATGTCGTAGTAGTGGGCGAACATCCCGTGGAAGCGGGGCAGGGCGACGTAGGTTTCCAGGACCCTCAGCGTGCGTTCGGCCGCCTGGTCCCGCTCGATCCACCCGCGCTCCGCGCCGATGCAGATGACGGTGAGCTGGAACCCGCCCGCCATCGTGGAGGAGAGCTTCTTATCGGTCATGCGGTCCTGGAGCAGCCCATTGGTTCCGCACTCGTGCCAGAAGTAACCGAAGGCCGCCTGCTGGACGCTGTCGAGGAAGGCCTCGTCGTCAGCGGCCGGAGCCGGTGCGGCGACGGACGGGATTCGGAGGCAAAAGAGCGCCAGAAAGAGGAGGGCCCGCAAGCTGGCTGCTGTCCTGTGTGGCAAGTGCACGTTCATAAGGTCCACCCCCTGAT
Source organism: Planctomycetota bacterium (assembly GCA_043803085.1). Classification (GTDB taxonomy): domain Bacteria; phylum Planctomycetota; class Phycisphaerae; order UBA1845; family UBA1845; genus JAAEQG01. The sequence continues at coordinate 3,388 of JAZDKM010000006.1, forward strand.
CGGTTCGTACGATTCGGCCCAACGATACCGGAGTCTCGGCCATGCCTCAAGCGGGCGTTGGGGGAGACGGCGGATGGCGAGTTGCATAGGGTAGCACAGACGGCTCACGCAAGGTTCGCCATCCAGTGCGGCAGACGGTTTGTGGAGGGCGAGGCTTGCCGAGCCGGACGGAGATCTGTGCGCGGTTCGCACAGGGCAGGCCGACCAAGGAAGACTGGGATCGGGCAAGCGGGAACCAATCGCGAATCTGAAAGGAAGAACCTCCCCGGAGCCCCAAAAGAAAAGGGCTGGCCTAAGCCAGCCCTCTTCTTGTTGGGTATGGGCGTCCTATCTGCTGCTGCGACGCCTTGCTGCGAAAAGTGCCACGCCGGCGATG
>JAZDKM010000007.1:0-4706 GCA_043803085.1 Planctomycetota bacterium
CGGCTACGCCGCTCGGAACCAGCCGAATGGCGAGAGCTCGCCGCCCGACCGGTAGGAGTCACACCGCCGGTAAGAGACGCGACGAGGACACCGGTGCAAGCCTGTGGCAACCCCTAATGTTAAAATGGGGTAAATAACCTATGATCACAAGATGTTGTATGCTAATACGATACGATGCCATAAATACAGTGTTTTCTACCATTATAAACCGGCTCTGGAGTCATGTTGGGTGAGTGCCCCATAGCATGGGCCGAGAAAGTCGGTTATCTAGTTTCACCAGTGGCGCGTAAGCTGGTGAAGAAAAATGGTTTATGCGGTCAACTCAACACGAAACTAATAGGGCATCGGAGTTCGGCATGGAGGTCGGACCGGCTTGGAGGGCGAAGATGCGTCCGCTGAGGCGAGCAACCGGACGGGCTTCGCACGACGCAGGTGCGTGGCTGAGGTGTGCGTACCTGCGACCGAGCCGCGATGGTCACCGATACCCTTCACGGCAGGCTTTTGAACGGAGGCGAAGCCATGCGCGACAACCCCGGCAGGGAGGCGACAATCGAGGAGACCTGGCACCGCTATCTCAAGCATCGGGCCATAGCGGATCGGAACACACTGGTAGTTCATTATATGGACCTGGTTCACAATCACGCGGCCAGGCTTTCCCGCAAGCTCTCCACCCAGGTGAGCTACGATGATATCTGTAGCGCCGCGTTCGACGGGCTGATTGAAGCCGTCGAGGCCTACGACCCGCAACGCAAAGCCAAGTTCGAGACCTTTTGCCAGCAGCGGATTCATGGTGCGGTGATGGATTGGCTGCGGAGCCTGGACCCGCAAAGCCGCACGGTACGCACTTTCGAGAAGCGTCGCAAGCAGGCGACCGAACGATTGGACGCGGAACACGGACGATCGCCGACCGCCTGTGAAGTTGCTGCCCGTATGGGGTTGGACGACCAGCGCTATAGTGAACTGTCTAAACGGTCGCGGATGGGCAAAGCGGTCCATTTCAGCGCCATGGGCGGTCGGGATGAGTCCCGATACCAAGACCCGGGGCGCGGATGGGACGTCCGTGACCCTACCGCCGAGGACCCCGCGCAGGAACTCCGACGCAAAATGCTGGCCGAGTATCTCGGCCGGGGACTCACCCGCGAGGAACGCCTGACCCTACTGCTTTACTACTACGAAGGGTTGACCATGGCGGAAATCGGTCAGGTGCTGAGCCTCTCCGAATCCCGGGTGAGCCAGATGCACAAGAGCATTCTGACGCGGCTCCGGGAGCGGTTCGGGGCGAATCTGGCCGAGGAACTAGCCGCCTAGTGCTACAACGCTAAATCCGGCAGCCTGCGTGATGTCCACCGGATGCTTCGGGCAGGCCGCTTCAGCGGCCTTTCCCGCCGCAGGCGGGCCAATAGGCCGGCCGTTATACGGCCGGTTAGCGGCCCGCCCGGCTCCCTTCCAGCAGTGAGCCCGTTTCAACGGGCTTCTCGACTGCCCCGGATCGAGACGACTTCAGAAAGCTGGCGTTGTAGCACTAGGCCGATGTCGTGAAATCAAGATAACGCGACTCTTGACCGACGAGGTGGGGGGTGGTTAAATAGGGTGACCCTGGAAGAAGACTGTTGGACAAGGAGGACCAGACCAATGGCCAAAACGTTTAAACCCAAGGGAACCGATACTCTTGCAAAGTCTCCGCTCTTCAAGCCGGCTGAGCAGGCCAAGCTCCGCGAGGAGCGGATTCGCCAACGCGCCTACGAACTGTATCTCGCGCGCGGTGGGGTGCCCGGCGACGAACTCCGCGATTGGCTGCAGGCTGAGGGGGAAGTACGCACGGGAAACGGTCGCTCTTAGGCGGCCTCTGCCGCGTCATGGGCTGTCGGGGCTCGGTTTGACAAACCGGCGCGGCGAGCGCTCCTGCGCGTCGGTCGTGCGCTCAGTTGACAGATGCGCCAAGCTAGTACCTGCCGCCGCGGACGCCTCGGCGGGTAGTTGTGTTTTGCGCTCAACAGCACCTCCAAGCCCGCCCCTCGACCCGGCCGTCCGGTCCGCCGTAACATGCCTGCATGCGCAAACCGGCGATTTACCTGGCATCGGTAGCCGGGTCGTGCTACGAATTGCTTGAAAGCCTCGGGTGCGCCAGCGCGGCCGACTTGGTCGCCTTCGTCCAGTCTGCCGTCGGGGACGGGTATCGGGTTGAAGGCGACGCGGCTCTCATTGAGGCAGAGACGGACGGTCGGCACGGGCGATCCGACGACGCGGAGCGGGCGAAGGCGATTGAGGGGCGGCTAGCAGATGATGGTACGGCGGCGTTCGTGGCCCTGCGCGGCGGGGCGTGGCTGACGCGCACTTTGGGGCAGATTGATTTCGAGGTGTTGAAGCGTCGCTGCCGGCTGATCGCCATGTTCGGCTTCAGCGAGCTCACCACGCTGCTCAACATTGCGTCGGCTTATCCACAAGCGTTCTGCCTGTACGACCTGGGGCCGGCGTTTATCCGGGACGGGCTGAGGGACTACGCACGTCGGCACCCCGACGAACTTACCGAAGCGGGCGCGGACCAACGCTTTCCGCAGGAATTCGCGGCCTTCTTCCAGGACGTGAGGAGCATCCTGGAAGGAAGGGGTTCAAGACGGTCCATCACCGGTACGCTGGTGGCCGGAGCGTCGCCGGGTCGGGTCTACACGCGCTTCGTCGGCGGCAACCTTGCGGTCCTGACTACGCTGCTGGGGACGCCATACGCGAGCGCTCTCGATCCGCGGGGGCGCTGGCTGGCCCTCGAGGATATTAACGAATCACCTGAACGCATTGACCGGCGCTTGGCCCATCTGAAGTTGGCCGGCTTTTTCGAGCACTGCGCAGGGTTGCTGATCGGGGATTTCCACGACCAAGACCGGGACCACCAAGAGACGGTGCTTGAACTGCTGCGCTACCACCTAGTGCCCGAGCGCGACCTGCCGATCATCACCACGCGTGATGTCGGCCACGTCTGGCCGCTCGCGCCGCTGCCGCTTAACTGGCCGGTGACGCTCGAGCGGGTCGGTGTCGAAGGGGACAAACCCAGGGTCAGGTTTATCGTGGATTGGCCGGGTAGCGACCTGGATCCCGAGGGTCAATCCTCGTCATCCTCTTCAGGCTCAGGCTCGTAAGAGAGGCCGGTGGCGGGATCGAACTTGTCCGAGTTATCGCTCAGTCGGGCCTTCATCAGGCGGCCGATTTTGAATTTCACCGTCCGCTTGGCCGGGACCGGCACGCGCTCGAGGGTTTTGGGGTTCTGTGCGACGCGGGCGGCGCGCACTTTGGCTTCAAAAACGCCAAAGTCGCGGAATTCCAGCCGACTCCCCTGCCCTAACTCGGCGATGATTTCATCCAGGAATTCCTGGATGACGCGCTTCACCACGTTGCGCCGCATGCCGGCCTTGTCCGCGATCCGGTCGATGAGTTCTTTTTTCGTGACTGTGGCCATCGGATAGCTACCGCCTAGCCCTCACCCCCCGAGACGCAAGTCATCCTACTGCAAGAAGTTCGCAGCATCAAGGGGTTTTTCAAGCCTGATGCGGGAACCGCCCGGACGGTCGGCTAGCGCACCGCGCTACGCTCACGGAAGGTGTCAAAATGGCGGCGGGTGTACTCGAGCCGGCCTCGACCCTGCGGCCCGGCGTGTTGGATGTCTTGTGAAACCACGCACGTCCACCATCCTGCCTAAATTAACGAGGTCCAGCACAACCGTACGCACGATTCGTACGTCCGTTGATCCGATTGCGGTCTGACGGCAGGTCAGCCATAGAAGCGGGTTGGCAGCGCGGGATCCACAGTACTCTGGCGTGGTTAGTCATGCTGTTGGCATCTCATCCGAACCGCGACCGTGAGGGAGCGGCAGACAAAACGGCGACCGTAAGGGAGCGGCGTGGTAAAGCGTGACTGGACAATGGGTTTGTTCGGTAATTTCCGCCAGCTCGCTCCGGTGCGCTCCTGTTCTCCCGCCGTCCTTTGTTGAATGGGTTTGTTTGGTAATTTCCACCAGTTCGCTCCGGTGCGCCCCTGTTCGCCCTTTGTCCCTATACGGTCATCCGCCAGAATCTTCGCACCCCGAGAAGCTTCCTATGGCGCGCGAAGTCTCGGGAGCGCGGGATAGCCCTCACGCCGGTCCTCCACCAGCGCCGGGGTAAACCCGGCGGCTCGCTCGTCTGGTCAATGGGTTCGTTTGGAAATCCTGCATTCTTGGGTCTTCCAAGCCGGATTCGGGGGCCCGTGACCGTTTCTCCGGTCCGCGCGCAGGACCTCTGTGGCCGGGCCGCGGCCGGCAAGCACCCTTGAATAGAACTGGGCGCGCGCTCAGGCTTGGGTGCAGCCGGGTGGGCGCGGCAAGAGAGGATCGCGCGGGGGGGTCGAACGGCGTGGCAAGGCCGAAGTCGGAGGATGGACGTGCCGGACGAGGATCGCCAGGCAAAGTGGCATGCCCAAACCGCAGGCGCGGGCATGTTGCGTCCTGCCATGGCCGCTGACGATTGCGGCACGCAACATGGCCGCGCTACGCTAGGCCATGCCACCGTCCCCCTTGCCGGCCCGCCATCCCTTACATAGGCAGCCGGTTAACAGAGTGGTGGCCGGTCCCCGGATGCCAGGGCGACGCCGGTGGGAAGGTTGATCACGCTTAGATTGCCGAATGTTGCCAACACACCCCGAACGGCCCATCTCCGCAGTCCGGCCACGGGCCACACGAT
>JAZDKM010000008.1:0-14179 GCA_043803085.1 Planctomycetota bacterium
CGCGGTAGGTCCCCGGACGCGGGTACTCGTGATAGTGGGCATCGCTCACGGTCTTGAGGGTGCGGTCCTTGCGCGTGCGGTAGTCCTGCCAGTGGTGGTTGAACGGCTTGCCCGGCTGCCAATCGAAGTCCACCGCCCAGAAGTCGATGAAGTCGAACCCGCTTTTGACCGCCCGCTCCTTTAGCGCCTCCAGCTCTTTGCTCGGCACCTCGGCCAGGCTTGGCATGAACTTCGTCAGCTTGATATCCACGGGGGAAAGCTCACGCAAAGGCGCAGAGGCGCAAAGTCCTTTTTCTCTTTGCGGGCTTTGCGCCTCTGCGTGAGATTCTTTGAGCGAGCTTTGCGCCTTGGCGTGAGCCCCGCTTTGCGAGCTTTGCGCCTTTGCGTGAGCTCTTCTGTAGACCGGCTCCGCCTCCAGCACCGCCATTTCGAGAAACGGCGGCGGGTCCTTGCGGTTCCGCTCCATGATCTCCCGCGGGATCTGGATCAGCTTGAGCTTCACGCCGGGGTCTTTCTCCAGCGCCGCCGTGGTCAGCCGCAGGTCCATCTCGAATTCCCACGCCAGGCAGTAGCACTCTTTGCCGCCCGCCGCGGCGGCCGCTTTGGCCAGCGCCACCGCCTCGGAACGGGTGAAGATCGAGTCGATGCCGTCCACGTGGCAGAAGGCTCCGTTCTTGCGGCCGTGCAGCAGCGCCGACGGGGCCTTGTCCAGCACCTCCGCCCGGAAGAACTCCAGCACGACGCGGCGGTGCTCGGTGTCCGCCCCCTTGAGCGCTTCCTGCTGCCACCACTGCCGCTCGTAGCGGCCCAGGTTGTGAACGTCGAAGGACCGGTAGGGCTTGCCCTCGGCGCTCAGCGTGCGCTGCACGTCGATGAGGCGCTTACGCGTGGTGTGGATAGCAAAGCGGCCCAGGTCGGCCATGATCCAGCGGCGTCCGAGCTTCTCCGCGACGGCACCCGTCGTGCCCGAGCCGCAGAAGAAGTCGGCGACGAGCCCCCCCGCGGGGCTGGCCCACTCGATGATACGGGTCAGCAGGTCAGTGCTCTTCTGAGTGGGGTAGTCCTTTTCGTTCTCATACGCCTTGACGTCGTCCCAAACTGTGTCCGCGACCTTGTCGTCCGAAGGAGCGAACCAGTTCTCCACCGCGCCCGTCGCACTCTTCCGAATGAACTCAAGTTCTCCGCCCGTGTCTCGCCAGTACGCGACGAGCGACCTGCCGTTGGCCTCTTTCAGGAACGTCTTGTAGTTGGCCACGGCGATCAACGCGCGGTCCTTTGACCACTTCCATTGCCCGTGCGTGATAGTCTCGCCGAGGAGTTCGTACCGCATGGTCGGTCTGTCGGCACCGCTCCAGAAGCGATGCCAGTATCCTTCGGGATGCTTGGCCTCATAGGGCACAAGTAGGTTCGGAAAGCGGCTATCAGGGCGCGACGAGTACCACAGGATTACATCGTGACCCTGGGGTAGCGCCTCGATGGTCTCGAACTGACGCTGAAGGTTCTTGGTGATGGGCCGGTGAACGATGATCTCGTTCCGAAAGTTCTCGGCACCCAAGGCGTCGTCGAGGACGCACTTCATATGGTGCGACACGATCGGTGCGAGATGCACAAACACTGAGCCGCCCGGAGCCAGCAATGATCCCATGACCTGAGCGCGGTCGTGCATGGTGCTGAGGTAGGAATCGCGGCCTCTGCCCCACGTATCGCGGTAAGCGACCATCTCCAGCGCAGACTGGTCCTTTTGAACGCTGCCGCTTTCGCCCGTCGGCACGGGCATCGTGAAGTCCGCCCCCACATCGAACGGCGGGTCGATGTAGATGAGGTCGATCTTGCCCTTGAACTCCGCCAGCAGCGAGGCCATGACCAGCTTGTTGTCGCCCCAGATCAGCCGGTTGCGGAAATCGTCCACGCGGGTGGTCTTCTTCTCGAACTGCAACAGCGACTGAGCGCCCGCCGCCGCCGCCTCGCTCCGCGGCTGGTCGATGGTCTCGATCCGCTGCATCGGCATGGCACAGCCGGCCACGTCCACCTCCCGCCGCCGGCCGTACTCGTCGTACTTGCCCTCCCAGACCAACTCGGTCTTCAGGGTGGACAGCGGGTGCGGGTTGTGCGGCCCGTACGGCGCGGTCTTGTTCATCGGATTACGACCTCCTGCTCAAGCTGCGGCTCTCTCCGGCCCGGAAGGGAAAACCGCCGAACCTGCTCAGCATGGTCCACGCATCGCCCGTTCTGAAAGTTCCGCATCGGCGCGGTCTCGCTCGCCTTCGCGACAGTATCGGGCTGGTTCGTCGGTGCGGCAAGACCGCGTTCGACGACGTCGACCACGACGAGCTAGCCCGCACTTCTCACTACGCGTAGGGCGGGTTCTACCCGCCGCCTACGTTCTCGGCGGGCAAAGCCCGCCCTACACCCGGCTCGCCGTGGGCCGTACGCCGCGCGGCGGCTTTGGCTTCGGCCCTCGGCGAGCGCCGCGCGGAGCTGACCACGGAACGACGCCGGGCGGCGTGGTAAAGCGTGACTGGACAATGGGTTTGTTTGGTAATTTCCACCAGCGCCGGGGTAAACCCGGCGGCTCGCTCGTTTGGTCAATGGGTTTGTTTGGAAATCCTGCATTCTTGGGTCTTCCAAGCCGGATTCGGGGGCTCGTGACCGTTTCTTCGGTCCGCGCGCAGGACCACCATGGCCGGGCCGCGGCCGGCAAGCATCCTTGAATAGAACTTGGCGCGCGCTCAGGTTTGGGGGCAGCCGGGTGGGCGCGGAAAGAGAGGATCGCGCGGGGGCCCACCCCAACCCTCTCCCAAGGGGAGAGGGGGCAGACTGGTAACCAATCCCTAGTGGTGGTGAGAAATGCGGGCTAGTATAAGTGACTGTCCTGGCGTGAGTTAGACGCGCGGTCCAGTCTGCGCCGTTTTTTCCTCGCTGTTACGATCGCAGGGTTTACGATCGGGAGGCGGTGTAGAATGCCCCGGGAACCTCGGCTGTTCGGAACGGGCAAAAGTATCGTCCTGAAATCACGCATACGGAAGGACGCGGTAAGAGCATTTTGCAGGAACGAAATACATCGGTCGGGTCGCAGGAGGTCACGCTCGACATCCGCGGGATGAAGTGCGGCGGTTGTGTCCACCACGTCGAACGGGCCTTGATGGCCGTCCAGGGCGTGTCGCGCGCCTCGGTGAACCTGACGACGGCAGTGGCCCGCGTGCAGACTTCCGGCGGAGTTGCGGCACTTATTGAGGCCGTGCGGGCCGCCGGCTATGACGCGACCCCACGTGAGGCCGATACCGATTGGCGCGGTCACCGGCAACCGGTCGACCGGGTCGGGACTCAGCGCCGCGCCGTGCTCGCGGCTATGCTGCTCGCGCTGCCGATCATCGTTCTCGAGCTCCTTCCATCCCGACTCTGGATCCAAGTGGTGCAAGCTGTGTTGTCTCTAGCACTGCTCCTCTCGTCCGCCGGCCGTCCGATCCTGGTGTCCGGGCTGCGTGCTCTCGTGCATCGGGCGCCGACCATGGACTCGCTGGTCGCACTTGGAGTGGGCGCGGCCGTGGTGGCCGGATGGGCCGGTCTGGTGTCAGGGACGGAGCATCTGAACCATTTCCACGCAGGGGCCATGATCCTGGGGTTCGTGAACCTCGGTAAGTACTTGGAGGCCAAGGCATTGCGCGAGGCGGGCGGAGCGGTGGCCGCGTTGGCCAGGCGGCTGCCCTCGGAAGTCCTGCGCCTGCGGGACGGGACCATCGAGAAGGTCGAGGTCGCCGCTGTACGCCCGGGCGATCACATCGTGGTCCCCGGCGACGCCACGGTGCCGGTGGACGGCACGATCATCTCCGGGCAGGCCGCCGTGGACGAGAGTGCGTTGACGGGAGAATCGGTCCCGGTCGAGAAGAGTCTTGGCGAGGTGGTGTTCGCGGGAAGCGTGGTGCGCGACGGGAACCTCACCTTGGTGGCCGTCGCCATCGGCGGCGATGCCGTTATGGGCCGGATCATCCGCACGGTCGAGGAGGCACAAGCCGGCAAAACGCGCCTCCAGCGTTTGGCGGATCGGGCCGCCGGCGTTTTTGTTCCCGTGGTGGTCTTGCTGGCGGTGGCGACGCTGGCGGCGTGGGTGGCCTTGGGCAACGCCGAGCATGCGCTGAAGGCTGCGATTGCCGTCTTGGTCATCGCGTGTCCGTGCGCCATGGGCCTGGCGACGCCCACTGCCGTGCTGGTCGCCACCGGCGCGGCAGCGCTGAAAGGCATCCTGGTGCGAAACGCGGCCGCCCTGGAAGCGGCTGGGGCGGTGGACACCGTGCTGCTCGACAAGACCGGTACCCTGACGACGGGAGTCGTGGGCGTGAAAGAAGTCTACGCCGCGCCGGCCGCTCCGGTGACGGACGAGGTTCGGAGGCCGCTCCCTCCCGGTCGCGGTTCGGTGAGGCCGCTCCCTCCCGGTCGCTGTTCGGTGAGGCCGCTCCCTGACGGTCGCGGTTCGGAGCTGGAGGTGCTCCGGCTGGCGGCGGCCGTCGAGCAGTTTTCGCAACACCCGTTGGCCCGGGCCATCGTCGCCCAGGCGCAGGCGTGGGAACTGACGCTGCCGGAACCGATCTCGTTCTCGAGTCGTGCGGGGCTCGGCGTTCGCGCCGTCGTAGAAGGACGCACCGTCCTGGTTGGCAGACCGGCCTTTCTCGCAGCCGAAGGCATCGACCTCGGCCCCGTGGCCGAACGCTGCGCGCAGATGGCGCAGGCAGGCTGCACTATGGTAGCGGTGGCGGTTGACGGCGTTGCGGCGGGGCTGATCGCGCTGGCGGACGTGCTTCGGCCCGAGGCGGCCCGGGCCGTCGAGGCGCTCTTAGGTCTGGGGCTGGAGGTGGTGATGGACACCGGTGACAGCGCGGTGACCGCCGGCGCGGTGGCGGCCGCGGCGGGCATCAAGACCGTGCGGTCGGAGGCCTTGCCCGAGGAGAAGCTGGCGGAAGTTTCCCGCCGACAGTCCCTAGGCAAGAAAGTCGCGTTTGTCGGCGACGGCATCAACGACGCTCCGGCCCTGGCTGCCGCCGACGTCGGGGTGGCGTTCGCCACGGGAACCGACGTGGCCATAGAGGCGGCGGACATCACGCTGATGCGCGATGACCTCGGTCTGGTTCCCGAGGCGATGAAGCTCGCCCGACGGAGCGTAGCCATCATCAAACAAAACCTCTTCTGGGCGGTGGCGTACAACGTGGTGGCCATCCCGCTCGCGGTCACCGGGCACGTTCCGCCGGGCGTGGCGGCGGCGGCGATGATGTTCTCGTCGCTCAGCGTGGTGCTGAACGCGCTGCGGCTGCGGGCACCCTAGTGCTCCGTCAACCGTACGCTTAGGGGTGGCGTCACCGAGGGAGGGCGAGCCTCCCGGCGAGCCGCTCGTTTGCGAGCCGATCCAGAATCCGGCTCGGCAGGAGCCTCGCCCTCCCGTTCTGCCCAGGGTCCCTGTCATGCCCGGCAGGCGGACGCCGGGCGGCGTCCGGTTGCTCCGGCGCGGCAGGCGTCTTAGAATGGCTGCCGATCCGGACCATGGCGCCGGTGCGGCGTCCCTTCTCCAGCCCGGATCGGGTGTTGATCCGATGAAGCGCAGCCGTCACAGCGGAAGAGGGGCGGAGATGCTTGAGTGCGACCCTGGTCGGGTCCGCGGGAGGGGACACTCGTTCGGCGAGCAAGCCAAGGCCGGCCGATACCTTGTTGGCCCGAGATGGCTTTGCGCCGCTGTGGTAGGTTTCCTCTGGGTGGCCGCGGTCCCAGCGCCGGCAGTGGAGCAGCCCCGGGCGCAGGGCGAAACGCTCGAGTACGACGCCGCGCGCGGGACTTGGGTCGAGCGGGAGGCCCCCGCCCCGGGCACGCCCGAAGGCGACCTGGGGCTGGCCCGGGCGGACCACGCGGACGGACGGTACGATTCGGCTTACCGTCGCATCCGCAAGTGGATCAAGACTTATGGCGATGGCCACGTGCTCTATCCGGAAGCGGCGGTGCTGCAGGCCCGCATCGAAATCGCCCGGGGCGATCACTATAAGGCACACAAGCACCTGCAAAAGTTCTTGAACGAGTTCGGCGGGACCCAGGCGGCCGACGAAGCCATCCATTACGAATTCGTCATCGCCGACGTTTTTCTCGGGGGCACGAAGCGCAAGCTGCTGGGTCTGCCCATCCTGCCGGCAGAGGACATCGGGGTGCGTATTTTGGACGACATCGCCGCGAACCATCCTGACAGTCCCAACGCGGAGTTGGCCCTGAAGACCAAGGCGGATTATTTCTTCCTCCGCAAGAAAGACTTTCCGCTGGCGGAGCTGGAATACACGCGACTGCGGGAACAGTTTTCGCGAAGCCGTTACGTGCGCTACGCCCTTCGGCGCAGCGCGGAAGCGGCCCTGGCGAGCTTCCCCGGCATTGAATTCGACGACGCGCCGCTCATCGAGGCGGAAACCCGCTTCCGGGAATACGTGGCCCAGTACCCCGGCGGCGCCGAACAGGAAGGTGTCGGCCTGGTGCTCGAGAATATCCGCGAGCAGCGGGCCGCCAAGGAACTCCACATCGGCGATTACTACCGGCGCACCAAGCACCCCAAGGCGGCGGCTTTTTACTTTCGTTCCACGATGGTCAATTGGCCCGAGACCATCGCCGCCCGACAGGCCGCCCAGCGTTTGGCCCAGAGGGGGCTGAGTGAGGCCCCAGACCTCGCCGGGGGGCCCGTGGAGGAAGCGGGTGAGAACGTGCCGTCCGGCAGTGAGGAGGCGCCATGAGCACGAAGTTTTCGGTCGTGGTGGGCTTGGCCGCTGCGCTGTGCGGCGGATGCGGGTATACCACGGAACGCCCGTTCAGGTCTGGGATTAAGACCGTCCACGTCGAAATGCTCCAGTCCCGCGAGTTTCGACGCGATTTGGAGTTTCAATTGACCGAAGCGCTGATCAAGCGGATCGAGATGGACACGCCGTACAAGATTGCTCCGCTCCGTACGGCCGATACGCTGTTTTCGGGCGAAATCCTCGAAGTGCGCGAGCGCGTCTTTGGGGACGACTTTGAAACCGGCTTGCCCCGCGAAAAAGGGGCCACGGTGATCATGCGCTATCGCTGGAAAGACTTACGCACGGGGGAAGTGCTGGTGGACCGCGACCGCTTTGTCCATTCCGTCGAGTACATCCCGCCGGTCGGCGAGACCTTTGCCAAGGGCATGGTGCGTGGGCTGGACGACATGGCGGAGGCCATCGTCGAGACGATGGAATCCAGTTGGTGAGCGCCCTACAATCCGTGGGATGTCATCGGGACGCCAAAAGAGCGCCGAGGGAGTCTAATGCATGCCGCTAGGTGAAGGGCCAGGCCCTGACCGACCGAACAACCGCCCGAAGGCGGGGGGGCCGAGCTTGAAGATGCCCTCGCGCGGGATCCTTAGTTGGATGATCTTCCTGGGGTTGGCCCTGATGCTGGTCGTGTTGCTGACCAGCGGGGTGAGCAAGCCCGAGCCCATTGACATCAGCACGTTCTGGAACTACGTCCAGAACGGGCAGGTGGACCGGGTCCGGATCCGGGAAGACAGCATCGCCGGCACGCGCAAACGCAGCGGCGGGGATACGGAGCGGGCCAACCTGGAGTTCGAGTTGCAGTATCCGGCCCCGGCGATGGACTCCCAATTCATGCGCGAATTGCGCTCCGCCCTGCCGGACGCCTCGATTAAGTTCGAGAGACGCAGCCAACTGCTCATCACCCTGGTCTCGTTGCTGCCGTGGCTGCTGCTGGTGGCCTTTTTCTGGTTCTTCGTGTTCCGCCAGCTCCGCAACGCCGGGGGCGGCGGCGTGCTGGGCAATTTCGGACGCTCCCGACATCGGGTCACCACCAAAGAGCACACCAACGTCACCTTCGCGGACGTGGCCGGGATCACCGAAGCCAAGGAGGAAGTGCAGGAGGTCATCGAGTTCCTCAAGAACCCCAAGAAGTTCCAGCGCCTCGGGGGGCGGATTCCACGCGGGGTCCTGCTCGTCGGGCAACCGGGCTGCGGCAAGACCCTGCTGGCCAAGGCCATCGCCGGCGAGGCGGTCGTCCCCTTCTTCTCGATTAGCGGGTCAGACTTCGTGGAGATGTTCGTGGGGGTGGGCGCTTCCCGGGTACGCGACCTGTTCAAACAGGCCAAGGACAACTCCCCGTGCATCATCTTCCTCGACGAGATTGACGCGGTCGGGCGTCGGCGCGGGGCGAGCTTCGCCGGCGGCGGACACGATGAACGCGAGCAAACCCTCAACGCCATCCTGGTCGAGATGGACGGCTTCGATACCGACGACCAGGTGATCGTGATCGCCGCGACCAACCGGGTGGACGTGCTCGACCCGGCCCTGATCCGTCCCGGGCGTTTCGATCGCCAGGTGTATGTGGCCCTGCCGGACGTGAAAGGCCGCTACGAAATCCTCAAGGTCCATGCCCGCAAGATCAAGCTCGGGCCGAACGTGGACCTCAAACGGTTGGCCCGCGGCACGCCCATGTTCTCCGGCGCCGACCTGGCCGCCATCATCAACGAAGCCGCTTTGTTGGCTACGATGCAAAACAAGGAGTTTGTCGAGCAGGAGGACCTGGAAGAGGGGCGCGACAAGGTCCGCTGGGGTCGGGCCAAGCGCAGCCGCGATATCGACGAGAAGGAGCGCTGGGCGATCGCATGTCATGAGGCCGGACACGCCCTGGTCCAGTCGCTCTCGGAGCACGCCGACCCGGTGCACAAGATCAGCATCATTCCGCGGGGACCGTTCGGCGGCGCCACCTTCTCCTTGCCGGAGAAGGACCGCAGCAACCTGTCCAAGAATTACATCCTGGCCATCATGCGGGTGCTCTGTGCCGGGCGTATCTCCGAGGAGCACTTCTGCGGCGACGTTAATACCGGGGCCGCCGCCGACATTCGCCAGGCCACCGAATTGGCCCGGCGTATGATCACCGAGTGGGGCATGAACGAGAAGCTCGGGTTCATCGCCTACGACGGCGACGACGCGGCCCGGAATCCGTTTTTCGATCTGCCCGGCGCCAAGGAATACTCCGAGCAGACCGCCCAACTCATCGACCAGGAAATCCGGCGGCTGATCGACGAAGCCTATCGCGACGCCGAGAAGATCATCCAAGAGAACGCCGGCACGGTGAAGCGCATCGCCGCGGCCCTCATCAAATATGAGACCATCACCGGCGAGGACGTTAAGGCGCTAATCGCCGGCGAGAGCCTGGACAAGCCCGCCGTCGCCGATCTTCTCGATGAGGAGGCGCAGCTCGGCCGGCATCTCGGCCAAGCCCGACCGGTGCCGGCGCCCGAGCGCACCCCGCAGGGCGAACCCGGCTTCGGCGGCGGTCCGCTCCCGCAGCCAGGTTGATGGCCTCGTTCACGGCGACGAATCCTGTGGGTTAAAGCTGATGCACCTGGTCACCCGCCACGGTACGCTCCACCTTTCCGGGCCGCCCGTGGTGATGGGCGTGCTCAACGTCACTCCCGATTCGTTCAGTGATGCTGGGCGATTTTGCACGGTAGAGGCGGCCACGGCCCACGCGGCGCAGATGATCGCCGCGGGCGCCGCCATCATCGACGTCGGACCAGAGTCCTCCCGCCCGGGCGCCCAACCCGTCGAACCGGCCGAACAGCTCCGCCGGGCCGTCCCGGTCATCGAAGCCGTCCGGCGGCGTCACCCGGACACGATCATCTCCATCGATACCCAGTCCGCGGCGGTCGCCGAGGCGGCGTTGCAGGCCGGGGCCGACATCATCAACGACATCACCGCCCTGCGCAGCGACCCGGAGATGGCCGCCCTGGCGGCTGACGCCGGCGCCCCGGTCCTGCTCATGCACATGCAGGGCACGCCGGCCACCATGCAGGACCGACCGACCTATGGCGACGTTGTGCAGGAGGTGAAGCAGTTTCTCTCCGAGCGGATCGCATTCGCCGTGGCCGCCGGCATCCCCCTCTCACGCCTCATCACGGATCCCGGCATCGGTTTCGGCAAAACCGCCGCGCACAACGGTGAGCTGCTGCGGCGGCTGCACGAATTCGTCGCTCTAGGCCCGCCGGTTCTGGTGGGTGCTTCGAGGAAAAGCGTCGTCCGCAGCCTGGTCGGCACGGACCCGGCTACGGTCTTGGCCGGTTCGTTGATGTGTGCCCTGGCGGCCGCGGCCGCCGGGGTGAAGATCGTGCGCGTCCACGACGTGGGTCCGACCGTCGAGCTCCTGCGGGCGGCCGCCGCCGCCATCCCCCAGAGTTCATGGTGCCGCCAGCCTTTGTAGCGGCCGGCGTCCCCGCCGGCCGCGCAGGAGACGGCCTGCGAGGACGCAGGCCGCTACGTATCCGGCGCTGGTCATTCTTCGGGTTCCGCAACGTGCTCCAACTCGCGGCGCGGACGGAGCAACGGACGTTTGTGCTCGGCCTTGAGGAAACCCACCAGGCGTCGTCCGGCCGGGGTCACCAACGTGGCGTCAAGCTGGGGGATGGTGCTCGACATCGGCCGGTGGCTTCGGTAAAGAACCCTATAGGCTTGGCGTATCTCATCGATCTCGGCTGAAGAGAAGCGGGCGCGGCGCAGGCCCACGCGATTAATTCCGACCACCAAGTTGCGCCCATACACCATCAGAAACGGCGGGACGTCACCCATAACGGTCCCATTGCCGCTGATCATGACCAACTCTCCGACGCAGACGAACTGGTGAATCCCCGCGTTGCCGCTCACGAAAGCCCGGGGGCCGACCTGCACGTAGCCGGCCAGGAGGGCACCGTTCATCAGGATGACGTCGTCGGAAAGCACGCAGTTGTGGGCCACGTGTGACAAGGCCCCGAGCAGGCAATTGGCTCCCACCACGGTCTCGGACTCGGGCTTGGTCCCGCGGTGCACGGTAACGTACTCGCGGACCACCGTCCCAGGTCCGATACGGCAATAGCTGCGCTCGCCGGTGAAGGCCCGGTCTTGGGGGGCGTGTCCGATCACTGCCCCCATGTGAACTTGGCAGTTCTCGCCTATCTGCGTCCAGCCGCACAAATAGGCGTGGGGATAGATTCTGACGTTCGCCGCGACACGCACCGGTCCGTCAATGACGACGTAGGGGCCTACTTCCGCCGAGGGGTCGAGCTCTGCGGCCCGGTCCACGATGGCCGTCGGGTGTATCGGCATGGGTTCTCGTAGCTCCGTCAAGCGAGGGCTCAAGCCAGAGCGTAACTCATACGCGAGGGACGGGCCACGTGCAATCGCCGGGAAAACCGCGCGGGAGGACTGACCGATCACCCACTGCGGCGCGCCGTCGATCGCGTCCCGAGATCGGCCTTGGGTTTGTAGGGGCCGGCTGCGACAGCGTCAGGATCCTGCCGGATAAACACATAAGTATGGTATTGACAATAAGTTATACGCCGAATCAACCTCGCGAAGCGGCTGCGGCGGACCCCCGATGCGCTCGTATTACAAACGAGAGCAAGCCTTGACAAATGGCCGATAAACCCTAATAATATGGTGGTGTGGTCGTCTGAGTTGGCACGGGTCGCCTTACCGTGTCGGATAAGTCCAGCAGGTGATTTTCAGGCCGACTTCTCGATACGGGGGGTGGGTATATGTTCCTATTTCGGGTTTGTAGGTGAAAGGGTGGTATTATGTTCAGACTCTTTATGAATCACCGCAACACTTCCGGGACTGCGGGCTCCAGAAGTTTCACCCTCGTGGAACTGTTGGTGGTGGTTTCGATCATCGCGTTGTTGATTGCGATCCTGTTGCCTTCGCTGCGCAAGGCCCGCGAGCAGGCCAAGCTGGCTACCTGCCTGGCCAACCTGACCGGCCTCTCTAAGGCCAGCTTGACCTACGCGGCGGAGGACACCGATGAAAACATGATCCCGGTGCCGGTGTGGCAGGTGCTCTACGACGCGGCCGGCACCATCGAGTGGGGCGGCAAGGCGGGCCAGGGGCAGCCGGCCAGCGCCGGAGATCCGACCACGTCGATCTTCGGCACGAATTCCTATCGGGGTCCGGCCCACCGCCCGTTGAACATGGCGATCTACAAGGGTGGGTTCAAGGACTTCAAACCGCCCGGTGGCGAGGCCAACCCGGGACCGGGCAATGAGAACTACCTGAGCGACCAAAAGTTGGACCTGGCGGTCTATCGTTGCCCCTCGGACAACGGTTATGCGGGCGGCAGCTTTCTGTACACGGCGGGGGGCACAGCACGGGCCGACCGTAACGAGAGAGCGCTCCGGGACGGGGGGCTGAGCTCGTACGATCACTACGGCACCAGCTACGTCGCGAACACGTTCTGGATCTACGGGGGGTTGGCGGGTAACCAGTTATCCAGCCAGTCGATCTATCTCACCCCGCTTTCGCGGGTGCCGGCGCCGCAGGCGTCGATTGCCTACCTGGAGACGCCGGCCCGTTATGCTTTTCTTTGGGGTGATTGGAGTGGTTCGGGGTGCGAGTGGGCTGGTTACCAGGCACGTTGTGAGGGGCAGTTCAACCCGATTCCGGGTTGGCACCGCCGCGAATTCAATTTTGACGTGGCGTTTGGGGACGGTCACGCCGCCACGGTGGAGATGAAAGGTTGCATCCGTCCACCGCCCGATCTCGGGTTCGCGAATTACCCGAAAGGCATGTGTACAGAAGACGGGTATGACTGCATGAGGTGCGTCACGTTCCGGGGGCCGGCGTGGCAGTTGGACACCCTGCCTGCGCCGCCCGTGCTCACGCCTTTCTACGCGGATTAGCCCCACCGGGGCGGATGGAGTTTCCTCGCCGAGATGGAGTACATGAACAATGGCCGAACAGAACAAGACAGTAGTTATTGCGGCGATCGTGATCCTGGCGCTGGTGGTCATCGGCGTGGGGTCGTATTTCCTATTTGCGGGTTCGCCTCCGCCGCCGGCGGTCAATATTCCGCCGCCTACGGCCGCTGCGCCCGCACCAACGCCTGAGCCGGACAAGAAGGAGACGCGTGCCCCGCGCAAGCGCGGTCCGGAAGAAGCGGCCCAGCCGAAAGTCGACCGGGGAGCCGGGAAATCCAAGACCGCGGACGAGATGACGGAAGAGGAGAAGAAGGAGCGGCGCGGTCCGACGGACAAACCGCGCGGCGCTCTGCCGTGACGGTGTTGCGTCTGAAGGTTTGAAACGTGTTTCGATGCCCGTTCCGGTCCTTCGGAGCGGGCATTGTCATGGTATGAGTTTGCGCCGCGATGGGAGGTCAAGGAGACGTGTCCGAATCCACCGAGAAACCCTTAAGCCTGTCGGTCTTTTACCCTTGTTACAACGAGGAGGCCAACGTGGAACGCACCACGCTGGCGGCGTTGAAGGCCTGCCGGCGGATCACCCGCGACTTCGAGGTGATCATCGTGAACGACGGGAGCAAGGACCGCACCGGGGACCTGGCGGAGCGGTTGGCCGCCGAGCATCCTGAGGTGCGGGCGGTCCACAACCATCCCAACCGGGGATACGGCGGGGCCCTGCAGCGCGGCTTCCGTGAGGCCCGCAAGGAGTGGGTTTTCTACACCGACGGCGACGGACAATTCGACTTCGAGGAGATCGACAAGCTCCTTCCACTGCTCAAAGAGTTCGACATCGTTAGCGCCTACCGGCTGGACCGGCAGGACCCGCTCCTCCGCAAGGCCAACGCGTTCTGCTGGTGCACTCTGGTCAACCGGCTGTTCGGGATGTGGATTCGGGACATCGATTGCGCATTCAAAATCTACCCGCGCAAGCTGTTCGACGTGATCGAGATGAAATCGGAAGGGGCATTGATCGACACCGAGATTCTCGCCCGCGCCACGCGCTTGGGCTACACCATCGGGCAAATCGGCGTGCACCATTACCCGCGCGTCGCCGGCGCGCAGACCGGGGCGAATATCAAGGTGATTCTGCGGGCCTTCAAAGAGCTGTTCAAGCTTTACGCGCAGATCAAGCGCACGGCGGTTCCTGCGCATCCGCCGGCCGGCGCCTGAAACCTGGGGCACCCTGGCAGCCCGTGGCAGAGGTTGTAGCAAAGGCTTCCAGCCTGTGTTTCCACGGGCAAGATGCCCGTGCCACACCGCTCTTGGCCACTTTCACCACGGGTTGCTAGTGCCCCGTCAGGCTTGAACTTGCGGGGGTGCCACTGCTCTTGAGCAGTGGCCTGGGGTTTGGCCATTTCGTAGTCATCCCGGAGTGAATTGCGTGTGACCAGGTGCCCGCGGTCGGGGATGCGGCGGACGGGCCGCGGCCTT
>JAZDKM010000009.1:0-4102 GCA_043803085.1 Planctomycetota bacterium
CCATGGCTGTTCTCCTGGGACGGGTCGGACTTGCGAAACCCTATCCTCCCGGAGAACAGCCTTTGGTGCATCGCCAGTTTCTCCCTCAGGCACCAAATGGCGAGAAACCTCGACAGCACAAGAACTTGCGGCTGATGGCCGGTAAAGATTCGTCCAACCCGTCCATTGGGGTGGGTTGCCAAGGGAATTGAGCTGGCCTGAAGCGGTCATTCTGGTTATAGCGTGGCCCCATGAGTGCCACGCTTCTGGATCTTCCGAGCCAGACGCCGGAGGCGTTTGTTCCCTGCGCAAACTGCCCGGCCTTGCAGCGTTTGGAGCGGGAATTGGGGGAGTTACGCCGCGAGGTCCGTGAACTTCGCTGCGACGTGGGCTATTGGAAGAGCCGACATGCCGACGCGCTGAAGCGCAACGAGCAGTTGACCGAGGAACTCTCTCAAGCCCAAGGGCAGATCCGTACCCTCCAGGACAAGCTTTTTGGCCGCCAGTCAGAGAAGCCAGCCCGGGCCGACCGCTCCAACGACTTATCCGATGCGGTGGAGTCCTCTGTTCCTTGCAGAAAGCGTGGCGCGCAGCCCGGTCATGCCGGACATGGTCGGCGTGATTATTCCCATCTGCCCGTCGAGGAGGAGTTCGTTCCGTTGCCGGCGGAGGCGCTGGCCTGTCCGATCTGCGGGCAGCCGGCCGCGAGGATCTCGGCCACGGAGGACTCGGAATTGCTGGAGATCGACGTGCGGGCGTATCGTCGGCGGATTCGGCGGCGACGGTACCGAGCGACGTGCGATTGTGATCCCGCGCGACGAACGCTGACGGCCCCGCTGCCGCCGAAGTTGATTCCCAAAGGCAGCTACGGCATCTCGATCTGGACGCATGTGCTTCTGGACAAGTATTCGTCGTATCGGCCCACGGAGCGGCTGCTGGGGCAACTCGAACAGTACGATTTGGACTTGCCGGCAGGCACGGTGAACGACGGGCTGGGGCGGATCGAGCCCATGTTGCGTCCGGTCTATGCGGCGTTTTGCGAGCGGAATCGGCAGGGCGGATTGCATCAGGCCGACGAAACCCGTTGGCTGGTCTTCGTGCTTTTGGACGGGAAAAAAGGGCACGGTTGGTGGTTGTGGATCATTCTCGGCGCGGACACGGTGGTCTATCTGTTGGATTCCAGCCGCGGACACGAGGTGCCGCAGTCGCATTTTGGACCAGAGGCCTCGGGGGTGCTGGAAGTGGATCGGTACTCGGGCTACAAGGCCATGGCCCAGGTGAAGTCGGGGCGGCTCGTGCTGGCGTTCTGTTGGGCGCACGTGCGGCGGGACTTTGTCGGAGTGGGCAAGGGCTGGCCGGAATTGGTGCCCTGGGCGCTGGAGTGGCTGCGTCGCATCCGGCAACTCTACCGCTGGAATCGGGAGCGTCTCCAATACGCGATCGGCTCGCCGGAGTTTCAACAGCCAGACGCCTTGTTGCGCCAGGCGGTGGAGTCGATGCGCGGCCAAGCGGCGATCGAACGATCCGACCCCCGACTTCGCCAGCCGTGCCGCAAGGCCCTGGAGAGTCTCCAAGAGCACTGGACCGGACTGACCCGGTTTGTGGACGATCCGCGGATCCCCATGGATAACAACGCTTCAGAACGCGCGGGCCGCGGCCCGGCCGTGGCACGAAAGAACTTCTACGGCTCGGGTTCCTTGTGGAGCGGACGGTTGGCGGCGACGATGTTTTCGCTCTTGGCTACGCTACGGCGTTGGAAACTCAATCCACGGTTGTGGCTGACGTGGTACTTGGAAAGCTGTGCGGCAGCAGGCGGAAAAGCTCCCCAAGACATCGAGCCGTTCTTGCCCTGGAATCTCTCGGACGAGCGTCGCTTGACGCTTGGTGCCCGAGCCACTGCTTCCTCGGCCCACGACACCTCCTGATGTCGCCCATCACCCCTTCATCTTCGCCACGGGTATGCGATCCCTTCTCTCCTCTGCCTGCCCCTCACCGGAGCGGACCTGCCCCCCGGGGCGAATCCCTGCGCTGACAGGTTGGACGAAGGTTTACGCGCGTGTCGAAGGGAGAATCGTGGCCGGACGACCACACCGCACAAGCACCACCCGGCAGTGTCATTCTGCTCAGCGCGGAAGACGACCCCGCCACCAGCATACGCCCCCGGTTAGATGCGGCGGGGGCCGACGCGAGCCGTGTGGGCATACTGGTTGCAAGGCGGGTAGTTGATGGCGATGGGCGGGGCACCGACCTGCCGGTCTGCCTAGAAACCGACATGGGCATCTTGGAGGAGGCCATCGCCCGCATAAGCGACTGCCGGCTCGTGGTCATCGACCCCGTCTCGGCGTACACGGGCCGCGTAGACACGTACAAGAATGCCGAGGTGCGCCAACTCCTTGCCCGCATGGCCGAGATGGCGGGCCGCTTTGGCGTGGCGGTCGTCCTGGTTGACCACCTCAACAAGAACTCCAACGCGAGGGCTATGTACCGCGGCATGGGCAGCGTGGCGTTTGTGGCCGCGTCACGGGCTGCGTGGGCCGTCGCCAAGGACCCGGAGGACCAGGAACGTCGGCTCGTCCTGCCAATCAAGACCAACCTCGCCCCAGACTCGTCTGGGCTAGCCTACCGGATTGAGGCCACCGGGCCCGACAGCGCACCCCGCATTGTCTGGGACCCCAACCCCGTCACTGTGACGGCTGACGAGGTATTGGGTGGTGGTCGAAGGGAGGGGGCGGTCCCCACCGAGGTTCAGCGCGCGGTTGAATGGCTCCGGTCTGAACTGCGCGATGGTCCTGTCCTCCAAAAGGCAATCATGGAGCGAGCAGACGGCGCGGGGTTTTCCCAGGCCACGGTCAGGCGAGCTTTTACGGTACTAGGCGTCAAGTCCCAAAAAGAATCTTTCTCTGGTCCCTGGCTATGGGCGCTGTCAGACCAAGATGGCCGCCAAGATGCTCAAGGCTCCCAAGATGCTCAACCTTCAGAGGCCAGATGTCAGTAATTCGAGGTCACCCCCCCCCCCGGGTCCGGCGGCTGAGTGTCAGTAATTCGAGGTCAGTTTTTGAGCGTCTTGTTCTGAGAGTGTCAGTAATTCGAGGTCACCCCGAAAACGGTTTCTTGGACGGATGGTACTCGTGAGTGCTGAGCAACGCGTGGTTGTGTGGGTCGCGCCGTCGCAGGGCGTAGAAACGGCGGATCTCGCCCTGCGTCAGGTCGACGTCGGCGCGCACCAGGCGTTGGCTCCAGACGGGCGAGGCGGGGAAGGTGTGGCCCAAGAGCGTCGCGTCTCCTTGTTCGTTGGTGTACCGGATGTAGATCACTCCGCCTTGCAGCGGAGCCTGCAGGTCGAGCTTCCAGCGTTTGGGGAATGCGCGTCGCGGCGGCGCAGCGGCGATGCGTTCCGCGTGCCGGCCGTGGTAGGCCGTCACATAGCGTTGCGATTGCGTCACCACCTCCGACCTCTTGGTGAACTGGAAACGGTCCCATACTTTCTCCTGCCAGCGTCCATTGAAGCTCTCGATTTCGTTTTGGAAGCCGTGTCGACCTGGCGGAGCAAAGACCGGCGTCACCTGGAGCGACAAGCACAGCCGCATGACCCGGCCGAAGGAGTCGGCGAACTGGTGAGCCCCCTGAAATACGGTGCCGTTGTCGAACTTGGCATATCGCGGCAGCCCGTATTTGCGCCAGTGGGAAATCAACGCCTCCACCGTGAATTTCGCGGTGACCTGTGCTTGCGGCCATGCCGCGCACAGGCCGCCGTGGAGGCTGATCCCGGTGAGCACGTTGACGTTCTGTCCACCGCGAATCACCAGGTCCTCGATGATGTCGAAACTGTCCAGTTCCGCCAGGCCCGCGGCCACTTCCGGCAAGTACCAGCCAGGCGGCGGGGCCTGGTAACGCCGCCGCCGTCGCCCGTCCAGGACCCCACACCGCTCCAGAATCCGACCGATGGTACGCACCGCGGGAATGTCCTTCAACTCGCGGGCCGCCATCTCGCGATGGATGGCCTCCGCCCCGTACTCGCCCAAGGCGCTCTCTTCACGCAGGTACTTACGAATCTCCAAGACATTCTCTTCCACCTGGCGAGCGGTACGCTTCCCGCCCCCCATTTTGCGCTCATCTGGCTGTC
>JAZDKM010000010.1:0-2586 GCA_043803085.1 Planctomycetota bacterium
CGGGTCAGCGCTTTGCTACAGACTTCCTTCCGACCCCGCTTCACAGCGATGCCGTTGTCTTTCGCTACAACCTTCCTCTTGATAGGTGGTTCAGGGGACTTTCACCCCATAAGTCGTGCGCCATGCCAGGCGCACACGTTACGGGTGAGCGGATTTTTTGACCGCTTCGGGCAAAAAATACGCTCCACCCGCTGGTTGAACTAAGCCGCGGCGGGCCGCGGCAGTGTTTTTATTTTCATCCACGGGGTCATGCTACTCCCAACCCGTGCCGGCGATCAAGCCGGGCGGCAAACGAAGGAGTGGCGTATGACGGATCTCAAGCAGCGAATGATCGAAGATATGCAGTTGCGGAATTTCTCGGAGCGCACGCAGGAAAGCTACGTGCGAGCGGTGGGGCAGTTGGCGGGGTTCTGCTGGAAGAGTCCCGACTTGGTGAACGACGAAGAGTTGCGGACGTACTTTCTGTATCTGAAGAATCAAAAGCGCCTGGCGCGGGCCACCACCACCATCGCGCTCTGCGGCATCAAATTCTTCTTCGCGACGACATTGAAACGCGACTGGACGACCATGAACATCCCGCGCCCGCGGGCCGAGCACAAACTGCCGGTTGTGCTTTCTCGCGATGAGGTCTGGCGCATTCTGGGCGCCGTCCGGGACCTGCGGCATCGCGCCTGCCTTACCCTGATCTACACCTGCGGCCTGCGCCTGGGCGAGGCGTGTCGATTGTGCGTATCGGACATTCAGCGGGATCGAGGGTTGATCCATATCCGCTCCGCCAAGGGCAACAAGGATCGCTATGTGCCCATCCCCCAAACGACGCTGTCGTTGCTGGGCGAATGCTGGAAAGCCCACCGGAACCCCCGCTGGTTGTTCCCTCGCGTCGGACGCGGCGGTGCGCAGGGCGGGCAGGCCAAAGAGCCCACGCCGCTGAACACGGTGCAACAAGCGTTCCGAAAGGCCATGAAGGAGACCGGCATCCGGAAGGACGCCCATGTCCACACCTTGCGTCATAGTTATGCCACCCATCTGCTGGAGGATCGGGTCAACCTGCGCCAGATTCAGGAGTGGCTGGGTCACAACTCGCCCCTGACGACGTCGGTGTATACCCACCTGACGACGACCGCCAGCGCCCAGGCGGTGGTGCAGCTCAACCGGCTGATGACAGGGCCGTAAGATGGGCCGGATGGCGGACCTCTTCCGCCGCCACGGTTCCGCCTATCGCGCAGAGTTCGCCGCCCGTATGCCGTACGACCAACTACGCGCCATGCGGGCGATTGAACGCTGCCGCACGGCGGCGCTGGGCGGCCAACATTGGCGGTGTCCCCGGTGCGGGCAGGAGCGCTGGTCTTTCCATTCCTGCGGCAACCGGCATTGTCCCGTCTGTGGACAGGACGACGCCCGGGAATGGCTCCACCGCCAGGAGGCCCTGCGTCTGCCGATCACCTACCACCTGTGCACCTTCACCGTCCCGGAGGAGTTGCGAGAAGCGATTCGTTCCCACCCGCGGAAAGCTCTGGCCCTTCTCTTCGCCGCCTCGTCCTCCACGCTCCTGGACCTGTGCGCCCATCCGAAATGGTTCGGTGCCCGGCCCGGCGTGACCGGGGTTCTGCACACAAACACCCGCGCGCTGATCTATCACCCGCACGTTCATTACCTGGTCACTGGTGGAGGGCTTGCCCCCGACGGGTCCTGGCGGGAGGCTTCCCCCAAGTTCCTGGTGCCCGTGCGCAAGCTCTCCAAGGTGTTTCGTGCGCGCTTTCGGAACGCATTCCGAAAACGGCTGCCGGAGGTTTTCGCGACCATCTCGAAGAAGGTCTGGCAACGGGACTGGGTCGTGCATTCCGAATCGGTGGGCAACGGCGAACAGGCCTTGCGGTACCTGTCCCGCTATCTCTACCGCGTGGCGCTCACCGATTCGGCGATCCTTGCCCATGACGAGAAGACCGTCACCTTTCGCTATCGGGACTCGGAGACCGGCAAGGGCCGCAAGATGACCCTGCCGGTTCAAGAATTCATCCGCCGGTTCCTCCAGCATGTGCTGCCCTCGGGCTTTGTGAAAGTCCGCTACTACGGCTTGCATCATCCCACGCGACGTTCGGCCCTCACGCTCGCGCATGCAGCGCTGTGCCTGCGCAAGAAGATTCCCCTGCCGATCATCCCTCCACCGCCGGGACCCAAACCCTGTCTATGCCCGCGGTGCGCCACGCCCATGACCCTCCTTGAACGCATCTTCCACTCCCTGGCGGCGCGCGCCCACGCCCCTCCGGTGTGCCCATGAAAAACATCCTTCCATGCGGCCCTGGAAATCGACGGAG
Source organism: Planctomycetota bacterium (assembly GCA_043803085.1). Classification (GTDB taxonomy): domain Bacteria; phylum Planctomycetota; class Phycisphaerae; order UBA1845; family UBA1845; genus JAAEQG01. The sequence goes on from JAZDKM010000010.1 coordinate 2,316, forward strand.
CCACCGCCGATTGGCGGAGCCTTGTCTATCGGAGGAAAAACGACACGCTGGCCACTCATTCGGATCGTTAAGGAATGGTCATGGTGGTGAAATAAACGGCAGACCTGCTCCAACTTCCCACCCACCTGCCGCTGATTGAAACCTCCGGCTCCCATGCCCCCGGAGCAAAATACATACCCCCCGAAGAACCTCGATTGTTAAGCGCGCCCGGCTTAGTTCAACCCAGGATTGCAGTGTGGCTATCGCACACTGCTAATCCTTACTTTGTTGG
>JAZDKM010000011.1:0-8998 GCA_043803085.1 Planctomycetota bacterium
GGCCGGCCGGCCAGTGGCGCTGTGTGCGGTGGTCAAGACGCGCGGTTCGGTGCCCCAGGCGCCGGGCGCGCTGATGCTCGTGGACCAAGCCATGCAGACCGCCGGGACGCTGGGAGGCGGGTGCGTCGAGGCCGAGGTGCGCAAGCAGGCCTTGGGCCTGCTCCAAGCCGGTACGCCGCGGTTGCTCACCTTCCAACTGGACCATGATTTCGGCTGGGACGACGGGTTGATCTGCGGCGGCAGGATGGATATCGCCGTGATGCCCGTCGCCGAGGCCACCGGGCAACAGTTCGAGCGCGCGGTGGACAACATCCGGGCCGGTCTGGACGCGGCCATCGACCTGGACGTGGAGAAGGACCGGCAATGGGTGAGATACCGCGTGAACGTAGAGCGCGAGCCGACGCTGCTGGTCGCCGGGGCGGGTCACGTGGGGGCCGAGCTCGCCAAGCTCTGCGTCCGGCTCGAGTTCCGCGTGGTGGTGATGGACGACCGCCAGGACTTCGCCAGCACCGAGCGGCTGCCGCCGCCGATCGAGCCGGTCGTCGGTGACATCGAAAAGACACTCCGCGAATACCCCATCGATCCTTCCACCTACGTGGTGATCGTCACCCGCGGACATCGGCACGACGAGCAGGCCCTGGGGGCGGTGGTCAACTCCAACGCGAAGTACATCGGCCTGATCGGCAGCCGGCGTAAGATCAAGCTGATCCGCGACGACCTGCTCGCGGCGGGCGTCGCGCCCGAGCGTCTGGACCGCGTGCATGCGCCGATCGGCCTGCCCATCGGCGCGGTGACCGTGCCGGAGATCGCCGTGAGCATCGCCGCCCAACTCATTGAGGTGCGGCGGGCGAACCAGACCCGGGTCGTGATCGGCCCGACGCCGGTGGCCGCAGAGACCAAGCCGTGACCCAAGACGACCCACAGGTACAGGTGTTCGCGCTCATCCCAGCAGCCGGGGCCTCCACGCGCATGGGCCGACCCAAACAACTGCTCCCGCTGGGGAAAACCACCCTGCTGGAGCGGGTGATCGAGGCTGTCCTGTGGGGGGACATCGACGGGTTGTGCGTGCTGACTTCCAGTGTCATCGACGGGCAACTGGCCCTGAGCGAAGACCCCCGGTTCCTCGTGGCCATCAACGACAACACGGCGTCGGAGATGATCGACTCAGTGCGCATGGGCATCGCGGCCCTTTATGCGCGGTGCCATGTCCGTGACCGCGACGGGTTTCTGGTTTGTCCGGGCGACATGGCGGAGGTGTCTGCCGACGACGTGCGGGCGTTGACCGGGGCCTACCGCGAACAGCCGGGCCGCATCGTCATCGCTACCCACACCGGCCAACGCGGGCATCCGATGGTGTTTCCCGCATCCTTGGCGGCCGAGGTCCGGCAGATTCGCGACGGCGGGCTGAAGGTGCTCGCCGAGCGCCATGCCGCCGACGTGCGTCTGGTGGAGCGCACTTCGCCGGGAGTGATTCGAGATGTCGATATGCCGGAGGACTTCGAGCGGCTGAACGAAGGCGAACGCTGAATCGGGGGGGGCACGTCCTCCGGAGGTGTGTGATTGGCGAGGCGAGTCCCCCATCTCCCAAGGAGATGGGCCACCCCAGTCGCAGCGCGCGGGAGTGGCAAGTGAAACTAACTGAGATGAATGCGGCCGCCGCACGTCGGCGGTTGTTTGACTCCACACCAGAAACACTGCGTACCCTGCTGGCCGAGTGGGATGAGCCGGGCTATCGCGCCGACCAGATCCTCGAATGGGCTTATCGCCACCACGCCCGCAGCTTCGAGGAGATGACCAACCTGCCCAAGACCCTCCAACAACGGTTGGCCGAGACCTTGTATGTCTACGAGGCCGAAATCGTCCACGTGGCCCGGGCTGAGGACGGCGTGACCAAGTTCCTGCTGCGTTGGGCCGACGGCGAGACCACCGAGTGCGTGTCCATCCCGGCCGAGGGCCGGCGGACGGCCTGCGTCTCGACGCAGGTGGGCTGCCCGGTGGGGTGCGTGTTCTGTGCCAGCGGTATCGGCGGGGTGCGGCGGAACCTGTCGGCCGGCCAAATCGTCGAGCAGGCCATGCGGATCGCCCATCAGGCAGGAGACGATACGCGGTTGTCCAACCTCGTCTTCATGGGCATGGGCGAGCCGCTCGCCAACTATGACGCCACGCTTCAGGCCGTCAGGACCATCAACGCTGCCTGGGGCATGAATCTCGGGGCCCGGAAGCTCACCATCAGTACCATCGGCCTGCCCAAACAAATCCGCCGCTTGGCCCACGAGGACCTGCAAATCACCCTGGCCCTTTCCCTGCACGCTCCGACGGACGAGCTGCGTCGCCAACTCATCCCTTGGGCCGAGGGTGTCACCATCGAACAGCTCGTCGACGCCGCCCGCTATTACTTTGACCAGACGGGGCGTGAGGTCACGCTGGAGTACGTGCTGCTGGCCGAGGTGAACGACCGGCCGGAGCACGCCCGCCAACTGGCCGACCTTGCCCGGCGCATGCGCTGCAACATCAACCTCATTCTGTATAACCCAGTGGCGGGGCTGCCCTACCGGCGTCCGAGCGACCCAGCCGCCCATGCGTTCCTGCACCAGTTGCGCGAATGCGGGATCAACACGCACCTGCGGCCGAGTCGCGGCCTGGAGATCGACGGCGCCTGCGGCCAACTGCGCCGACGGATGGGAGTGTAGGGTCCGCCCTCGCGGACCAGCGGCCTTAACCATCCAGGATATCGCCCCGAGTGCGTTTCTTCTCAGCGCGACGCACCCGGACCTTCCCCTGCGTGGCTACGACGAAGCAACCTTTCCAACTTTCGACGTCCTCTGTTCGGAAGAGCTCCCGCACTCGTTCAAGGAGGCGTCTTCGCGCCGGCTCCCGCAAGCGTACAAGCAAAATACCGTGATGCGTGCCCGGTGCGAAAGAATGCGCGTCAGAGAAGTCGAGATCCTGGGTAACCAGAAACCGCCCGGCGCGCTGGGCCGCACCCCAGATATCCGGATCTGTCTGACCCTTCAGGCCCTCTTGAGGTACCGTGTCCACGTCGTGCCCAAACCTGGCAAGCTGCTCAGCCAGACAGGCCGGCAGGTTCTCATCCAGTTTGATCCTCATGGCAGGCTCGGCACGCCGGGTGTGGGCAGATCCTCCTGGGCCGAGGCCGCTGCGAAGGCGATCACGGCCTCAACGTCTTCTCGCGTCAGGGTAGGGAAGTCCTTGAGAATCTCTTCGATGTTGTCCCCGTCTGCTAGACTGGCCAGCACGGTGTGGAGAGGTATCCGTGTGCCCCGGATCACCGGCTGTCCCCCGCAAATCTGCGGGTTGCGTACGATGACTTGAAGGTAGTTCATACTCCTGTCTCCGAGGATAACAACCTCGACGCTACAATTCAACTGCACCTTACTTCGAGTCGGGTCCGCGCTCGCGGACAGTAGTAGGTCGACCTCCGCCCAACACAGACGCCGTGGCGGCGGGCAAAGCCCGCCCTACACCCGGTGCGGGCGGGGTTCGTCCAGCAACCGCTTGAGCAATCGGTCCGGCTGCGCGAAACGGGTCAGCAGGATCATGGCCGCGATGACGAAGGGCTTGTGCTTGGCTTCGTTATAGGTGGCGGCGCGATAGCGGTCGAAGACGGCCGCGTCCACCTCACCCGCCGGACAGCTTACCCCGCTGATATCCGCCGGCAAACAGTGCATGTAGAGCGCCGTACCGCCGCGTGTGAGCTGCATGAGCTTCTCGTTGCACTCCCAATCGCGGTGCTTCGCGTTGTCGGCCAAGCAGCGTTCTTCGAGTTCGTCGAGCTTGTGCGTATGGCCGCCACGCAGCAGCGCGGTGCGCTCCTCCATCACCCGGTAGGAAGCCCAGCTCTTCGGATAGACAACGTCAGCGCCTCGGAAAGCGTCGGCCATGCTGTGTGTGTGGGTGAACGTGCCGCCGGACTCGGCCGCGTTCCGCCGCGCCAGCGCCACGATCTCGGGGATGAGGTCGTAGCCTTCCGGGTGGGCCAGCACCACGTCCATGCCGAAACGGGTCAGCAGGGCGATGATCCCCTGCGGCACGGACAGCGGCTTGCCGTACGAAGGCGAATAAGCCCAGGTCATGGCGATCCGTTTGCCACGCAGGGTCTCCAGCGACCCGAACGTTTTCTGCAAATGCAGCAGGTCCGCCAGGGTCTGCGTCGGGTGGTCCTGGTCGCACTGGAGGTTGATGACGGCCGGTCGCTGAGGCAGCACGCCTTCGCGGTAGCCTTGCTCCACCGCGGCGGCGACCTCGACCATGTAGCGGTGCCCTTCGCCGAGGAACAGGTCGTCGCGGATGCCGATGACCTCGGTCAGAAAGGAGATCATGTTGGCCGTCTCGCGGACCGTCTCACCGTGGGCGATCTGGGACTTGCCCTCGTCCAGGTCGGTCGGGGTCAGCCCGAGGAGGCTGGCGGCGCTGACGAAGCTAAGCCGCGTGCGGGTGGATTTGTCGCGGAAGTTCGAGACGGCCAGCCCGCCGTCGAACACCCGGGCGGAGAGGTTGGTCTGCCACATAGCCTCAAGCGCTTCGGCGACAAGCAGGACGGCGCCCAGGTTATCGGCCGTCTGCTCGCAGGTGAGGAGGACGTCCTTCTGGTAGAGGTCCGTCTTTTGCGTTTCGAGCCGCTCGATGCACGAGCGGATTTGGTCACTGCTCACACCCGTCTCCTTCATAAGGTGGGCCCGCCCCGCTCCCTGACCCTTGACACGGCGTGTCGAGGGCAGACGGACGCGGCTCAGATCGGTCCCCGTTGATCCGACGCACCTAGTGAACTTTCTCCCGCCGTCATCGTCGCCGCCACGGCTGCGGCCTTTCCCGTCTTACCGTTGAATCGGACCCCGTGATCGGCCACCTTGAGCGGACGACCGTCCATGAACCCCGGCGTGTCCACTCCGAAGAGGTCCAGCGTCGTCGGCCCCAAATCCATGATCCGCGGATTCGGGCAGTCGAGGTCCCGGTTGCAGAAGAACACGCCCGGTACCAGGCGAGGATCGAGACAGTGGTCCGCACTCCAGGCCTTGGCGTTGTCGTGGAACACCGCGCCCGTGATGTCTCCGATGGCAGCTTCCCACGAGACCCGGTAGCCCTCGTTGTACCCGATCATCAGGTCCGGGGCCTCGCCCTTGTACGGCCCCTTATAGTACTTGAGACTGTTGTAAACCTTCACGATGGCCACTTCGCCGGTCTGGGGATCGATCAGGCCCTCGAGCTTCGCGCAGAGTTCATCACGCAGGTGATCCGCTTCGGCGCTCGGCTCGACGATCCCCTGGGCTTCGCGGCCCTTGATATTCAAATACATGCCCGCCAAGCCCAGAGCGTACACGCGCGTTTTAGACCAGTCCACGTTCGCCAGGTACTTGACGCCCGGCTGGGCGTCCGGCTTGAGTGCCATGTAGCCGTTCTCGATCAACCAGCGGTTCAGGTCCACCCCGCGCCGGAACGACTTGGCCCCGTGGTCCGACAGGACCATCAACACCGTGTCGGGACGCTCACACTTGGCCATGCTCCGCCCGATCATCTCGTCCACGCGGGCATAGTGCTCCGGGATCGCATTGACAAGCTTGGTATCACCAAACCCCGCTCTGGCCGGGTGGGCCGGGTCAAGGTAGCGCCAGAACATGTGATTCACGCGGTCCGTGCTGTCGAAGACACACACCACCAGCCCGCGCCGGACCTTGTCCAGGGCATCGGTGAGCATGGCCTCGCGCTCCTGGTCTGCTTCGAGGCACTGGTGCAAGAAACCGGGGTCTTCGAGGATTTGCTCGTTCAACGCCCAGGTGTCTTCGGCGAAGCCCAGCGTGGCGAACGGTCCCTGCCGCTTGGCCAGGTACATGCTGTACACGGTAGGGAAGGCGATGGGGAAGGCCGGGTTCTCAGGGTTGATTTGGATCGGGGTTACATAGAGATCAAAATGGGGTTTGACGCTGAGCAGTTGAAACTGGCAGATGCCGTATACCTTGTTGCGGAACCCGCCGTCGAACGTCACCACGATCCAGTCGCTGTACTCTTTGCGCTTGAGTCTGGTCGTCGTGTTCCCCACGGACAGCGTGATGCTTCCGTTCTGCTCGTCAATCTGGACCGTAAATGGGCATTTCAACGTCACCTTGCTGCCGTTCTTGGGGATTTGCGGCCCCACCAGGTGAGACGCAATTCGGTTGCCCTCGCGGGTCACGCGAATCTGCTCGCCTCCGGTATGCTCTACGTCTTCGCTGGGGCGGGAGGTATAGTAGGAGAAGGTGCCCTGGCTGCCGCGCAGGTCGGGCACGCACATGCCCGACAGCAGGACGCCGCGAAACTTCTCCGGCGGAAACGTGATCGGCACCCGGATGATGCTGCTGAAAATCCCGTGCTCGCCGAGGATGTTCCAGAACGGCTTGCCTTTGCGCATGAGCGCCATCGACGGCTTCTTGCCGCCGGAGATATGTACGGAAGACAGCGCGGGCAGATAAGTGCGCTTGTCACGGGTCAGAAAGTCAAAAACGTTGTGCTTGCCCGGATTCGACCCGGTGAGAAACGACGCCCACGCCACCGGCGTCAGGGCCGGCAGCGTGGTGCCCAGACGCCGGTAGCAGCCCCTCTCGCGCAGGCGGGCCAAGTGCGGCATCCGTCCCTCGCCCATGTACTGCTCCACCAGCGTGGGCTCCATTCCGTCCAGCCCGATGATCACCACCCGCTTGACTCGGGCGCGGGCGTGGGCCTTACGGCCTTTGTAAGCACGGATACACCACCGGATCGGCCAGGTGAACAGCATCAGCACCGCCGATGCCATGGCGCCGACGATCACCAAAGCAGATGACAGGACCGCGAAACCGGCCCCGGGTCCGATGTAGGCGTACACGGGGGCCGCCGTCACCAGCACGGCGACTCCCGCCAGCAGCATGACCCTTCGGACATTCCGCGAGAACATCATTTCATGATAGTGTTGCACGACGCTATCCGCAACGTTCGACCTCCAGGGTGGCATGGCTTCACGCGACCCCGACTTGTCGGGATCGCGGGTAGCCATGCGTGCCTTTACCGGCCTCGGCATGCTTACGCAACGCCGGGTGCCATGGTTTCACCTCGGGTGCCATGCTGATTATGATGAGCCGGAGTTCCGATGGATTCCGATGCGTTTTTCCGGCCACGAACGGGAGCGACCTATACCATCCGCCACGCTCCATCTACGTCGCTTTCTCCCGCACTACGCGGGAACGGTCGCCGGCTGGGTCGCGGACGATCGCGAACTGTTCTGGGTGGCCCCCAGTACGGAATCGCCGTTAACTGCCGAGAAAGTGCTGGGCTGGACGCAGGACCGGGGGAGCCCGTTGGTCATCTCTGCCACGGAGGACGAGACCCCCATCGGGTATGCCGAGTTGAACCCGCTACGTAAGCGGCCGGACCATTGTTGGATCGGTCACGTCATCATCGCCCCGAATTGGCGTGGACGGGGGTTCGGCGCGGCCTTCATGCGGCTGGTGCTGGAACACGCGTTTCACGAGCTGCACGCCGCCCGCGTGTCTCTCATCGTTTTTCCAGACAACTGCCAGGCGGTGCGGTGCTATGTGAACGCGGGCTTCACGATCCACGATGAGCAGTACCACAACTTCGGCCGGCCCGAGAGATCCTATCGCATGCACCACCTGGTATGCGCCAACCCGGCCCGTCCTGAAGGGCACTGACGGCCGCTCGTCGCGCAATTGCCGCCCGGTTTTGCCAAGGGCTCTTACTCATAGCGCAAGGCCTCGACCGGGTCCAACCGGGAGGCGCGTAGCGCGGGGTACAGACCGCTGACAATGCCGACGGTGGTGGCCATGATCAGGGCGTACCAGATGACTGCTGGGGAAGTGTAGGTCTTGAGCACCCGCGTCCAATTCTCCAGCAGGTCGGTGAACAGCAGGCCCATCAGAACACCCAACCCCCCACCCAGGATACTGATGATGGAAGCCTCGATGAGGAACTGTTTGAGGATGTCCCAGCGCCGCGCCCCCACCGCGATCCGCACGCCGATCTCGCGCGTCCGCTCGGTCACCGAGACCAGCATGATGTTCATGATCCCGATGCCCCCGACCACCAGTGAAATCCCGGCGATGCTGTACAGTACGATGGCGAAAATCTTGGTCACGTCCGAGACCTGGGCTTTGATCTGCTCCTGCGTGAACACCGTGAAATCGTCGTCCTGCCCGGCGCGGATACCGTGTTGTTTGCGTAGGGCCCGGCTCACTTCCAGGATCGCCGGCTTGAGGTCCTTGGAATCGCTGGCCTGCACGGTGATCATGGTCAGGTTGCGCAGCCCGAAAACACGCTTCATGGCCGTGGATAGGGGAATCACCACCTGATTGTCCACCTCCCGGAACCCCAGGACCCCTTTCTTCTCCATGACGCCGACCACCCAGAACCCCAGGCCTCTGATCTTCACGTGGCAGCCGACGGCGGGGGTGGCCCCGAAGAGTTCCTTGGCCACCTCGTGCCCCAGGACGCAGACTTTGCTCCCGGCCCGTTCGTCTTCCTTGGTGAGGAAACGCCCGTCGGCCACCTTGTAGTTGTTGATCGCCGCGTAGCTTTCGGTGCTGCCCAGCACGGTGGCCGGCTTGTTCTTGCTGAAATACTTGATTTGGGCCTCGTTCTGTACCTCGGGGGCGACGGCCCGGACCAGCGCGCACTCGGCGATCGCGTCCACGTCCTCGGCCTCCAGCGAGGGTAGCATGCTCTGCCGACCGTGACGCCGGGAACTGCCGTTGAACACCATAATCTGGTCGGCCCCCATCGACTCGAAGCGCTTGAGGATGTCGCGGTTAGTGCCCTCGAGGATAGACATGGCCGACACCACCGCAGACACCCCGATGATCACGCCAAGCGTCGCCAGCAGGGTGCGGAGCAGGTTGGACCACAAGCTCCGCAAGGCCATCATGCAAATCTTGAGGAAGAACATGCCGTTTGGCACTCCTGAGTGGGCTCGAGCAGGTTGTGGCTGCCCAACGTCTTCGCCTTCTCATGGCCGCGG
>JAZDKM010000012.1:0-2773 GCA_043803085.1 Planctomycetota bacterium
TGCCCTGGGGGCTAGTGCTCCGACGCACCTTAGCCTGCGGGTTCGGAGTCGAGCCCACTCGTGTGCCACTGCCGTCTCGGCAGTGCCGGTCGCAGGAGGCTTCCTGGAAAGCACTGCTCACAGAGCAGTGGCACACCCGAAACTTTAGCTGCGTTGGAGCACTAGGGCGTCCCAATCACGCCAGCCCCGAAGAGGCGCACCGAACACGACGGAACAAGTGCAATTGTGGGTCTTTCTGAGGCCATGAAAGGCGGAAGCGGCGGCTTGAGCGCCTCCCCTGCCGACGCCCGTGAGTCGGCCTTTATTTCCGGGCTTTGGCCTTCTCGCGGCGGGCGTTTTCAATGAGCTCCTCCTGAACGCTCGCAGGCACGCGGCGGTAGCAGAGGAACTCCATGCTGAACGTCGCCTTGCCCTGCGACAGCGAGCGCAGGTCGGTGGCATAGCCGAACATGTTGGCCAGCGGCACTTCGGCCAGGATCACCGTCGTGGGGCCTTTGACCTCCGAGTCGGTGATGAGCCCGCGACGGCCGGCTACGTCACCGGCGATCCCCCCCTGGAACTCCGTGGGCATCTCGACCTCGACCTTCATGATGGGTTCGAGCAGGGCGGGCCTGGCCGCCAGGAACGCCTGCCGGAACGCCTCGCGGGCGCAAATCTGGAACGCCAAGTCGGATGAATCCACGGCGTGCGACGAGCCGTCTTCCAGCACCATCTTGACCTTGATGATCTCAAAACCGGCGAGCGGACCCTTGGCACGGGCGATCTGGAAGCCCTTATCCACCGACGAGATGTACTCCGTGGGCACGTGCCCGCCGAAAACCTGGTTCTCGAACTCGTAATCCTCCTCCGCGTCGAGGGGCAGCGGCACCAGCTTGCCGACGACGTGAGCGTATTGTCCGGCCCCGCCGGTCTGCTTGCGGTGCTTGTAGTTGTAGGTGCTCCCGCTGGTCGGGGCCTCGCGGTAGCTGACCTTGGGCTGCCCCACTTCAACCTGGGCCTTGTATTCGCGCCGAATCCGCTCGACGTAGACCTCCAGGTGCAGCTCGCCCATCCCGGAAATGAGCGTGTCGCCGGTCTCCTCATCATGGTGGACGTGGAACGTCGGGTCTTCTCTCATGAAGCGGTTCAGGGCCTTGGACATCGGCTCGCGGTCCGCCGACTTCACCGGCCGGATGGCCAACGCCATCACCGGCTCGGCGGTGTGCATGCGCTCCAGGGCCAGGCTGATAGATGGGTGACATAGCGTGTCACCCGAAGTCCCCTCGACGCCCATCAGGGCCACGATGTCGCCGGCGCGGGCCTCGTCGAGGTCCTCGCGGTCGTCCGCGTGCATGCGCAGGATGCGGTTGATTCGCTGCTTCCTGCCGGTGCGGGTGTTGACGTACGTTGCACCCCGGGTCATGGTGCCCTGATACACGCGCGTATAGGTCACCTGCCCGAAAGACTCGTCCACGATCTTGAAGGCCATCGCCACCACCGGACCGTCGGGATCGGCGGTGACGGTGGTTTCGGCCCCTTCGTTGTGGTTGTCGGTGGCGTAGGCCACGCGGTCCAGGGGCGAGGGCAGGTAGCGGCAGACGGCGTCCAACAACGGTTGCACGCCTTTGTTGCGGTAGGCGCTGCCCAACAGGACGGGGGTGATCTCGCGGGAGAGCGTCGCCCGCCGCAACGCGGCGTGGATCAACTCCGCCGCCGGCACACCCTCCTCGAGCATGACCTCCAGAAGCTCGTCGTCGTACAGGCTCAGCGTGTCCAGCATGCCGTGCCGGGCCCGACCCGCCTCCTCGCGCAGCTCCGCCGGGACCTCCGCGGCGACAACTTTCTCGCCGTGGACCCCCTCGAAACGAAGCGCCTGCATGTCGATCAGGTCGATCACCCCGGCGAAATGGTCACCGCTCCCGAGGGGCATCTGGACGGGGACGGCCACGTGCCCGAGTTTGGTTTCCAGGTCCGCCACCACGCGAGCAGGGTCGGCCCCCACGCGGTCCATCTTGTTGATGAACACGATCCGCGGGACGCGATAACGCCGCATCTGCCGATCGACCGTGATTGACTGAGACTGCACGCCCCCCACGGCGCAGAGCACCAACACCGCCCCGTCCAAAATCCGCAGCGAGCGTTCCACCTCGATGGTGAAGTCCACGTGACCGGGGGTGTCGATGATGTTAACGTGCTTGTCGCCCCACTCCACGCTGGTCGCGGCCGAAGTAATCGTGATGCCGCGCTCGCGTTCGAGTTCCATGTAGTCCATGGTGGCCCCCCCGTCCTTGCCCCGGACTTCCTGCATGCGGTGGATGCGCCCGGCGTAGAACAGGATGCGCTCGGTCAACGTCGTCTTGCCCGAGTCGATGTGGGCCGAAATCCCGAGGTTGCGAATATTGATCAGCCGTTCCATAGCACCACCCGTAAAATGCTGCGAGTGCTCCGACGCACCTTAACCTGCGGGTTCGGAGTCGATCACCCTTGCGTGCCACTGCCGTCTCGGCAGTGCCGGCCGCAGGAGGCTCCCTGGAAAGCACTGCTCACAAAGCAGTGGCACACGCGAGACTTTAGCTGCGTTGGAGCACTAGTCCCGCGTCGATCGTGGCCGTCAGCCATCCGCCGAAATCTCCAATCCGCAATCGCTAGTGCGGTTGGTCAGAATCGGTGCGTCTCTTGTGAGCCGAACCGCGACCGTCAGGGAGCGGTCCAGCACACCGCCCGGTCACGCCGCTCCCTGACGGTCGCGGTTCGGATAAGAGGCCGTCTCACTGAGACACCACATTAGCTCGGT
>JAZDKM010000013.1:0-23470 GCA_043803085.1 Planctomycetota bacterium
ACGTTGCCATAGCGGAGGCCCTTGAGTGGCTGCCTGAGGAGACCCCTGTGGAGATCCTCCCGGGCCAGACGACCCGGCACGTGTTCCAGTTGCATCGTCCGTAAATCACCGCGAGTGATCGCGTATCGCAGATGGCCTGGGTCGGCATCGCCTCGCAAGAAGGCGATGCCGACGCGGCTGCGCGCCTATGCGACCGCAACGAGAAGTTTAACAACGTGGCATGTGTGCCACGGTTCTTGAGCAGTGCTTGTGCGCCGTTGCTCGTGAGCAGTGCCGGTGCGGGCGGGGTGGGTGCGCTCCAGCGCGCCATCCCCACAATGGTCCGCAATAGTGGACCATGCCCCGTTGGTGAATGGGGAGCCGATCATTCGGCCTTGCCGGTGCATCGTTCGGGTTGGCGGTTGGGCGTGCTCGATGTCTCCGTGGACGGTTCCAGCGGTTCCCAGAAGCCGAAGTTGTCCTCCTCGACCTTGCAGGCCCCCGTCGCATGGTAGCGGGCGAAGCTGTTGTATCCCCATCCGAGAAACTCCGAATCGCCGCCGCCTTGGGTGGTGATCAGGAAGCGATTGCTCAGCTCGCCGAAGCCCCCGAGCCTGGTCCGCAGGGGACTTGGCGTCGCCGCGGTTGGCGTCCACCGGTACCCAGCCATAATGGGGCAGATAAACCTGGGCCCAGCGGTGGAAGGCTTCGTCGATACTCGCGTCGTCACCGCGGACCACCACGCTCCCTTGATAGCGGGCGGGCAGACCGGCCGCCCGGCACAACGCTACGAACGTATAGGTGTACTCCGAACACGAGCCGCGGCCGCGCTTCAGCACCATCTCGGGCACGTCCCACCCGCCCACCATCTCGTACTCCAGCGTGGCGATAACGAAGTCGTAAAGCTTCCGGGCGATCCAGTACGGATTCTTCTCATCGCCCACAATTCTCTGAACCGTTTCTTCCAGGTAGGGACTGTCGATGCGGTAGTGTGAGCCGTCCGCGGTGTACGGTTCGCGGATCTCGGCGGGAATGTCTTCCAGGGTGCCGGTCTCCTCCGGGAGGATCAGGTAACGGATGGCCGAAATCTCGGCGTTCAGTGTGTAGCTCAGGACGGCCTTGGTTCCCGGGGGCACGCGGCCGAGCTCGAACACCGCGCATCCCTGTCCCCATCGATCGCGCCCGCTCTGCGACGGCGCGACGGAGAACTCAGGCTCCGTGAGCAGTCTCTGGTTAGGGAGTGCCATGGGCAGGGCCACGTTCAGCGTCAGATCGATGACCTCGCCCGGCCCGTAGTTGTTGAGGGCCCACAGATACTCGACCCGCGCTCGCCGCGTGTCCGAAAGGCGGTACATGACATCATCTCGCACGGCGAGCTTGTAGATTTTCCGGGTCTGGAAATCGACGTTCCACAGATGGCCGTCGAGCCAGGCGAGGCCGGCCGGATACGGCCCCGGTGCGGCGAGGATGCCGATGACCTTCCCGCTGTCCGGCGCTACCAGGTATAACTCGTCTTTGATGCGGTTGGCGACCCACAGGTATCGACCGTCATGGGCCAGGCATTGACAGGGATCATCCGGCACGGGGAAGCTGGCGAGAATCGTGCCGTCGTCGGGCAGGACCTTGTAGATGCTGCCCTTGGCGAGGATGAACAGGGCGCCGTCCGCATAGGCCAGGCCCGTGGCACTCGAGGCGGGCGCTTGAAAGGTGTTCTCCACAATGCCGCTGTCGAGGTTCAGGGCGTAGACGCTGCCCGTGTGGTCGTCGCAGACGTACAGCCTGCCGGCCCCAAAGGTCAGGCTGTGCGGCTTAGGCGTCGGCGCCGGCCAGGACTGGCTGACGGTGCCGTCGGAGGCGCTGACGGCGTAGATCATGGCGGCGCGCCAGTCGGCCACGAAGAGCCGCTGCCCGTCGGAGGCCAGGCCCACCGGATACTTGCACGGGGCGTCGAACGATGCCTTGACGTCTCCCGGAGCAGCCGAAAGCGACGCGGTCAAGGCGAAAAACGCCGCGGTCCATACCAGTGCTCCAACGCAGCTTAAGGTTCGGGTGTGCCACGGCTCTGTGAGCAGTGCTTTCCAGGAAGCCTCCTGCGACCGGCACTGCCGAGCCGGCAGTGGCACACGAGTGGGGTCGGCTCCGCACTCGCAGGCTAAGGTGCGCCGGAGCACTAGGCAGCAACCAGGCTTGAGAACAGCTTTCATTCCGACCTCTCCGAATCGCAGCGCCCAGGAGGACCACCTGCCCCGTTCAGTCCCCCAGGGGTCACGGCTGGGCGGTGGGCGGCCCCGCGATGGTCATCTCCTTATCATACTCGACGCGGAACTGGTATTCGACGGCCTGGGCCTGTGGGCCCAGCGCGTGGGCAGGCACCTCCACCTCCCAACGCAGGAGACCTTTCTTGCGGTCGGTGTGCTCGTAGGAGGCGTCCGTACTCAGCTTGCCCCCGGTTTCCGTGAGGGTTAGCTTGATGTCTGCTTTCTCTGCTTGCGGCAGACGGTCGAGGAGGCGAACCGCGTCCGGCGCGGCGCCGAAGTTTTCCAGGGTCAATCGGTAACTGAAGTCCACCACGCGGTTGCCGCCTTGGATGCTCTCCTTCCTCTCGACCAACTCGCGGGCGGCCCGCAGTGACGAGTCGATGCCCAACCCGACGGTGAAGCTCTCGCCCACCGCCACGGTCGGGATCGTCCCGTGCCCGACAAACTCGCCGGCCACATAGGTGGCCACCGGGCCGGCAAGTAGCACCATCTCACTTTCGTTGGTGACCGCAGCCTCCTCGTAGACGTAGGTGGTAAGCACGGGCGTCGCCACCCTGTAGAAGTGCCCCTTCATCGGCAACGGTGCAATCTGGATCAACTGGCGGTCGGAGCGGCTGGGCAGCGAGGTCCGGGAGGCGATCTGGTAGGTCACCGTAATGCCTTCATCGGACTTCGGTTCTCCGGTGCTTCTGCGGGTGATCCTCTCCCGGCTGGTCAGGTCCAGGTTCTGCAGTTCGCCGGCCAGGCGATTCAACTCCAGGTCATCGCCGGGGGGCAAGCCGGCGGCCGGTACGTCTCTGGCCGCCGGGTCAAAGTCGGACAGTTGCATTTGTTGCGTTTGCGATTGAGCAACGGCCACGTTACGCGACGTATCCGCCTTGCTCCACTTCTCCATGAGCTCGCGTCGCGCCACTCGGTAATCCTTGCCCATCTCCTGGCCTTTGGGCGCGGCGGACAGGGGTACCAGGGCGACGCTGAGCGGCGTCAAAACGGGCGCTTTGGCCACCAGCGAGGGCGTCGCCGTCGAGAGCGTCATGGCGATGTCGGTCCAGTCTTCGCCGCTCATCTGCTGAATGGAGGCGTTGTACTCGATCAGCACCTGGGAGCGCCCGGCGTCAGTGCGGACGTTGTAAAACGGCGACCACGTCGCCCGCTCCACAAGGTAGCGCAACCGGAACTGCCCACCCTCGCGTTTCTGGAGGTTCACGAGGACCACGGCCTCGCGGGCCGTGCGCGCCGAGGCACCGGTCAGCTCCTGGCGCTGCCGCTGCAGTAGCTCAAGCTGCTCATCGAGGTCGCGCTGCTCCAAAGAGAGCTCAAGCCCGCGTTCCGCCAGCACGCTCCGCTGCTCACGAATGAATTCGGTCAGGTCCTTAAGGGTTTGGGCATTGAGGACACCCTTGGTCAACTCGACGTTGGCCGCCGGAGCCACGAACTGTTCCAGCTTGGTCAGGTAAGCGTTGTGTTCCGCGGCCAGTTCCTTATGCCGCTGATTCGCCTGGAGCCGGTCCTGCCCCTTGCGAATCTGCTCATCGAGCTTACGAACTTCCTCTCGGACATCTTGCGCCAGCGGTCGGACCCGGTAGCGCACCGACCGCACTTCCACGCCGTCGGCCGACTCGGCATGGATGCTGCCCGGCACAACGTGCTCGGGCAGATCCGTGACGACCACTTCGCGCAGGCCCGCCGGACCGGTCAACTCCACCAGCCGGGTCACCAACGCCTGACCGCGATAAACGGTCACGGCCTCGATCTTGCCGGGAGTCTCAAGGGGTTCGACGGCCAGAACGCCAGGAACCGCGCAAACGCCTACCCCCACCAACCAGTTTGTTCTGCGTTTCATTGCTCGTTCTCCTATTACGCGGGATCGAAAATCCAGACAGCCCTGCCCCCTTATCGGCAAAGCCCGCCGCGGATAGACAGTCCCCTAGGTTAAACCCCCCGAGCCCGGCAAGGTTTCACAGAAGGCAGAGAACAGCGGCAACAGCCATGGCCATCAGCTATTCCCCCGACACGGTCCAGCCCTCATAAACGGGCCTGGGCCGGCGTCAGGGAAACTCCGCGGAGCCACGCCGACGTGTGCGGGCGCTCACGTTACTCCAGGAGTTCGGCCAGGTACTCGATCAGGTGCCGCGCCTCTACTCCGCAATGATGCTCAATCTGGTGACGGCAACTGAAACCCGAAACTGCGATCTGGGCGTCGCCGCGCTCGCGGACGGCCTGGAAGAGCCGCTCCTCCCCGACCGCCTTCGCCACGTCGAAGTGGCCCATTTCGTACCCGAACGCGCCGGCCATGCCGCAACACCCGCTGTCGATCTCTTTGACCTGGTCGCCATATACGAAGCGCAGCAGTTCGTTGGCGTCGCGCGTCGTCACCAACGCCTTCTGATGGCAGTGCCCGTGATATAGCAACGGTGCGGAGGGTTTGCAGAAGCGTAGTGCCTCCGGCTCTTCGCGGAGCAACTTCGCCAGGAACGACTCGATCGGATAGCAATTCCGGGCGAGGGTTCGCGCATCATCCGTGCGCACCAGTTGCGGGTATTCGTCCACGAACGTGAGGATGCAACTCGGCTCCGTCCCGACCATGGGCGTGTCCCGGTCGATGTGCGGCGCGAGAGTCTCAACGTTCATCTGGGCCGACAGCGCCACCTCCGTCAGCAAACCCTTGCCGATCGCCGGCCGACCGCAACATTGCAGGACCGGGGTCAGGATCTGATAGCCCGCCGCCTCCAGCAGCCGCACCGCGGCGATGCCCACGTCGGGCGTGCAGTAGTTGGTCCAGGTATCCACGTGATAGATCACCGGCCCGCGGGTGGGCGGGGGGAGGTCGGCGGCGACCCGCCGGTGCTTACGCATCCAGTGCCGGAAAGTGAAGTGTACGTACCTCGGAGGCGGGATGCGGCGGTCGAAGCCAAACCAGCGCTCCATGCCCCAACGGAAGACTCGGCGGTGCGTGATCCAGTTGCTCACCGGGGCGCAGCGGCTGCCCCAGACCGCCAGCCTGGGCGCGTCCGCCACCATCCGCGCGTGACGCGGAACACCATGCCGCAGGTTCTTCTGGGAGAGCCACTCGTACTTCAGCCTGGCCAGGTCCGTACCCGTGGGACACTCGGTAGCGCACGCCTTGCACCCCAGGCACAGGTCCATGACCTCCTCCAGGGCCGGGTCGTCCAGCCCCTCCAGAAGACCGCGGTTGGACAGGGCGATCCGCAACGCGTTGGCCCGGGCGCGGGTGGTGTGCTTCTCGTCAGCGGTGGCCATGTACGAAGGGCACATGGTCCCGACCAGCCGCTGCCGGCATTGCCCCACGCCGGAGCACATCCCGGCCAGACCGGCCATCCCCCCGTGCCTGGAGAAATCGAGCGTGGTCTTGAGCTGGACCGTCTCGAACTGCGGGCCGAAACGGAGGTTCTCCGTCATCGGCCAGGAGTCCACGATCTTGCCCGGATTCAGCAGCCCCTCCGGGTCGAAGGCCCGCTTGACCTGCCGGAAAGCCGCATACAGCTTCGGGCCGTACATCTTCTCCGTCCAGCAGCCGCGGATGATCCCGTCGCCGTGTTCCCCGGTCATGGCCCCGCCGTATTCGAGTACCAGCGAGCTCACTGCGTCGGCCACCCGGACCATACGGGTGATGTCCTCCTGCTTCTTGAGGTTCAAGGCCGCACGCACGTGCAGTTCCCCCACGCTGGCATGGGCATAGTAGCCGACGTCGGTGATGCCCTCCGCGGCGAGTATCTGGCCCATGCGCTCGATGTACGCGCGAAGATGCTTTGGATCCACCGCGGTATCCTCGATGAATGCGTACGGTTGATCGTCGCCTGGTTTGGACATGAGCAGGCCCAGCCCGCTCTTGCGAATCTGCCACAGCCCGGCCTGGTCTTGCGGCGCGGTCGCCCGCGTGTACGCGTAGCCCAACCCGGCGGAGCGCAGGTCGTGCTCCAGCCTCTCGATCCGCTTGACGACGGCGTCCGCAGAGTCACCGAAAAACTCAACGATGAGCACGGCGTCCGGTTCGCCTTGAATCAGGCGGTGGTAAGGTTGCAGCCCGGGGTTGGCAAACGCCGCGTTCAGGATCAGCTTGTCAACCAGTTCCACCGCCGCCGGCTGATGTTCGAGGATGCGCGGCGTCGCCCCCAGCGCCTCAAGGACCGTCCCCGTGGTGTTGAAGTGGACGGCCAGGATACCTCTGCTCGTTGGCAGCGGTTCCAGGTTGAGCACCGCCTCTACGATGATGCCCAACGTGCCCTCCGAGCCGCACAGGATCGGCATGGGAGCCACCGGGCCTTCCTGCTTGCACAGGCGGTCCAGGCAGTAGCCGCCGGTTTGTCGGAGGATTCTCGGAAACCGCGCCTCGATCTCGTCGCGGTATTCCGTCCGCAGACGCTCCAACTCAACGAGAATGTGCCGTTGCAGTTCGGTTGCCGGCCTCGGAAGTCCGCCGCCCCAAACCACCACGCTGCCGTCGGCCAAAACCACTTTCAATTCGATCAGGTGATCGATGGTTCGGCCGTAGATGGCCGAGTGCGCCCCGCAGGAGTTATTGCCGATCATCCCACCGATGGTCGCGCGACTGGAGGTGGCCACGTCCGGCGCAAAGTGCAACCCGGATCGGGCCAACTCGCGGTTCAACTCGTCCAGGACGACCCCCGGCTGCACGCGGACCGTGCGTGCGGCCACATCAAGGTCCCCTACGGCGTTCATGTACCGCGAGAAATCGATTTGCAGGCCGCTGCCTACCGCCCCGCCGGTCAGCCCGGTGCCTGCGCCGTGGGGGACGATAGGCACGCCGTGTCCCCGACAGGCCCCGACCGCCGCCACCACGTCGTCCGCCACTTGAGGGTGCAGCACCCCAACCGGGACGATCTCGTAGATGCTGGCGTCTGTGGAATACAGGGCGCGATGCAGCCGGTCGAAATGCACGTCCCCCCGCACTCGCGGCCGGAGGGCCTTCTCGAGTGCTCGCACGGTTTCGTCGGGGACGGATTGAGGCCGGGGGATCGTCTTACCGTGCATAGCGTGTCATGATGACGCGACGCCGATCAGGCCGCAACAGGCAGGATGGCATGTCCAAGCCCACACGGGCCCAACGCGCCCATTCGCCA
This sequence comes from Planctomycetota bacterium, assembly GCA_043803085.1. Lineage (GTDB taxonomy): Bacteria > Planctomycetota > Phycisphaerae > UBA1845 > UBA1845 > JAAEQG01. The sequence goes on from JAZDKM010000013.1 coordinate 7,340, forward strand.
ACGATCATCCATGCCCGCGCTCCGCTCCGCCATGTTCCGCTTCGCTTGGGCAGGCCACCCGCCCGTAGGTCGGGCTCCGCCCGACGCGCCTTACGCGAAGCGCAAGCGCCGCAGGACGACGAGCCCCAGCAGCGCGATCATCGGAAGGAGCGCGCCGGCACCGCACGCCACCCCTCCGCCGCCACCCCCGGTGGAGGGTGACAGGCTATTGTCATTGCCATTCCCGTTTGCGTTCCCGTTCCCATTCCCGACGATCTCTAGCACGGTGAACAGATAGGAGTCCGAAAACACCACGTCCTCACCCGAAGTCGTCCGCGCCGTCACGTTGGCCAGGACGGGAAACGTGCCTGGGATTTGATAGGTGTGCAGAACGATGAAGCTGCCGGCCGTTGCCCCATCGCCGAGACTCCAGAAAATGCTCTGGGGCGTGCCGACGATGTGGCTGGTATCCACGGACAACTCCACCGGGGAACCCACTTCTCCGTACGCCAGCTCCCGAGGCGCTTCTCCCGGTGCGCTGATGATGATGCGGATGGCCCCCGTCGACGGCTCCGGCTCATCGCCTTCGGTGGAAAACACGGTAATCACGACGGACCGTTGACCTGCGTCGCCGTCCGCGTCGACCACCGTGAAGGTCGCCGTGAACTGCATGGTCGTATTTCCGGGCAGGGTGTAAGTGTGTTGGGCCACGGCCTGGTCCACCGATGCGCTGCCGTCGCCGAAATCCCACAGGACCGAGACGATCGGAGAATCCGAATTGGGGGAGTTGCCGCGGAAGGTCACGGTCAGAGGCGATACGCCGGAGAGCGGCGAAACCGCGATCGCCACCGTGGGCGTGCCGGGAGGTGGCGTCCCCCCGGTGTTGTCATTCGCATTGAGGTTGTCCAGGCCGGTGTGGGTACTGCGCCCCACTTCCACGACCTCACCTTCGGAGTTAATGGACACGCCGAAGGAGTAACGGCCGGCGGCATTGCGCGCGAAGATGCCGAAGTAGACGATGCCCAACAAGTCGCTGAACTCGTACGACGTGTTGTCCCCTACTTGGGCGACCCCGACATTCTGCTCAAAGTCGACGGTTTGGGCCAGGAAGTAGTTCATGCCGTCGGTCGGGACCCACTCGAAGTCCAGCCCGATGCGTCCCACCACGAGCACGCTCGTCGTAGCATCTCCCTGAACGCCGTCCACAAGGGTCCGCAGATCGTCGTTTGCCACCCAACTCAGGATTTTTTGCCCCTCCCCAACGCCATCGGCCACCGTGACGTTCTTCACCCGCTCCGGCCAGGTGTACGCACTACTGTCCGTCACCAGGCGGGCAGCGGAGACGGCCTTACCGGCATTCACCCGCCCGTAACCGTAGCGGAGACTCCGCCCCGTAATAACGTTGTAGTCGCCTTCGTTAGGGTCGGTGAGGGGAATCTTGTCCGCAGTATGCTCGAGGGTCGCCCGCACCTGCGTCGCGGTAAGCGCCGGACCGCGGGTCGCTCCCAACACCAGTGCCGCCGCGCCCGCCACCTGCGCGGAAGCCGCGGAGGTGCCGAAGAAGTCCGGGTCAGCCACGTCCGAAAAGCTGTCCCCCTGCGTATATTGAGGGTTGCCTAGATTGGGCAGGTTGAAGTCGTCGAACCCGCCGAGGTTGTACCCGGGCGAATCAAACGCGGCCTCGTCGGTATTGTCAGTGGTCACGATCTGAGGTAGAAACACGTCGCCGCTCGGCGCCAACACGTCCACCACCCCGATCCCGTAATTGCTGTAGGACGTCACCCGCTCAATGGCGTTGCACGCCCCTACCCCGATGACCAGCTTCTTGTCATCCTCCGTCTTGAGCACCGCGAGAGACGAGTCTGCGGACAGCTCCTCGCCCGCATTCCCCGTGGGGAAAACGACGACCATGCCCAAGCCGCCGCGGCCGGTCGTGAACGCGTCTTCAACGGCCCCGCGGACCGTGTCCGGGCTAGGCGCGCCGGCCTCGCCCGCCCAACCGTTGCAGTGCACGTCTACCTGACGTTCCAGGGCAAAGTCGAACGCCGCGGCCACGTCCGAGGCGGACAACCCTTCGTCCGCCCCCCGCGACGCCGTGAACCGGGCCTGGGGAGCCACGCCCACCACACCCCGGTTGTTGTCCCTCACGGCGCAGATCAAGCCCATCATCGCGGTCCCGTGTCGTTCACTTGCCGAGGTGGGGTTGGCGGCCAACTGGGAGACCTCGCCGGTGACGGCATCGTGGCTCGCATTCATGAAATTGCTGAGTAAGTCTTCATGAAGGACGTCGCACGCGTCGTCGAGCATCCCCACGATCACGCCGGCGCCGGACGCCCCGTCGTCAAACGCTTGGAGGACATTGATGTCCGCCCCAGAAACCCCGCCTTCCTGGCCGGTGTTGTTCAGATGCCACTGCAACTCGAAGTAGGGATCCGTGGGCAAGTTGGCGGTGAAATCTCCGTCGGACACCTGCATCTTGAACAGGGGTGAGATGAGGTCCGGGTGGGCATACTCCACCCGCCGGTCCGCGTGCAATCGCGCCGCTAACTCGACCTCGTCCGTGGCGGGGTCGACCGGCTCGAGCACGTGAGTCCGCCCGCCACTCCCCACGGTGCGCAGGCGCCGCACACTATATCCCCCCAGCAACTCTCCCAAAGCCTCCTGCGAAACGCCTGCTGCGAGCTTGATCACGAGCCGGCCAGTGCCGATGTGGGGCAGCCCGTCAGGATGAAACCGGTACACGTGCCGCACGGCTTTCACCAGTCCGTGCGCCGATACCTGCGCCTGGCTCTCTGCGTCGGCCCGGTCGACGTGCAGGATGGCGAACCGCACATCGGCACGCCCCCACGGCATCCGCTCGACCCGGCCCGGACCCAACATGCGAAAACGCACGTCGGCCGCGGCGGCGGTATCCGCCCCGAGCAACTCAATGACCCACTCGGTCTCAGACCGCTCCAGCGGGTAGACCCCCCCACCGGCATAGTAGGTCATCGACGCCGCTCTGACGCCCGAGCAGGGGCAGAGCCCTGCCACGGCGAGGATGCTTACCACCAGGAGTTCTCGATCCCGAGCCTGCTTCAACCGCTGCTGGGTGCCCATGGCGACGTTGACCTCGCTCACGATTGGCCAAAAGACCCGCGCTACCACGCGCGTCCGGGCTATTCTTGGAATAACCCAAAGTCCTGTCAAGGCGAGGCCTACGTCACGCGGCAGGAAACGGGACAGGTCCGTTTAAGAAGTCGTGTGGCATGGCCAAGCCCACCGAAGGTGGGTGCCGCCATGCCCCATCCTTGACATTTTCGTAGCGCCTGACCTGCGGACCTGTCCCGCTTCCCACCCGAATGGTACGCTGCATGACTATGTCAATGGCCGTTTCCCTGGTGATTCCCGGCCGAAATGCTTCAGGGACCATCCGGCAGTGCCTGGAGGCCGTCGTGCCCCTGGTGGGACGGGACGCGCTGCAAGAGATCATCTTCGTCGACGACGGTTCCACCGACGCCAGCGCCGAAATCGTCAAACCGTTCCCCGTGCGTTACCTCCGTGGGGCCGGCAAAGGCCCCGGTTCCGCTCGGAACATCGGCTGGCGTGCAGCGCAGCACCCCATCGTTTGGTTCATCGACTCCGATTGCGTCGCCGAGCCGGACGCGCTCGACCGTCTCCTGCCGCACCTCGACGACCCCAAGGTAGCCGGCGTCGGTGGCAGCTACGGGAATATGGAAGAGGACTCTCTGCTGGCCTGCCTGATCCACGAAGAGATCGTCGAGCGACACCTGGCCATGCCCAGCCGGGTCAACTTTTTGGCCACGTTCAACGTAGCCTACCGAAGGTCGGTTCTCGAGCAGGTTCGCGGCTTCGACGAGCGCTTCCTGAAAGGACAGGACGCGGAGTTGTCCTGGCGGGTGCTGGAGGCCGGCTACGAGCTGGCTTTTGAAGTGAACTCCCGCGTCAAGCATTATCATCCGGTCTCCTGGCGGTCTTACCTCCGCACCCAGCGCCAGCAGGGGTATTGGCGGGTGTGGATGTACATGGCCCATCGCGGACATGCCGCCGGTGACTCCTACAGCAGTTTCGTGGACCATCTTCAACCGCCGCTGGCCATGCTGGTCCTGGCCTGCGTTCCTCTGTCGGCTTTTCCACTGACCTTTTGGGTAACGCCGGTTCTTCTGGCCCTGCTGCTCGGCGCCCAGATTCCCATGACCTGGAAGCTGCTTCGACGCCTGCGGAAAGTCCGCTATCTGGGTTTTGCCTTCATGAGCTTCGCGCGGGCCTTCTGGCGAGGAGTCGGACTTACGATGGGAACCCTGGCAACGCTCCGAATCTGCATCAGCCGTATAAACGTTGAACGATCCAATTAGAATTACAATTACTCTTACCGTTTTGACAATAACTATTAATTCGTTCCGGTTTATTCCAAACTGACCATTTTTAGAGTATCTTTAAGGCGAGTTCGATTGCGTGCGTTGCTCCTGGGCTGGTATGGTGTGGTTGGGTGCATTGTCTTGGAAGGTGATGTAAAAACCGAAGTATACCGATGGTTATAGGGGTGGGCAGGACTTGCCCGCTCGGAGGGTTCTGACAGCGGGTGGTGTTGACACGGGGGTGGAAGGGGGAATAAACTTCGCAGGCCGTACACCGGGGTATGCGCGGTCCCCCGGGGTGAGGTATTCGGCCGGCGCGATAGCTTCCGGGATTGGCGTCCCCAGACCGATCGGCATTCCGCCCCGAATAGCCGATGACCGGTTTTTGGGGAACAGTGGGCGGCGCCCGGTTATAGGTCGTACACAAAGCTGGTGCGAGGCGGCATGGAAAGACTCAGACGGGTCATCAACATCGGCATCGCCCTAGGCGTGCTCCTGCTGGCCGTCGTCGGGATGCGGTGGCTGGTGGCCACCAAGCCGCGTCCCGAACGGCTCGCCGCCGCCCCGGTTGTGCCCCAGGTCGAGGTTTTGGCCGTCCAGCCCGTGGTTTTTGACGCGCCGATTGTCGGGTATGGCACGGTTCGTCCCAAGCGGCAGATCAAGATCGTCCCGGAGGTCGGCGGGCGGCTGGTCAAAGTACATGGCGGCCTGGCGCCCGGAAACCTGATCGCCAAGGACGAACTGCTCTTCGAGATCGATCCCCAAACCTACCAACTGCGGGTTGAACAGGCCCAGGCCGAGGTCCGGCGGCTGGAAGCCGAACTGGAACGTCGCCGCCGCGAGCAGTCCAGCCTGGAAAAACGGTTGGCCGTCGCCCAGAAGCTGCTCGACTTGGCCGACCAGAACCTGGCCCGCGAGCGTTCCTTGGCCGATGAGCAGGCCGCACGGACCGTCGACGTGGAAAAAGCGGAGGAGGCCTACCTTCGGCAAAAAGACGTGGTGTTGGGCTATCAGAGTCAGCTCGATTTGATGCCGTCCGTGATCGCGGACACCGAGGCGGCGTTGCACTTGAAGCGCTCCCAGTTGGCCGAGGCGCAACGGCAGGTGGAGAAGACGAAGATTACCTGCCCCTTCGACGCCCGCGTCGAATCCGTCTCGGCGGCGGAATCCCAAGTGGTGGTGGCCAGTTTCACGATCGCCACCCTCACCGACATGGAGGCGCTGGAACTGGCGGCCGGCGTCGATCCGCGTGATCTGCGTTGGACGAACCTGCGGGCGTTCGCCCGCGCCGTCGGCCAGGATTTGGGAACCCCGCCCGAGGCCGCCGTCACGTGGTCGCTCTACGATCAAGGCTACGCATGGCGGGGGGCCGTCACCCGCCTCGAACGGCTGGACGAGACCTCCCGCACCGCCCGTGTGATCGTCGAGATCAGAGACGTCATGCAAGGTCTCCAGCTCGAGAGCGGACAAGCCAGTCCCCCCGTCTCGATCGGCATGTTCTGCCGGGTGGCAATCCCGGCCGAGCCGCTGCCTAACGCCCTGGTCATTCCCCGGTCGGCCGTGTATGACGGCGACGGCGGTGATGCGGCCAAATTCGTATACGTGTTCGAGCCCGACGGCGACCGGCCCGGTGCCTCCGACGGGCGCCTGGGCATCCGGCGCGTACCGCTGCTGCGCATGGTCGGCGACCAGGTGCTCGTTGATTTCGATGGGTACTCCGCCGCCTTGGGCGGCCCGGACGAGTCGTCCGTGTGCGAGTTGCGGGCCGGTGATGAGATCGTCGTGTCTCCGTTGCCTCGGGCAGTGATCGGCATGCCTCTCCGCCGCCGGGCGGAGCGCTCCGTGGCCCGTTCCGAGGCCAGGCTGGAAGCCTGCGCCACAAACACGCCGCGACCTCGCGATCTTCTGGCGTCCCTCCACTTCCCAGATCCCCCGACCGGGCCGAATCTCCGTGGCAGCGAAGCGCTTCCCGGAGACTTCTAGATGGGTTTTCTCCGCCGCGTCATCTCCGCGAGCGTTGACAATCCGGTTTTGGCGAATCTGCTGATGGTCTGCCTCCTGCTGGGCGGGTGGCTCAGTGCCCGCCGGATGGTGCGCGAAACCTACCCGGAGTTCGCCCTGGACCGGATTTCGGTGGACGTGGTCTATCCCGGTGCCGGTCCCGAAGAAGTTGAGCAGGGCGTCTGCACGCAGGTGGAAGAGGCGGTGCAGAGCGTCGCCGGCATCAAGAGCGTGCAGTCGTTCGCCGCGGAGAACCACGGCCGGATCATCGTCGATCTGATCGAGAGCGTACGCGATCCCACCCGGGTCCTGCTCGACATCAAAGACCACGTCGCCCAGATCACCCTTCCCCGCGAGGCGGAGGCGCCCGTGGTCACGGAGGAAATCATCCGTGCCCAGGTCATCAACATCGCCATCCACGGCGACATGCCGGAACGCACGTTGCACGAACTCGCCCGGGAAGTTCGCGAGGACCTGCTGGCCGACAAGGAGATCAGTTCGGTCACCATTTCCGGTATCCGTGACTATGAGATCACCATCGCGATCACGCATGAGGCGCTCCAGCGCTACGGACTGTCGTTCGCGGACGTGGCGGGCGTGGTGGGCAGGAATACCATGGACCTGCCCGCGGGCACCCTCCGCACCCGCAACGAGGAAATCACCCTGCGTACGGTCGGACAGCGTTATACGGCCCGCGATTTTGAAGACCTGGTCCTTATCGCCCAGCCGGACGGGACCCTTGTCCGCCTCCACCAGGTAGCCAAGGTCACCGACGGGTTTGAAGACACCAGTCGCTCGGGCCGGTTCAACGGCCAGACCGCCGCCATGGTCAGCGTCTACAAGACCCCGGCGGAAGATACCAGCAAGATCGCGGCCGCCGTGCGCGCGTACGTTAAGCGTAAGCAAGCCACCCTGCCGGAGGGCATCCACCTCTCCGTCTGGGCGGACACGTCCCTGCAGATCGACGCCCGGATCGGCATGCTGGTCAGCGACGGGCTGTCGGGCATGGCGATGGCTTGCGTCCTGCTGACGGTGTTTCTGAACCTGCGGCTGTCGTGGTACGTGGCCGTGGGGATTCCCGTGTCCCTGGCGGGGGCCTTGGTGACCCTCGCTCTCTTGGGGGAGACCATCAACATGATCAGCCTCCTGGGGTTGATCATGATGACCGGTATCGTCGTCGATGACTCCATCATCATCTGCGACCGGTTCGATCAGCGGCGCGTGGCAGGCCAGTCGCCGAAAGTGGCCGCGCTGGAGGGGACCGCGGAGGTGGCCCTGCCGGTGATGGGAACGGCCCTGACTACCACAGTGGCCTTCCTGCCCCTGCTGTTTGTGAGCGGGGCGATGGGCAAGCTCATCGCTATCCTTCCCATCGTAGTGATTGCTTCGCTGCTCGCGTCCCAGGCGGAGGCGTTTACCATGCTGCCGGCGCATCTGGCCCACGCCGGCGGAGTACAACCCCGGCAGGCTGGAAGCCTGCGCCACAAAGTGGACGCCGTCCATGCCCGGATGCGCGCGTTCATTGATCGTGGCCTCGGCGGGTTTCTCGCCCGCCTCTACCGCCCGCTGTGTCGCCGCGCCACGAACGCCAGAGGTCTGACCCTCTGTATCACACTGGCCGTCCTGCTGCTCGTAGGAGGCTTGGTGCTCGGTGGCCGCACGCCGCTCGTGCTCTTCCCGGAGATTGACGGGAACACGCTGCAGGCTCGCGTGCGTTTCCCCGAGGGCAGCTCCGCCGAGACCACCCGGGCCGCGGTCGAGCGGATCGAGCGGGCGGCGGCCGCCCTGAACGAGGACGCGGAATTGAAACCGGCGGCGTCGGGTCCGTTGGTGCGGCAGACGTTCTCCCTCGTGGGCGAGCACCCGGCGTATCTCCCCGCCTTCGGCAGCAATCTGGCGACGGTGATGATCGAGCTGATGCCCACCGAGCAGCGGCGGATCGACTGCAGCGTCATCATCGACCGCTGGCGGCAACACCTCGGGGTGATTTCGGACGCGACCGCGCTCGTTCTCTCGCGGGTGGAGTTGGGCCCGACCGACAAGCCCGTCGAAATTCGCCTGGTGGGTGCCGACCTTCAGCGCCTGAATCAGGCGGCCGAGGAACTGAAAGCCAAGTTGGTGGACTTCCAGGGCGTTTATGACATCGAGCATGATTTGATCCCGGGCAAGCGCGAGTTGCACGTGTCGCTCAAGCCCGCCGCCCGGACGCTGGGTCTGACCCTGGAAGACCTCGCCCGGCAGGTACGCAGCGGCTTTTACGGCGGTGAGGCGGCCCGAGTCCAGCGCGGGCGGGATGAAATTGTCGTACGGGTGCGCTATCCCGAAGCGGAGCGCGGCAGCCTCAGTGACGTGGAGCAGATGCGCGTGCACACCCCAGGCGGCGAGGAGGTCCCCTTCCTCGAGGTTGCCGACCTCCGCATGGTCCGGGGATACGCGTCCATCGAGCACCAACAAGGCCAACGCCGCTGCCGGGTCATGGCCAACGTTGACGCCCGCACCGCCAACGCTGAGCAGATCATCGCCGCCCTGCGTGCGGATTTTCTGCCGAAACTGGCCGAGCGCTACGGAATCGAGACCACCGTGGAAGGCCAGCACGCCCAGATCGTCGAATCCGTGACCAGTTTGTTTGACGGCTTCTTGATCGCCCTGGTGGCGAACTACGCCATTCTGGCCGGACTGCTCCGCTCCTACGTGCAACCTCTGGTCATCATGTCGGCGGTGCCGCTCGGGTTCGTCGGGGCGTTGTTAGGTCATTGGATTATGGGCTACGATCTGACCTTGTTCAGCTTGTTCGGCATGGTCGCCTTGTCGGGCATCGTCGTGAATGATTCGCTGATCCTGGTGGACCAGGTCAACCGCTCCATCCGGGCGGGGATGCCGATTCTGGATGCGGTCCGGCAGACCGGAGAGGCCCGCTTTCGGGCCGTCCTGCTGACCGCTATCTGTGACGTCGTCGGCGTCCTGCCGCTGCTCTGCGACCGCAGCACCCAGGCCCAGACGCTGATTCCGATGGCCATTTCGCTGGCGTTTGGGCTGGTCTTTGCGACGTTGCTGACGCTGGTGGTTGTGCCGGCGTTGTACCTGGCCATGATCGACCTGCGCCGGGCCGTGCGCTGGCTGCGGCGCGGCGGTGCTTATCCGTCGGCGGAATCGGTCATGGCGTTGTAGCCCAGGCTTCCAGCCTGTGTTTCCCCACCATGCCCAACAGCATCGCTGCGGTGTTGGCCGGGGCGCCGGGCTTGACGAGGGGGGCGAGCAGGTCGGCCAACGCGCGCGACATAGACTGCCGTTGATCGGGCGACTCCAGCAGTCCCAAAGCGCACCGGGCAAGGGGATCGGTACTGGTGTAGTAGGGCATGAACTCCGGCACCAGTTCGCGGCCGGCCAGAATGTTCACCAGTGAAAGGTGCGGGGTGCGGATCAGCCAGCGGGCCAGCAGGTGGTAAGCCAGCCGCGAGCCGTTGTACATGATCACCATGGGTTTGTGGTAGTACGCCACTTCCAGCGTGGAGGTGCCGGAGGCGACCAGCACCAGATCGGCCGACTCAAGCAGATCAGCGTTCTTCCCGTGGTAGGCGGCGTAGTTGAGTCCGGACTCGGCTGCCAGCGGCTCGATCAGCCGCCGAACGCTATCGTTGGCAACCGAGATGGGAAAATGGGTGGTGGGATAACGCTCGGCGATCCGCCGCCCCACGGCCAGTTGGCCCGGAAGGACCCCCCTAACCACGTGCGTCCGCGACCCGGGCATCAGAACCACGACCGGATGACCCGCCTCCCGGATGGTCCGGCGAACGGCCGGATCGGGCCTGCGGGCGAGGAGGACGTCGAAAAGCGGGTGCCCGACGTAGGTGGCGTCGATACCGTACCGGCGAAAGAACGGCTCCTCGAATGGAAGGATGACCGCCAGCTTGTCCGCCCGACGGCGAACCCGGGCGACCCGATACCGGCCCCAGGCCCACACCTGGGGGGCGATGTAGTAGAGCACCGGTACGCGATGGGCCTTGGCAACCTTCGCCAAGGCCAAATTCAGCATGGGCGAATCAATAAAAACGGCGGCGGCAAACGGGTACCTTCGGAAGTACCCGCGGGTCAGGGCAAGGACTTTGAAGCCCTCGCCGACGTTGCGCAGGGCGGAAAGGAGCATGGCGGACCGGCGGGTGAGGTCGTGCAAGGCCCAGCAACCGGCCTCCCGCATGGCCGGGCCGGCAATCCCGACAAACCGCACACCGGGCTCGATTTCGCTGGCCGCGCGGATCAGGGAGGCCCCATGCAAATCCGCACTGGGCTCGGCGGCACTGATAAAGATGAGTGGTCCCTCGGCATCGGACCCTGGATCGCAAGTCACGTCCCAAACTGCCCTTAGCGCCTATCCGGATCATGTGGGACAGGTTTTCTAACCTGTCATTTGGCCGGCTGGAAAGCCGGTCCCACATATCTGGATGGGCCCTTTGCATGCTTTCGAGCCCCCTTCCGGCGTCGTGCGGGGCGACTTTACCCCCGCCGCGACCGGGAAGCAACCGGGCGGGCGAGGCTCCTGCCGAGCCGTGCGAACCGCCCTATGGACACGGGTCCGCCCAAGGGCTCGCCGCAGGCTCGCCTTGGGCGGACCCATGCCACCCCGCACTGCTACAATCCCTTGCCAGACCCGTCGGGTCCGCCATTTTCCGGGTTGAATTCGGAAGCGATCGCGTTTATGCTACAGGGTTTGCGTGTGTGCCGTGGAAGTTAGGGTTACCTTTGGGTGGAGGTGTTGATTGTCTGCGGAGTTGGTTCGTAGTTTAATTGATTCGGGAATCCACTTCGGACATCGCGTGAGCCGTTGGAACCCGAAGATGGCCCCGTACATCTTCGGGAAGCGAAACCTGATCCATATCATCGACATTCGCGAGACGGTGAAAGGTCTGCTGCGGGCCAAGAGATTTATCGCGCAAACGGTGTCCCGGGGTGAGCTGGTCCTGTTCGTCGGGACCAAACGACAGGCCCGTCATACCATCGAGGAGAACGCCAAGCGGGTCGGCATGCCGTTCGTGACCGAGCGCTGGTTGGGCGGAATGCTCACCAATTTCCGCACGGTCCGGTCCCGTCTGGCCCGTTTGGAGGAGTTGGAGCAGGCCCGTGCCGACGGGAGTGCTCAGGAATACAGCAAGAAGGCCATCGCCGCCCGCGACCGCGAGCAGCGCAAGATCCACCGGAACCTGTCCGGCGTTCGGGAGATGGATCACCTTCCCGGGGCCCTCATCGTGGTCGACGTGACGCGGGAACGGATTGCCGTGCGCGAAGCCAAGAAACTGGGCATCCCCACGGTTTGCCTTATCGACACGGACTCGGACCCGGACTTTGCCGACCTCCCCATTCCGGGCAACGACGACGCCATCCGGGCCATCCAAACGGTGATCGAGCACCTGGCCGATGCCGTGGAGGCGGGCAAACGGGCCACCCCCCCCGAAATACCTGAAGCGCGGGCGACACGGCGCCGCTCCGCCCGGGCCATCGCCCGGGCAGACGAGGACGTGCCGGTGGAGGGCCCCGCGGCGGTAGGGCTGCTGGCGCCCAATGTCAAACCGTCGGGGACCGCCGCGGAGGTGTATGAGGCCCCGAGGCCGGGGTCCGCTTCCGAGACCCCGGTGGGTTCCTGACACGTGGCAGCACGGCGCTCTGCGCCCCCGATCCTGTGTTCGGTGCGAGAGTGGTGCACCCTCCTGTAACGGCCGGCGGGACCGTCGGCCGGACGGCCTGCAACAACGCGAGCCGTTACCGCACCTAGAAATTTGTGTGAGAGTGTAGGATATGGCAGAGATCACAGCAGCGGCAGTGAAGGCCCTCCGAGAGCGAACCGGCCTGCCGATGATGGAGTGTAAGAAGGCCCTAACCGAATCGCGCGGGGACGAAACCGCAGCGATCGCAGTGCTCAACCGCAAGTACAAAGGGAAGATGGAAGAGCGCGCCGGGCGCGAGACCGGCGAAGGGCGGATCGGCGTTTACATCTCCCCTGACCGAAGAATTGGCGGGATCGTTGAGTTGCGTTGTGAGACGGCCCCGGTCGCCAAGAACGCGGTGTTCGTGGATTTGGTGACGAGGATGGCGAAGGCCGTCGCGGTCCAGGAGAAGAAGGAGCCCTCCCCAGAGACGATTCTGACGGCGAAGGCGGGGGACGGGAAAACGGTCAACGACGCAGTGGTGGAGGCCTACGCCAAGCTGCAGGAGACCATGAACCTGATCCGCTGCCGCAAGGTAGCCGGGGGGTCCCTTACGCAGTATGTACACCATGACGGCAAGAGCGGCGTCCTCCTGGCGTTTGACACCGCGCCGTCCCCGGAAACGGTGGCCGTCGATCTGGCCCAGCACGCCATGTTTACCAAGCCGTTGGCCATTACCCGCGAGGGATTGTCGGCCGAGGTGCTTGAGCAGGTCAAGGAGACGGCGCGCGCCGTGGCCCTCGACGAAGGCAAGCCGGCCAACATCATTGAGAAGATCGTCCAGGGCAAGGTGAACGCCTTCTGCGCGGAGCACGCGCTCATGGAGCAGGAGCACGTCAAGCCGGACTATGACAAGAAGCGGGTCCGAGAGGTGCTCAAGGCGGCCGGAGTTTCGGCCGTCGAGGACCTGGCCATCATGGTCGTCGGCGGATAGCCGAATGTCGTGGGGGCCGAGGGGCCCCTTTTTTGTGGAGGTCTCTCTACACCAGAGAAAAGGCCACGAAGACACGAAGAGGAATGGAGAATTGAGAATGGAGAATGAAGAGTCGATGCTCCTGTCCGCTTCTTCTTTCTTCTCCATTCTTCATTCTCCCTTCTCCATTCGCACGGTGGCGGCCCCCATGGCGGTTGGCACGCTCGACAAGGACCGATGATGACCTGCATGAAGTACGAGCGGGTGGTGCTCAAGATCAGCGGCGAGGGCCTGTGCGGTCCGGATAAATCCGGCATCGACGGCGACGAACTGTACCGCATCGCCCGCGAGATCAAGGCCGTCGTGGACCTCGGCGTGCAACTGGCCGTCGTGGTCGGCGCCGGCAACTTCATCCGCGGGGCGGTCGTCGCCAAGGACTCACACATCGAAGAAGTCACCGGCCATCACATGGGCATGTTGGCCACGGTGATCAACGCCCTGGCCATCCAGGACACTCTGGAGGCGCTCGGCATCCAGACCCGCGTGCAAAGCGCTATCGGCATGGACCGGGTGTGCGAGAAGTTCATCCGCCGGCGGGCCATCCGCCACCTGGAGAAGGGACGCGTAGTGATCTTCGCCGCGGGTACGGGCAACCCCTTCGTGACTACCGACACCTGCGCTGCGTTGCGCGCGGCGGAAGTCCAGGCCGACGTGGTACTCAAGGCCACCAAAGTGGACGGGGTGTATGACGCCGACCCGGTGAAGACCCCCGACGCCATCCGCTACAAGCATCTCTCCTTCGACGAAGCCATTCATAAACGCCTCGAGGTGATGGACGTGAGCGCGTTCGATCTGTGCCAGCGGAACCACATTCCGGTGGTCGTGTTCGACCTGAAACACCCGGGCAACATGGCCGCCGTTGTGCGGGGCGAGCCGGTCGGCACGCTGGTTGAGTAGTACCGCAACGCACTGGCGCGGCCTTCGCCCGCAACCAGAATATCTTGTCAAGAAACAAGATGTTGCAGCTCGTACACCTGTAGGGTGCGTCTTTGACGCACCTTCTTTCTGCTGCGGTGCGTCCGGGACGCACCCTACTGTCGGGCGAAGCCCGACCTACGGGGGCGAGTCAGAAGGCGATATCGAAGCGGTGGAACTCGCGGGTGGCGGGCGATTCCAAAGCCACCAGGTCGTGAATGCAGGAATGAAAGGCCCGTTGGACGGCCTGCACCAGCCCGTTGATCTGCTCGGTCGGTCCTTCCGCTACCAGTTCGACCCGCCCATCGGGCAGATTACGGACGTAGCCGGTGACCTCGAACCCGCGGGCGAGCCGCTGCGTGGTGTAGCGAAAGCCGACACCTTGAACGGCGCCGGAGAAGTGAACGGTCTTGCGGAGCATCGCGAGGGCTCGGCTATTCGTTCCGTTTCATCAGGTAGATCTCCGTCCCGCCCTTGCGGTAGGTGACCTCGTCCATGTAAGCGCGCATGAGCATGATGCCACGGCCGTTGGGCAAGGGCAGTCGCTCGGCGCAGGTACAATCGGGCACGTCCTCGGGGCTGAATCCCCGGCCCTGGTCCCGAATGATGATTACGCACTTCTGCGGGGAGACCGCGTAACGCATTAAGACCTGCTTGGAGGGATCGCAGGCATTGCCGTGTTTGATGGCATTGGCGACGGCCTCCTCGAGAGCCAGCTTGATGGCAAAAACCGCATCGACGGTGTAGTGGGCGGCCTCGACTTTTTCCACGAGGACATCGACTGCCGTGCGGGCCGCACGAAGATCGGTGGGAATGGTCATCGCGTCGAAGGTGGTTTCGTTATCCGGATCGGCCTGAGTCATGGACGGTCAGGTTTCGGATTTCAGAGAGCCCCGGGCCATCTCTGGACTCGGGAAGCCCGGGCGGGCGTCAAACCAAGGCCTAAAACGCGCTGAGCGCCTCGCCGGCCGAGCCGTGGATGTCGAACAACTTGTTCAGTCTGGTGATCTTGAACACCTGGTAAATCTGCGGTCGGATGTCGCAGAGCTTGAGCCGGCCGCTCTTCTGGCTCACCTGCTGATTGAGCTTAATCAACATCCCCAAAGCGGCACTGGACAGATGCTCGACGTTCTGGAAGTTCAGCAGCAGGTTGACGGTTGGCTTGGAGTTCACCAGCCGCGAGAGCTCATCCTCGATCTCGCGGATGGACAGCTCTTCCAGGATTTTGCGATCGCTGAATTTGACGATGCTGATCCCGGCCTGTTCAGTCACGGTCAGATGAAGTTTTTCGTCGGCCATCAAGCTCCTCCTCTTTTGCCGGCCCCGGTGGCAGCCGGACCCGCGCCGCCGGCAACCGGCGTTCAGGGTCCCCCCGCCGTCCTCCAGGTTTCGCGCGTGCTCTGGGGCGGAACCCGACGTAGTTCACCCATGGGGAAGTGTAGCCGCCCCGCCAGGCGATCGTCAAGGCGGCGTGCCTTCGTTGGCGTGTGCCGCGGCTTGCCCGACCACAAAGAGCTCGTCGAGGGCGGGAACCTCGTCGCTCAGTTTGCCGATGAGGCGCGAGGCCAACCCGACGGCCACACTGTGCCGCCAGAGTTCCTTGGGATCAAAGTGTTCGGAGATCCTGTTGTGCTTGAACAGCCGGGCGATCGAGGCAGCGATGGCGAGGTTCTTCACCGCGGAGAGCCCGAGCAGGACGATGGCCCGGTCGATGCCCGAGATTTGCCCGGGCAGACCGTAGAAAGCCGAATTGACCACCTTGAGCACTTTAGCGGAAAGGGCCGGGTCACGCTTGATGATCACGTGCAGGTCGCGCGCCGTGCTGCGCGGGTCTTCGACGGTCTCGATGATCTTGACCATGACCTCCGGTAGGGTGGCGATGTCGCCGATGCCCGCCAGCGCCTTGGCCACGATGGCCTTGTTCTCCGTGACTACTTCCGCAGCCATGAACCGCCTGCCGCGCAGGATGACTCCGGGCCGCCGACTCTCCTACCTCCCCTCATCGTCGCTTGGCCGGCGGCGCTTTAACGCGAGTCGAAACGGTCAGGTTCTTAGGGGGTCTGAGCCCAAGAAGCTGTGGGACAGGCTTTTCAGCCTGTCGGACCGAGAAGGTGTGGGACCGGCTTTCCAGCCGGTCCGACCGGCTGGAAAGCCGGTCCCACATTCAAGGCCGGTCCCACATTCAAGGCCGGTCCCACATTCAAGGCCG
>JAZDKM010000014.1:0-6793 GCA_043803085.1 Planctomycetota bacterium
TGCCGAGCGAGCAGTGATCGACGATGCCGTTGGCAGCCCGGCGAAGGCGTAGGGCGTCCTCATCCAGGTCGGTGCGCGCCGACGGCAGATCCAGGGCAGGCCGGGAACGCACATACCGAATGATGAAGTTGGAGACGGACATCTCCGGCATCGCGCCGCCGGTGCGGGCGACGGGCCCGTCGATGAAGGGCGTCTCATCCGTGCGCAGCCCGCGAACGATGATGCCGCCGGGGCTGGATTGCCCGGCGACGGTTACGTCGCCATGCCGAACGTGGATCGAAGCATCGATGACACCGCTAACCTTGAACAGGATGTAGCGCGGGCCAGGCTCGTCGAGGGCCCACTGCAACGAACCCTCTCCGTCGGCGTTCAGGTTGGTCACGTAGATGACGCGGCCGGCCCGGCCGCCGGTCGCTTGGGCGCCGAAGCCCTCTGCGCCCGGGAACGCCGCGGGCGCGGTGCCGCCACCCCCTCCATCTCCTCCGGAGCCGCCGCTGTTTGTATTGGCGTTGCTGCCACCATCGGGCGCAACACCGGCGCCACCACCCGGAGGTGAACATCCACTGAGCGTGGTCGCAAGAATCATCATGGTGATCGACAAGGTGACGGGGCGCATGGTTGAGTATCCTTGCGGAGCGCGCCGATTGGGCCGATTCCAGTTGACGCACAGATATCGCGCGTTCGGTGCCGCCGATGCGCTTCGGCCATCCACTGATTATCGGCCCGTTGGGGCAAAGGGCTTGAACGCGTCTGGGAGACTCCGTTTAAGGCATGGAGCGCATAGCTCTCGCTACCTCGTGAAAGAATCGCGGCCAGAAAAGCGGCCGCGACAGAAAAGAAGAAGAAGGGGTCAATCCTCATCCGGCAGCATGAGGGTCAATACAGGTTCAGCCTGATCTCCGGGGCCACAGATGGCCTTGAGTCTCACGGTTTCGTGCCGGCCAGGGGCCTGCAGGAACACCACCTTGAAAAGCAGGCGGTCGGCGTCCGCGGCGCTATGCGATCGGCTCTCGGGGCCGATCATGGTCCGCCGAGGAAAGCGTGGAGGCCGTATTCGTGGACGAGCAAGCCGCCGAGGTGCGCCGTGTTCGCGACGACGAGCGTGAGAATGAGCGCGGCGACGAGGACGACCCCTTGGGCCACGACGGGCACGACGGGTGGCACATTCCACTTAAGAAGTTGCGTCCGTTTCAGGATGGGCGGCAGCACGAGCACCAACGCGTACACCGTGGTGAGGATGGTGAACAACAACCGGACGGTCTCGGCCAGTTCCGCATGCTCATGGATTGCGGCCGTGATCTCAGGGGTGCGGGTCGCGACCTGGGCGGCGGCCTCTCCGGACTCAACCGCGACATAAGCCCCAACCGTGCCGAGGAGCAGCACAGCGAAGGCGCCGGGCGCGAAGTGACGGCCGATGCGTGGGAGCTGACCGAGCAGGATGAGCAGCGGCGAGACCGTCAGCAGCGCCACCGGGAAATGCACGATCAGAACGTGCATGCCCTCCCACGGGGGTATGGCGGGAGGGGTCAGAGCGGACATAGCGTCACCTCGGATAGCAACGTGTCATTTCGGCACCACTGCTCAAGAGCAGTGGCACACCCGCGTCGTCCATGCCGTTCAACGCTTGAGGCTCGGCAGGAGCCTCGCCCTCCCGGTCGAGCCCCTCCGTTTCGCGTTGACGGAGCGCTAGCTGATCTTCTCGTACTTTTCTTTGGGCGAGAAGCACGAGGGGCACTTCTCGAAGTCCACCTTCGTCACGGTGTAGCCGCACACGGCGCAGACGAAGAACTCCTTCTTGCCGCCCTTCCACTGGTCGAGGTCGTCCAGCGCCTGCTTGTAGAGCTTGGCGTGCTCGCCCTCGGCAGCCAGCGCGTAATTGAAGGTTTTGGTGGCATCGAGGTTCTTCTCAGCCTTGGCCACTTTGAGGAAGTCGGGGTACATCGTGTCGCGTTCGTAGGTCTCGCCCTTCAGTGCCGCCTCGAGATTCTCCTTCGTGGACTTCACCTCGGGCTTCTGGATGTCCGCTTTGGGCGTACCGCCGAGTTTCTTGATGACTTCGGCGTGGGCCTGGGCGTGGATCTCCTCGGCCCGGGCGGCGGCGCGGAACAGGCTGGCCACCTGCCCAAAGCCTTCCTCATCCGCCTTCTTGGCGAACGCGACGTAGCGTTCGTGGGCATTACTCTCGCCATGGTAGGCCGATTGAAGATTGTCCAGCGTGGTTCCGGCGGGCTTGCTCGCCGTGGGTTTGTTCTCCTGGGCCAGCGCGTTACCGCCGACCACCGCGACGGCGACCAGAATTCCGACGAGCGTGCTGTACTTGCGCATCGTGTTCTCCTTTCACGTGACAGACTACTTTCGTCCGGCGGGCTTCGCTGCCCGCCTCAATGTCCGGGCAACGCCCGGATCCGGCTCGCCCCCTATCCACCCCCGGGCAATCCGGGCGGCATTATACTGCTCCCGACACAGGTCGCACGCCTTTCAACCGGCCCGGTTCCGGGCTAGACCCCGGGGCAGGAGAGATGCTGGGCGTGTGGTTTGGATCCGGTTTGCCGCATTGAGGCCCGCGCGCGGTTGCCCGTGCTGATGGGTGAACCTGGAAGCCCTGCTCAGGTCGCCGCCGCCGCTGAGTATCAGTCGCGTAGGCAGTGCTGGATCGTCTCTACTGCACACGGTGTTCTCCATTCCGGCGGATCGTGTGAGCGGCGTTGAGCTTGTCGGACTCCGACGCGCGCGGGTCGAGGAGATTGTCCGCGTACCCGAGAATCGTCGTCACCGGCGTGCGGATCTCGTGGCTCATGTCCGGCCAGGACCTTGCCCAGCAGCCCGCGTTGGCCAACGACGTTACGACCATCGAGTTCTCGAGAGCCGCGAGGGGAATCCCGGTCCGGAACTCATTTGCACCTGGACTGAAGAGGACACTTCCTGACACCCAATGCACGCAGAGGGCTACCCGCTTCCAAGCGCGGCCTGGAATACGCTGAAGTCGGCGAGATCAACATCGGAGTCAGCATCGAGATCGCAGGCCGTGCATTCCAGTGTGGGTGCTATGCCGGGCCCTTCCAGGCACGCTTCGAAAACGACCAGATCGCCGAGGTCTATGCTTCCGTCGTCGTTGAAATCCACGGCCGGCAGACCGCCGGTCAGAACGTGAATCATGCTGTTCTGCTCATCCCCAAGGAAGATGGTCTTGTGAATCTCATCGACGGTCACGGCCTCTACGGTTCCGAAGGCGGGCAGCAACCTGTAGAAACCGCCCCCCAAGGGGATTCGCGCTTTGGGTTCGAGTGGGAGATGGAAAACCGAGCCGATGGGGGCGCCGTCAAGGCCATACGCCGCAACGGCGTTGCCCGGAGCCGCCTTGGTCACCACGAGGACCATCTCCTGGGTCTGAGCGGTCCAGGTGAACCACGATCCGAACGCAGTGCCGACGCCGACGAGACCATTAGACCCCGGCAGCACGGCGAAGTCGGCAGCCGTGGGCATTATCGTCGAGTCGTAAAGCGCCACACGCATCGACGTTCCCAGGTCCACGAGGACGGCAAACTCTTCCCTGCCCGGCAGGAACGTGACGTCCTCGAGGGGATCCGTAAGCAGTAGGTCCGAGACCGTACCGGAAAGAAGGTCGATCACTCCCGCGCGGCTGGGCGTGTCTCGCTCCACGGAGACCAGTTCCATCGAGCCGCTCCCGTAACCGCCACCGGTAGCGTTGAACGCAATCCCTTCTGGCCCCCACCAGTTGGGTGGCTCATTGGGCATCTGAAGAAGACCGCTGAACGAAAGCGGGCCTTCCGGCGGATAGGCATAGACCGCCAACCGGCCATCGGTTTCGTCGGGCTCGCGGTCGCCTGACGCATACAGAACACCATTTCGAAAAGCCAGCCCCTCGGGCTCGAGAAAGGTGTCATCCTGCGGTGCTGCCAACAGGTCGTCCTGAACGAAGTAGCTGCTGACGTGCCATACTCGAGCGAACAAGGTTACATCGAATTCGTTGACGCAAATCGCTGCGGAAGATTTTTCCACGCTCGCAAGCCCAGCGGACAGGAAGGCAGCGGCGGTCACTGTCCGCATCCATGTTGCAGTCATCGGCGACTCCTCCAAGGGCAGATCTGACGCCCGGCAACGGGCGGCCCCACAGAAGACCGTCCGGCGACGAGCCGAGAGCTGTCGTCGTCGGAAGGTGTAGAAGATGAAGCCAGTGCTCCGTTTACGTACAACTCCAGGACGATCTTCTGTGGGTGCACGCCTACTTCCCGGAACCATCCCCCTACGGTGCCGGCACCAGCGTGAGGCTGACGCTATCGCTATCAGTGGTCCCGGACTTCTTGCCGGTAGCCTCGGCCTGAACGGTTGCGGGTGCGGGGCCGGGGAGGTTAAGATCGGCCGGAACGGTCAGGGCGACCGTCTCCGTCACGGACTCTCCGGGCTGCAGCTTCACGCGCAGATATCCGCGCGCCACCACGGGGTGCTGAATCCCTTCGACCACCAGCTTCAGGGTGACCGCGATGCAGTCTCGGACCTCCGTGTCATTCGTCACCACCATGGCGAGTTCAATCGTTCCGCCGGGTTGCACCTCGGTCCCCTCCTGGGGCGAGCTGATGTCCACCGTGACGGCCTGGGTGGTCGTGGCGCCCACGGCGAAGAACGCACACAGACCGATCGCACAAAGCAGTTTCCTCGACATTGTACACACCTCCTTTTCAAACAAGCCAACAGTCGCGGACCATTCACCACGGTCCGACTTGACCACCGCCCGAGCGGCAATCGCTGAGCCTATAAGCAGGGACCGTGCCGTCCAAAAAAAAACGCGAGACGCTCTCGTAACATGGCGTTATACAAGAACTTAGGGACCGCGGGGTGTCGAGGCGGAGTCTCCGGCAGGCCTCCGCGGTGGTTGCCGGCAGCCACCTGGCCACACCCTCAGCCAGTCCACCGCCGCACCAACGTGGATGCTCGTCACAGGCAAGCGTACTGGCCGCTTGGATCTCGATGGCGTAACCGATCAGGAATGAGGGCGCCGGGCGGACTCGTCGCTGGCCAAACCCAGCTTTTCAAGCCGGTGGCGCAGGCTACCGCGCGTCAGGCCCAGCAGGCGAGCAGTCTCGGAGATGTTGCCCCCGGTGTGCTGAAGGGCCGCCTGGAGCAGACGTTTCTCCATGGAAGCAAGCGTGCAGTCGCCCTGCGAAAGGTCAAACCGGATTCCGGACTCATCGGACACGGTCACGGGACCGGTACCAATTCCCAGCATCGTGGGGTCCAAGGTGTCTGCATCGTTTATCAGCACGGCGCGTTGGATCACATTCGCCAACTCGCGTACGTTTCCGGGCCACGGGTAGGTCCGGATGAGTTGCTTCGTCGCCTCGGTGAGCTTCGGAGCGGGTTTCCGAAACTTCCGACTGAAGCGCTGGATGAAGTGTTCGGCAAGGAGGAAGAGGTCGTCCCCGCGGGCGCGCAGAGGCGGAAGCTCGATGCAAAACATCTTGAGCCGGTAGTACAGGTCTGCACGAAACTGGCCCGCCTCTAGCTTCTGTTGGAGGTCGGCGTTGGTCGCGGCAATGACGCGAACGTCCACCGCCGTTTCGGTTGTCGAACCCAATCGCCGAAAGCGCCCGTTCTCGATCGCGACGAGAAGCTTGCTCTGCGTCGCCAACGGCATGTCGCCGATTTCATCCAAGAAGAGCGTGCTCTCATGGGCCACCTCGAGCAGTCCCTTCTTGGCGGCCTTCGCATCGGTAAACGTCCCGCGTTCAAAGCCAAGCAGCTCCGCCTCGAAGAGGCTCTCCGGAATCGCCGAACAGTTCACGTGGACAAACGGTCGGTCCGGTCGCGCACAGTTCCGATGAATGTGCCGAGCGACCAACTCCTTGCCGGTTCCGGTGGCGCCCAGCAGCAGCGTTGCGACCAGCCCGGTTCCCGGCTCGTTCTGGATCGAAGCGATCCGGTCCGCCAGCGCCACGACCTCGCGGATCTGCGGACACTCACCGATCAGCGGAGAATCATCCGCCTGCCGCCGTTGCGCCTCCTGGTATGCATCCAGCTGGTTGCGCAAGCGCCGGCCCTCAAGACAACGATCCACAACCAGGCACACTTCCTCGATGGACACCGGCTTCTGGATAAAGTCCTCCGCGCCCTGCTTCATTGCGGCCACGGCGGTGGCGACCGTCCCAAACGCTGTGATAACCACGATCGGCACGTCAAAACCCTGTACGCGTAACTGCGTCATCAGGTCGATCCCATTCCCGTCCGGCAATTGAACATCGACCAGCGCCATCGCGGGAGCCTTGCGGGCGCACTCGGCGAGCGCGGATGCAACCGTGTCCGCGACGCGACAATCGTGGCCGGCCCGTTTGAGCCCCAGTTGAATCGAGTAACTCAGATTCTCCTCATCATCAACAATCAGAATGTCTGCCATCTAGTCCGGCTCCATTACGAGCCCTGGCAGCAGAGCCAAGAACCGACTGCCGCGGGCGGGCTCGGACTCGACGGTCAAGCGCCCGCCGTGCGTCCGGACAACCTTGTTCGCAATAGCCAGACCGATGCCGTTGCCGTCCGGCTTGGTCGTGAAATACGGCAAGAAGATCGCCTCTCGGATTTCCGGCCGAATTCCCACGCCATCATCCTCAACGGCGAGTTGCCACGCACCCCGTGTCTCTGGCGCCGGCCTGACCCAGACCCGAACCGACTGGTCTGGCGCCGAGGCTTGGATCGCGTTTGTGAGCAACGCCACCAGAGCCTGTTCCATGTGCAGGGCATCAACCCGAACGCGGCAGGCCGCCGGATCGACCTGCATTTGGAC
>JAZDKM010000015.1:0-7202 GCA_043803085.1 Planctomycetota bacterium
ACTGCACACAAAGTGCTTGTTTTCGCCTGTCACCCATGGGGTGCTCCTGTCAAAATGGCCGAAAACCCTTCGGATTACAGGGAAAACATGCACGTATCGTGCCATCAGGAACAACGGCATCTGGGAAATGCGGGTCAAAACGATCATCTCTTCTCTATACGCTACAACCATTGGGAAGGTCTGAGGATCGCATGATTTGAGGAGTCGGATAATGTCCTCCCTTCTTATGAGGTGCGTCCTCGCGTCTTCTTGTGGTTTACCTCCGAGAGCCTCAAGCTCAAGAGAGAGAGACCACAATAGCCACACCGATCGATCTTCTGCATAGTTGTCAAGCTCAACATTTAAGGAGCATAGACGCTTGGTTGTGTCCGTGGGTGCCGTGGTGACGGTCCGGGCCGGTGATCTGGTGCAACGGTGCATGGTGCGTACCGGATCGTCCTACCTGTCGCAGTCGGACACGGCGTTGGTGTGCGGGCTGGGCCGTCACCGCGAAGTGGACGGCATTGAAATTCGCTGGCCTTCCGGCAAGGTGGACACCCTCGGGCCGGCGGCCGCGGACAAAACCTATGTCCTTGCCGAGAACGACCCGCGTCTGGTGCACCACGCCCGGTAGGCGGGTGAAGTACAGTAGGGGGGGGGGCATGCCGGCGCGCATCGCATCCGCAATCCACTATTGTTTGGGGCCGCTCCCTGACGGTCGCGGTTCGGTTCCTGTTCCCTAACGGTCGCGGTTCGGACCAGGTCGCGGATCGGGGGTTACAGTCGGGGCTCGTCGGGGCTATAATGGCCGGCGGCACTCAACCGGTTACGTACCCAACCCATCGAGGTGGGACATGAGTGAAGGGGATCGGGGTCGTGCGGCGGACGCGGCGACCTGGATGCGCAACGCCCACATTGCCGTGTATTCGTTCATGAGCGTGTGCGCGCTGAGCGGCCTGAGTTATGTGTTTTATGCCGCGTTCGGCGGGCAGGTGGTTCGTGCCATCGCGGGGGCCGTTGTCGCCACGGGCGGAGTGGCCGTTGGGTTCCTGGCGTTGGCCGCGGTACGCTTCGGGGCCATGCTGGTGGCCCGCACGGAACGGATCGAGCTGCTGGTCTCCCGGTTGGAAGCGTTGGAGCAGGCGATGGAGGTCCAGGGGGTGGCGGTGGACCTGGCCCGCGCAGGTGCCGGCGATCCGGAGAAGCTCGTTGCCGCCAGCGTCGGGGGCGACGGTTTCCCGCGGCTGGTGCGGCCCGAGACGCCCGCACCGCCGCAACCTTCCGAGGAGCGAGAGGAAAGGCTCCGGGCCATGCGCCGGGCGAAGGCCCTACAACTCCGTGAGGATTTCGCGCGCCTGGTGCGTTCGCGGGATTATGAGGGGGCCTTGTCCGCCGGCGCCCAGATGGTGGAACTGTTTCCCGAGAGTGCCATGGCCCGCGAGTTCCAGACCCTCCGCCCGCGCCTGCGGGAAGGCGCCAACTTTCGCAAGCCGGCTCGGCCGGCGTCGGCCGCCACCTGATAGCGGCTTCAGGAGCCTCACCCAGACGCGCAGAGTTCCGATAATCAACCCTTTCCCGCGCTGCCTCGGGCCGCACGTCCGGTCATAACGAAGCCGGCCGTCTAAACCGCTTTGCACTGGCTTCGCGCCCCGCCCGGTTCGATATATCGAACATGAATCCCTTGAAAATCGGCAACGTCATCCGCGTGGAAAGCGGCCGGCTCGAAGTCGTCCTGAGCCTTCGGGACTATGACCTTGAACACAACGGCCGGTCCTATCGGGTCGGGCAACTCGGGTCGTATGTCACCGTGCCGCTAAGTGACCGCACGCTGGTCGGATTTGTCACGGCGGTGGGGCGCGAAGAGATCGCCGTGGCCGACATCGAACCGCAGATCATCATGCACGTCCAACTGCTGGGCGAAATCAAGAGCGGCCGCTTCACGCGCGGGATCAACGAATCCCCGGTCATCGGGGATGACGTGTGGGTGGCGGTACAGGAGGACTTCGAGAAAATCTTCGGCAGCTTCGACCAGTTGCTGGCGGGCAGCGAGCAGGTCAGGAGTTTCACGCTCGGCCGCTTCGCCATGAACTCCGACTTTCAGGTGAAAGTGCTGGGCAACGAGTTCTTTGGTAAGAGCACGGCCATCGTCGGCAACAGCGGGTCGGGCAAGAGCTGCACGACGGCCAGAATCCTCCAGGAGATCGTGAAGCTGCCGCAGACGCAGGCGGTGCTGTTCGACATGCACGGCGAATACCGGGCCGCTTTCAGCGACGAGCACGGCAAGCTCGACGCCAACGTCACCTATCTGGGCACGGAAGACCTGGTCATCCCCTACTGGCTGCTCACTTACGGCGAGCTGGAGACCCTGTTGCTCGACGAGTCCAACCCGCTCTTCCTGGGCAGCCAGGTGTCCTTCCTGCGGTCGGCCATCCTGGAGTACAAGCGGCAGGCCGCCAAGGAACTCGACCTGCAGCGGGACCTGACCCTGGATACTCCGATTTACTTCTCGCTGGAGAAGCTCAAGACCTACGCAGAGAACCTCAACGACGCGCGCTACGTGGTGAACACCGATCAGTTGGCCTTCTCCAAGCTGGCCCAGCGTTCACTCAAACCGGAGGAGCAGAACCGGCTCATGCGCGAACAGCGCTGCGACTTCAACCGCGGCAAGGCCGAGGGGGAAACGCCGCATCCGCTGTATTTCGGGAGGCTGTTGGGCCTGGTGGACCGGATCGACACACGCCTGCTCGACGTGCGTTACGAGTTCCTGTTTCGTCCGATCGAACAGGCCCAAGGGTCGGCCTATTTCCGCGACGTGCTCGACGCGGACAACACGGCGGCGCAGATGTCCAACGTGATGGAGCACCTCATCAAGGTGCTCACCGGCCAGATCACCCCGCGACGCAACCTGACCATCATCGACCTGTCGGGTATCCCGTACGACGTGGTGGACATCGCCGTCTCCGTGCTGACCCGGTTGCTGTTCGACGTGAACTTCTGGACGCCGGCCCACCAGCGCCACCCGACCGTGCTGGTGTACGAAGAGGCGCACAATTACATCCCGCGCGTGCCCGTCAGAACCTCGTTCGCCCGGACCGCCGTTGAACGGGTGGCCAAGGAAGGACGCAAGTACGGCGTCTCGGCCATGCTCGTCAGCCAACGGCCTTCGGAACTCTCCGAGACGGCGCTGTCCCAATGCAGCAACCTGGTGGTGATGCGGCTGAACAATCCCGACGACCAGGCCTATATCGCCCGGGTGGTGAGCGACCACTTCGCCGGCCTGATCGACATGCTGCCCATCATGCGCCCCGGCGAGGGATTCATCATCGGCGACAGCGTGCTCATGCCCCTGCGGACGCTGATCGACCTGCCCGCGCGGACGCCACGGAGCGGCAACCTCGACTTCTTCGGCCTATGGTCGGAACAGGAGCCTTCCTGCGACATCCACGAGGTCATCGGGTGCTGGTGGCGGCGGGACCGGCAAATGCTGCGTCGCCTCCCGGATACGGAGGAGTTGCCGCGGGAACACCAGGAGGCGGCCGGGCGACCTCTGCTGCGCATCCCGTTTCCCACCCCGCGCCCGCCGGCCGGAGCGAAGAGCCGAGCGTGATGAGCCTGGGGACAGTGCCCACGATCCCGGGGCTCGCGGCACTCACCCTAGTGCTCCGACGCACCTGAACCTGCGCGTTCGGAGTCGATCACCCTCGTGTGCCACTGCCGTCTCGGCAGTGCCGGTCGCAGGAGGCTTCCTGGAAAGCACTGCTCACAGAGCAGTGGCACACCCGAAACTTTAGCTGCGTTGGAGCGCTAGGCTTGATTCCAACGCCCCTCCGGGGGCTGATCGAGAGGTCTCCCATTTCAGAGCGTCACGCCCTCGAATAGTGCCGTGCCGACCCGCAGGGTGGTCGAGCCGCACTCAACGGCGACCTCGAAGTCGTTGCTCATCCCCATGGACAGCTCTCGGAACTCGTCGCGGCGGACGGCCTGGTGACGCATTTCCTCGAAGACCTCGCGGACCCGGGAAAAGCACCCGCGGATGCGCTCCAGGTTCGTGTCCAAAGGGGCCATGGCCATCACGCCGATCAGGTGCAGCCGGGGCAAAGATTTGATCTGCTCCGCCAGGTGCACCGCGGCGGCCACCGGAACGCCGTACTTCTGGGGCTCGAGCCCGGCGTTGATTTCCATCAGCACGTCGACCGTGCGTCCAAGGGCCTCAGCCTCGCGGTCGATTTCCTCCGCCAGGCGCAGACTGTCCACCGAGTGGATCAGGTCCACCCAGGGCAGCAACGCTTTGACTTTGTTTCGCTGGAGGTGCCCGATCATGTGCCAGTTCGGCCGGGATAGGGCCCCTGCCGCCGGATCGCGCTGCCGGCGCGAGAGATACTCGTGGGTCATGGCGGCCCGCTTGGTCAAGTCCTGGACGCGGCTCTCGCCCAGATGCTTGATGCCGCAATCCACCAGGTGCTTGATGACGTCGAGGCTGACGGCTTTGGTGACGACCACCAACCTGACTTCGGCAGGGTCACGTCCGGTGCGGGCGCACGCCGCCTCGATCCGGCCCTGCACTCTCTTGAAATTCTCGGCGAGCTTCCGGTTCACCGCGCCTCTCTCCAAGGATGCCTTACCGCGACGGCCGGAATATACAATGCGCCCGCGTGCCCGCCAATAGCCCACGACGTTGACGCGAGCCGCGCGCCGGATACCGTAAGCGTCATGCCCACGATGGAAGACATGATGATCGCGCCGCCCGCGCCGGGCGTGGGGGTCCATCCGGCGGACTACTTTGATACCCCCGGGCCGGTCGAGCTGGAGATCGGCTGCGGAAAGGGCGGGTTCCTTCTCGAGCGCGCCCGCCAGTTTCCGGAGCGGCGTTTCCTCGGCCTCGAGTGGGCCAACAAGTACTACAAGTACGCCGCGGACCGGATGGCCCGTTGGGGCGTGACCAACGTGCGGCTCATGCGGACCGATGCGCGCAACTTCGTGGTGGCTCACTGTGCGGCGGAGTCCCTGGCCGCCCTGCACGTCTATCACCCCGACCCCTGGCCCAAGAAGCGCCACCACAAGCGGCGGCTGTTTCAGGCGGACTTCGTCGCCGCCGTGGTGCGCGTCTTGCAGCCGGGCGGCCGGTTGGCCGTCCAGACCGACCACGCCGAGTACTTCGAATGGATTCACCGCTTGCTGGTGCCGCACCCGGAACTTGTTCAGGTGGATTTTGAGCATCCGGAGTTCGTACCGCCCGGCGCCACGCCGCGCACAAACTACGAAGTCAAATACACCCGCGAGGGCCGAACTATCTACCGAGTGGCCTATCTCAAAACGTCGGCCGCCATGGTGGGGTGGCCCACCTCGTTTCGAGGTGGGGAATGATCGCGCTCTCATGCGAGTCGTTTGATCTGTCCTAATCACAGCGGCTGCGGAATCGTGTCCCCCAGGTTCGGAGAACCTGGGCCACCCTGCCCGCGATAAGTAAGCCTGACCCCCCTTATTCCCCTTATTCCTTCCCTTATTCCTTCGTTCTCACGCGTGGGGGCCCGAGGGCAGACCCACAGCCGTGAACAGCGCCTTGTCGAGACCAATCAGGTAGTCACGCCCGTAAGCGTTGTTTTCGAGCCCTTCAACCAGTTGGGCGGGAAGATCCTGTTCGATCTCCGAGCAGCACGATCCCGCCGCCATCGCCACCGCGGCGACCGTGTCTACGTCGCCCGTGAAAGCCACGCACGTGCGGAGCAGCTCGCTCATGGACGACGACCGGCTCACCGCCGTGATGGCCGCCCGGACACTCATCCAGCCCTTGGATTTCACCTTGCCATGCCACGGGTTGTCCCATCGCCCGGAAACATGCTCCCGGATGAAGCGACCCATGTCCGCCCTGCGGCCGAGCCGGTAGCAGCAGTAGTGGGTCATGAGCGACGCGGCCACGGCGGCGTTGCGGCCATCCTCGGTGTCATGCGTGAGGCTCGCTTGCAGAGAGCTCCGCTCGATCACCTGCCCGAGGTCGGGGTAGAGCCCGACCGCCGGCGCACGCATCGCACCCCCGCTCTTGTCGCTCGTCGGCCGGATCTTCGCGACAAACTCCGATCCGTCCCGGATCCTGCAGAGGAATCCGTAGAAGCTGCTCGCATAGCCCGTCCGGGGGTCGCGCTTGAACACCTCCACGAACTTCGCCGCGAGGTTCTCCGGCGTCCACGCCTCGCCCGCCACCATGAGCTCGGCAATCGCGATACTCATCTGCGTGTCGTCCGTGTACGTGCCGGCCGGCCGCCCGTGTGTCGGGTGCGCGACGTACGCGCGCAGGTCGTTATGCTCCCGCACGAACGGGACCGGGGCATACTCGAAGGCCGCGCCGTACGCGTCACCAATCGCAAGTTCTATGAGCATGGCTGTGCCTCGCCTCTGGGCTTCTCCCACTCTGCCGCGATGACGGAGGCCGGGGACAGATCAGCCTCCGCGAGCAACCTCCGAATCGGCGGCAGGAAGCGCAACGCCCAGTGCATCGACCTCAGGAACAGGTTCTCAAGCTCACGCGGCTCCAGCGTTCTGAACATCGGGTACGTCGTCACAAACTGGAGCGCCCCGCAATCCATATCAAGCCGGAACCCGCCGATTGGGATGCCGTAATTCGCTCGAACCACGGCCTCTGCGATGCGCAATCGCTGCGATTCAGTCACGAACAGGTCCGGCATGAGGTGAATGAGCAGCAAGCCGCTCTCGAACATTGCCCACTTCACGGAGAACCCCATCTCGCCGCGGGTGATAATCGAGTGCGTTTCCGTGTAGGACTCGCCGGCTTGGATGCCGAGCATCAGTTCCGTGAGGATGATGCCGTAGTAGTCGCAAGGATTCACGTCCTCTATGGGAATCGATGCTCTCTTGTCTTCTGTCATTGCCAACCTTCCTCGGTCGTGTTGTAGTGGTTCAGCGTGAAATGGACAATCGGCCGTTCTGAGTTAGCTACATCCGGGAGACCGTCTCCCGGCGTTTGGGTCTTCAAGAACTCGCGGCTGCGCCGCGAGGGATTTAGCGCTTTAATGCCAATCCCGAAGGGGGTTGGGAAAGACGGGCGGCGGACGTTCCGGTCAGCCGCCCGCCCTTCGGTCTTGGCCCCCGGGGCGGCGCTCAGGTCGGTTCCCACCGTTGCCTTATCCTCCGCCCGGGCCGAGCACTCTTCTATCGCCGCACGATCCATCAGGCAACCACCCTCTGGCGAGCGCTCTGACGGGCGGCTC
>JAZDKM010000016.1:0-30061 GCA_043803085.1 Planctomycetota bacterium
TTCGAGTTGCCGCAGGGCGCCAAGAAGTGCGCCCAGTCGGGGCACTACGACGCGGTGGTCTGCCTCGGCTGCGTGATCCGCGGGCAGACACCGCACTTCGAGTTCATCGCCGCCGAGGTAGCCAAAGGCGTCGCCCAGGTCGGGCTGGAGACCGGCCTGCCGGTGACCTTCGGCGTCATCACCGCCGACACGCTGGAGCAGGCCATCGAACGCGCCGGTGCCAAAGCGGGCAACAAGGGAGCCGACGCCGCGGTAACGGCCATCGAGCTGCTCAATCTGTATGCGCAGATCGAGGAAAGGGGACAGGTCCGTTAAAAGGCAAGCGATGCCGCACTACTACGATGAACGGTCTAGCGTCAAGGAACGAACCTGTCGCCTTCAAAACGACGAACCGTGAAACCCGACCGACATCAGGCTAGAATCCTCGCGATGCAGGCTCTTTGTCAGCTCGACGTACAGGGCGAAGGAGCGTTCGCCGACACGGAGGCATTCCTGGCCGAAGGGGACAGGTGCGTTCAAGACAGAGACAGCTCGGTGCCGCATAAGAGCCCTGAACGGACCGGTGTCAACGAACGAACCTGCCCCCTTCCGCAGGCCGATGAGGACACGCGCCGCTACGCCCGTACGCTGGTCGAGTCGGCCTGGGAGAGGCGGGACCGGTTTCGAGAGCGCATCCAGACGGCGGGATCGGCGTGGGACATTGAGCGGATGGACCTGGTGGATCGTAACGTGATCCGCGTGGCCCTGGCGGAACTGAGCTTGGGCGAGGTGCCCCCCAAAGTGGTGTTGAACGAAGCTATCGAAATCGCCCGCGAATTCGGCTCTGCGGAATCGCCCGGCTTCGTCAACGGCGTGCTCGACCACGTGTACCAGTGTATGCGCAAGGAAACAGAGAATGGAAAATGGAAAATGGAAAATGGAGAATGAAGAAAGCGTACCGGGGCCATTCTTCCGTTTTTCCATTTTCCATTCGTGAATGAGAGAGGCTGTCCGGCTGAGGCGTTGCCGGAAGGATAGCGGCTGATGGGTCTGTTGGACCGTTTCAAACGGGGTCTTTCCAAGACGCGCGAGCGGATCGCCTCGGGCTTCCGGGCGGTGCTGCCTTTCGGCCGGAAGATCGACGAAACCGTGCTTGCAGAGCTGGAGACCACGATGCTGGCGGCGGACTTCGGCCCGGCGACGGTCTCCAAGCTCATCGACGTAGTCCGCGGGGAGTGGAAGAAGGGCAAAATCAAGGAGACCCAGGAGATCCTCGAATGCCTCAAGGACCACGTGGTGGCCATGTGGCCGGAGGACGACCGACGGATTCGGTTTGCCGACACCGGTCCGACGGTGGTGCTCGTCGCGGGCATCAACGGCTCAGACAAAACCACCAGCGTGGCCAAGCTGGCCTACTACTTCACCAAGCAAGGCAAGCACGTGATCCTGGGGGCCTGCGACACCTACCGCGCCGCCGCCGTCGAGCAACTCACCCAATGGTCGCAACGCATTGGGGTCCAGATCGTCAAGCACAAGCAGGACGCCGACCCCGGGGCCGTCGCCTATGATGCTTGTGATGCCGCCGTCGCCCGGAACGCCGACATCCTGCTGGTGGATACCGCCGGGCGCTTGCACACTCAGGACCATCTCATGCGTGAATTGGGCAAGATTCAGAAGGTCGTGTCGCGTAAGATTCCCGGAGCGCCGCACGAAGTCCTGTTGGTGCTGGATGCCACCATCGGGCAGAACGCCATCGTGCAAGCCAAAATGTTCAGCGAACACGTGGCCGTCACCGGGTTGATTCTGGCCAAGCTCGACGGTTCGGCCAAGGGCGGGGCGGTCATCGGCATCCGCGATGAAATCAATGTACCGGTGAAGTTTGTGGGCCTGGGCGAGACGCCGGACGACATCGAGCCGTTCGATCCGGTGCAGTTTACCGAGGCGTTGTTTGCGACCCAGAACTGATTGCGGATTGAAGAGAATCACGCAGGGGCGGTAGGTCGGGCTCCCCCCGACGCCGGCGGGCGAAGTCCGCCCTCTTGCCAATCCGCAATCCGTACTAGCGGGTATGGGCCTCAGTTCGAACGACATCGAGAAGCTCTCGAAAGACATCTTCACCGAGCGGCGCCTCGGTCACTCGGTCTTTTGCGGAAACTGCGGATACAATTTGCGGACCTTGCCCTACATCGGGCGCTGCCCCGAATGCGGCAACGAGTACAACGCCCGCCCTGCGGTACGCAAGGGCATTTATGTCTCTACAGAAGTGTGGTTCCCGGGCGTGGAGCTGCTGTGTACGGTGTTCTTCCTGGGCTGGGCGGGCGTATGGCTCAGTACCGGCTTCAAGCCGGTCGTGCCGTGGCAAGTGACGTTCGGCTCGGTTTTCCTCATCGTCGGGGGCATCAGCGCGTACTTGTTCTACCGCCGGTTGGGGCGCTACCTGCACTTCCTCTGGGTCGCACGCCACCTCGAAGACGATTGACCCCGTGCAAGTCTTGGGATAACTACGGGCCATGTCCGTGTGCTTCGTCATCGGCCGCGCCGGGGCGGGCAAGACGCACTTCTGCTTGGCCGCCGTCCGCGAAAGGCTGCTCACCGGCCCGCTCGACGGGCCTCGACTCATTTTGCTCGTGCCCGAGCAGGCCAGCCTGCAGACCGAACGTGCTTTGCTGGCACAGACCGAACCCGGGGTCACTCATCGCGCCGCAGTGCTGAGCTTCCGCAGGATCGCCCTGCGCATCGCTGGAGGGCTTGCGTCCGACACCCGCACGGCGTTGTCCGCCAACGGCCGCACCATGGTTCTGCGCTACCTGCTCTCCAAGCTTGCCCCCGAGCTGCAGTACTTCAAGAACGCGGAGCGGTTCCCGGGGTTCCTGGAACGGCTGGGGCGGACCGTGGATGAACTGATCAACGAGGCCGTCGCCCGAGATGATCTGGGCCGGATCCTGGAAATGGCGGACGACGATCCCCTGCGGCGAGGCAAGCTTGCGGACCTCCAACGCATCTTCTCCGCGTATCTCGATTACCTGGGGACGCAACGCCTGGACCCGTCGCAGTACCTCGAAGTGGCCCGCGCCCGGATGAGCGGCTGCACGTGGTTGCAGGGCGCGGAGGTTTGGGTCGATGGGTTTGCGGGCTTTACACGGCAGGAACGCCTGACTCTGGTCGCCTTGGCGAGTTGCGTGGCCTGTTTAAACGTGACTCTACTTATGGACGTTAAATTCGCCAGCCTCGACCATCCGGCGTCTCTGGAGGCGTCCGACTTATTCGCCAAGACCGCCCGCACCTATCTCGAGCTCCGGCGTGCCTTCGGCGAGGGCGGCGTGGCCCTCGAAACACCGGTCCTTCTCGCGCCGGCAGTACTGCCGCGGTTCCACAGGGCGCCCCAGTTGGCCGGCATCGAGCGTGCGGTGTTCCAGAACGAGCCTCCGGCCAAACCCGCCCCCGAGCCGGTGGTCCAAGTTATCCAAGCCGCCACCCGCCGCGTCGAGGTCGATTACGTTGCTGCGGGCATCGCTCATCTGGTCCAGAGCGCCGGCGACCGGTTGCGCTACCGCGACCTCGGCATCACGGTCCGCGATCTGGAGCCTTACCACGACTTACTGGCGGCGGCGCTCGAGGCCCGCGGCATTCCATACTTCATCGACCGCCGCCGACCCACGAGCCACCATCCGTTGGTGGAGTGGGCGCGCTGTTTCGTGCAGCTTCCGTCCGACGGGCTCGCCCCCGACACCGTACGCATGCTGCTCAAGACCGGCCTGGTGGCGGTGGACCGGGACGACGCCGATCTGGTCGAGAACCACTTGATCGAGACCGACCTGAGCGGTCGGGAAGCGTGGTCGCGACCGTGGAAAGCGGGCCTGGGAGGCTGGGAGGAAGGCGACAAGTGGTCGAGAAAGCAAGCCGCCGATCGGCGTCTCGAGCGGCTGAATCAAACGCGGCGAGCGTTGTTGGAGCCACTGGTACCGTGGCTGGATTTCGCCCTGGCACGGCCGACACGCACCGCGCGGGCGTGGGCCGAGGCGCTCGCCGAGCAACTCGATCGCCTGGGGGTCACTGCGCGGCTGGAAGCTTGGGCGCGCTCGGCCGAGGAGAACGGCGACCTGGACCGGGCCGAGGAGCACCGCCAAATCCTGCGTGATTTCTCCGAAATCCTGGATGACCTGGCGGGCGTCCTGCCCGACGAGTCGCTGACGCTGCGTCAATTAGCCCAGATGCTCGATGCGGCCCTGGCGCAGCTCACGCTGGGGTTGGCGCCGCCCACCCTGGACCAGATCCTGGTCACCGGCATCGAGCGCAGCCGCAACCCGGACCTCAGAGTGCTCTTTGTACTCGGGTTCAACGATGGCCTGTTCCCGCGTGCGCCGGTGGAGGACGCCATTCTCAACGACGACGACCGGGCGTGGTTGAACGCCGGCGGGCTGGAGTTGGTGCCGCCGACCAAGGACCGCCTTGGGGATGAGCGGTTCCTGGCTTACGTCGCCTTTACCCGGCCGTCGCAGAGACTGATCGTCTCCTATGCCGTTGCCGGGGAAGACGGCAAGGAGTTGCGTCCCTCACCCTATTTGGAAGACCTCCACGCGGTTTGCCCCGATGCCGGGCGGCTATCCATTGACGCTCCTTTTCGGCGCCGCGCCACCTGGGGTGTACGCACTCCCAGCGATCTGGCCGCCCACCTGGCCTACGAACTGGGCAGCCGCCCGCCGCTGGACCGGGACCGGTCCAAGGCGCGGCAGTTGTGGAATGCGCTTTACGAACACGCCCGGAGGGACGCTGCGGTCAGTCGCCCGCTGCGTGCGGCCCTCGCCGCCCTGGTCTATGCAAACCGGGCAAGCTTGACGCGCGAATCCGTGGCAAAGCTCTACCCCGAAACGCTGCACACCAGCGTTTCGCGGCTGGAGACTTACGCCACCTGCCCGTTCAAGCACTTCGCCGAATGGAACCTGAAGCTTGAGCCGCGGCGGTTCGTGCAGATGCAGCCGGTGGACATCGGCAAAGTACACCACGCCATACTGGAGGGATTCTTCAGGCGGTTGTTCGCGGAGGATGGTTCCTTCGTGGAGTTGACCGAGAACGAACTTATCGAGCGGTTGGAAGCCAGCCTCCGCACGGTAGAGGCGGACCTACCCGAAGCGGCTGCCGCGGCGTTGGCCCGAGACCGGTACGTCATGACGCACAGCCGCGGACCGCTCGAGCGCGTCCTACGCACCCAGCAGGCGATTTGTGCCTTGGGATCATTCCGGCCGGTCGCGGCCGAGCTGCGTTTCGGTTTTGAGGGCGAGGGCACGCTGCCGCCCTTGGCCGTCGATACACCGGCAGGGCGACGGGTCCTGCTCCGTGGGGTGATCGACCGGGTGGATCTGGCGGAAACCGCGGCGGGTGTGCTGGGCCTGGTCATCGACTATAAACGGACCCCCGCCAAGCGACTCGATCTCTGTAGCGTCTATCATGGGTTGTCGCTACAATTACTGGCCTACCTGATGGTGCTCAGACAGCACGGTGACCGGGTGACCGGTCGGTCGATCGTGCCGGCGGGTGCCGTCTATGTGTCCCTGGTCGAGTCCTACCAGAGGGTGGATCACCCGGACGACGTGGAGGTTTCCGCCGCGCCTGCCCTGACCGGTACGTTCCGCCCGCGCGGGCTGCTCGAGCTCGCGCACGTCGGGGTGTTAGACCGTATCTTCGCCCAGACCGGCCGCTCGGCGGTCTACCCGGTGGCGCTCACGCAGGACGGGGGGCTGGGATACGTGGACCAGTCGGACGCGGCCACGCGGGCCGACTTCGCCCGCGTGCTCGAACAAACCGGGCACCGCATCGGCGAGCACGCCGACGCCATCCTGAACGGTGACGTGGAGGTCCGGCCGTATCGTTTGGGTACGTTTTCGCCTTGTGCGTGGTGCCGGCAGCAGCCGGTCTGCCGGTTCGAGTTTCCGACCACCCGGATTCGGAGCCTCGAACGGCTCTCGCGCTCGCAGGTTTTCGAGCGCCTGAAGGAGTAGGGTGACATAGGACACGTCCACATGCCAGTGTTGGTGAGGCTTCAGCGGCTGCACAAACCCCGTGCTTTTCCGAGAGGGCTTGCGATTCCAACGCCGCGGCACGCCGGCCGCGCTCAACACCCGATACACGCTGCTGGGACTGGCCGCGGACGAAATCCACCACCGTGTCCCGCGTATCGTGGGGAACCCAGGTGCCGTTCGGCCATCGCACGTCCAGTTGCCGGCGTTGCATGAAGTATCACGGTATCTCGACGCTTATCACTCCCGCCTGCAACTGATAGACCCGTAGCGACGCATCTTGTTGCCTGAACCGCGCGACAGTCTCTGGATGACACGTGAAGAACAGAACCTGGTGTTCGCCCGCCAACTTGAGAATCGCCGCGGCGGCCTCGGCGGCGCGCTGCGGGTCGAAGTTCACCAGAATGTCGTCCATCACCACGGGCGGCCGTTCGTGGTCCGCGGCCCTCAGGCGGATGTAGCCGAATCGCAGCGCAAGATAGAGTTGTTCAGCAGTGCCGCGGCTGAGCTCCTCGGGCTTCCTGCGTTCGCCGCCAGCGGTAACGACTTCGATCGTGTCCGCACCGACGGGAGCGATGACCTTTGCAAACCGCCCGCACGTCATCGCCGCAAAGAACTCAGCGGCATCCCGGACGACCTTGGGCTGCTGCTCCTCCTCAAACTTCTTACGTGCGTGCAGCAACAGGCGCTTCGCGATAGCGAGGCGCGTCCATTGGAGCGCGAGTGGGAGAATCTCCGCCCGCACACGCTCTTCATCCGCGCGCAGTCGCGCCACCGTGTCGGCGGTCTTCATGCTGTCGATCTTATTCGTCAGATCTGCCTTCGAATCACGCAGGCCGTTCACCTGATTCTCGGCATCCGTAATGCCGAGTTCTGTTTCCTGCCGGCGCACCTCAAGCTGCTCGCGTGAGGTCGCGGCGAGCTTCGCCTTCAATGCGTCCAGGTCGATTTCGCCGGACACTTTGCGGATGGTCGATTCAGCCTGATCAATCGAAGCATGCAACTCGTTACGGCGCACGTACCATTTGCCGCGCTCGCGAAAAGTGTCCTCGTCAGTGGCGTCACCTTCTTTCAGCAGCGACGCAATGTGCTGCACAGCTTCTTCAACTTGGTGGCGGGCCGATTCGACTTGTCCCGCGAGGCTCTCCACCTGCCGCTGCATTTCTTGTTGTCGCGCCGCATTGTGCTTGTTGCTTTCCAACTCGCGGCCGAGTTCTGCGATGCGCGCCGGCAAATCCGCAGACTCCGGCACCCGGCGTTGCAGCGCCCCGAACACCGCCGCGGCGTTCGCCTCGTACGCTGCGGCACGGCTCTGCAAATCGGCGATAGCCTCGTCGAGTTGCTGACGCTCCGTCATCCGATCGACGGCATTCTCAATAAGCTGCAAGGCCTCTAGCGCCGTAGGCGGTGACAAGTCGACCGCAAGCCCATGCTGGCCCAGCCATCCTGCCCACGCCTCCTGCACTACACGGTGCTGCTCTTTCGTGGTGGCTAGCGCTTCCTGCGCCTTCTGCAGAGCCTCCGCTGTCGCCGAAACGCGCCGACGCTCGTCAGCCAGCGTGCGCCGCGCCAACTCTCGTTCCTGCAATCGTTCGTGCTGCTTCTGCACATCCTCGAAGAAACGGTCGACCGCGCTCAGTAAGTCTGCGGGGGCTCCGTCACAGTGCGGGGCGAGAGCGGGGACCCGTCGCGCGAGGGCCAGGTACTTGTCGCGACTGGCGCTCATGCGGCCGATGCGCTCCTCCTTACTGCGCAGCTCGCCGATTTGGTCACGCAGGGCGCTCAACTTGGCGAAAATCAAGTGAACCGTCTCAACCGCGTTATCCGGTGCAAGCCCCAAACCCGACAGGTACGTGCCCCAGTCGCGATTGACCGCTTCCAGGTCCTGCCCGCGCTCCTCTACTACTCGTTCTGCGTCGGACAGATGCCGCTCTCGCTGTTGCACGTTGTCAGCGTGCTTGCGCAGTTCGCCCTCTAGCCGTTCGCACGTCTCCAGCGTGTCCCGATCGCGCTCGAGCGCTTCCTCCGCCGCGCGGATCTCCTCAGGCGAAGGCGACGCAGAGAGGGACAAAACGCCGGCATGCTTGGTGATCGCGCCGTCGCGATCAGCACGGGGTCGCCGCAGCCTCTCCAGATCAGCTTCGAGCACACCGATTTCCTGTTGGACCTGCGCAACCGCTTCGGCATGCGCTCTCCGTGCGTCAGCCGATTTGGTTCTGACGACACGGGACCATGCCCAGCCAAGCACGCCGAACGCCGCGAGTACCGCAGCACCGATAGCAACTTCCGGCAGCTTTCCGATGGCCAGCCCCGCGACCAACGTCGCGACCGCAACGAGCAGGATCACAAGCCACAACCACCGCGGCGGGGCAAGCGGCGACACTAGCGGTGCTTTCAACCGCGCAAGCTCTTGGCGTTTATCATCAAGCCGCGATTGCGAATGCTGCGTTTCAGATGCACACTGCGCGCGTTCGTGCAACGCATCACGCAGGCCGATCAGCGCGGCCTTTCTCTGCGCAACCTCTTCCCGATCAACGTCCTTGGGCAACTCCTCGAATTCGCGCAAAAGGGCGGCGTGTTGCTCGCGGCTTCCGCGCAGCATTTCATGCGCGGCCACGCGGCGCGAGTCCGCCTTGTCCAGCGCCTTACGGGCTTCGTCGAACCGGCGTGCGAACTCCTGCACCTTGCGCTGGGCCGCAATGGACACATCGAACTGGCTGACGTTGTTAAGTGTCCAACGGGCATCGATCTCCCGGATACCCTCCTCGACCCGCGTTCTTGCGCGGTTCAGATCGACTTCGACACCCGGCAAGTCATGCGCCGCCTCGCGAAACAGCGCCCGCCCCGTCTGAAGCTCGCGCACGAGCGCTTCGTCCACCGGTTCGAGATCGGAGAACTGCTCGGCCTTCTGCCGGGCTGTCTGCTCATCGCTGGCCGCAACTTCGTGCACCTCCTGCCGGCTCGCGACGTCCTGTTCCGTTCGGGCGACTTCCGCTCGCGCGCCATCCAGGGCTCCAGCATGCCCCCGGATGGCTTCCCGCGCCACCACGGAACAGTCGGTTTGCCGTACCTGCGCCTCTGTCCAGCGCGGCCCCAGGCGGCGCAGGAGATCCGCGATCTCCCGGTCGATACCCCCACGCTTCTGCTGCTTCAGCGGAAGGTCCTCGCAAGCTGCACTGTACTGGCTGCGACGCTCGGCCAGAACGGAGATGCCCTCCGCCTGAGCGATGAGCTGAGGATCGACCGCAAGGCCGGCGGCGTCACGGCACAGCGTGGTACGTTTGTCTTCCAGATCGTGCAGATGCTCCTGTCTCGCTCGAAGCCCCTCCCGGGCGATTTCCAGCTGCCCCAACCCGTTTTCGGGAAAGGACTCCACCACCAGCGGCAAGCCCTCAAGCTCGGCGGCACACTCCTGCAACCTGATCCACTCCGGCCACAACTGCACGTAGGCGGCAACCGTCACTGCTTCACTTCGCAGCCTGCTCAGGACATTCTGCTCTTCGACGATTCGCGTCTGGGTCTGGTCGAGTTGGGTGCAGGCCTCATCATACTGCCGGATGCCCTGGAACGCTCCGCGTAGGGCCTCCGTGATGGAGTCCAGTTCGGTAAGCCTCCGGTTGATTTCCTGTTTCTGGCCGCGCGGCCTGAATATCTCTTCGAGTCGATCTTCGATCTTTCTCAGTGCCTGGGGCAGCGCGAGCAAGGCCGTGCCGGCGGTCGCACCATAGATCGCCCCCTTGACACCTTCCTTCTGTAGTGAATCAATCGTATGAAGCTCGGCCAGACTGAACGCGTAGACGTTGCGGTAGAGCTGTGCGGTCGTGCTGCCCAACAGACGGCGAAGAGTCTATTCTCCGCAGTTGACACTATCACTATCGGAAATGACCAGCTCGCCGCCAACCCGGACGCCACGGCGTGAGATTGTGTATTCATCGCCGTTGTCAGCCACAACCTCAAGTCGTCCGCCATGCGTCGCGCCGTCGGCCAGCACGTAGCGTGGGTCCCTCGACCGCCCGTCGGGAAAGCCGAAGAGCAGGCCGCGCAGGAACCACAATAGCGTGCTTTTACCGGCCTCATTGTCCCCCTGGATGAGCACGAGACCGGGCGGGAGGCGCGTCAGCCGCATGTCGCGAAAGACGCCAAAGTTGTCGATGTGCAGAGTCTCGATTCTCATTCGTCTCTCGTCAGCATATCCACACAGAGCAACTCCGCGTCGCTGAGCAACCGTTTTAGTTTTTCGGGGGAGAGGGCCTGAAGCGCCTTTCTGGCCCGAGGATCGTCGAAGAGCTCCGCCAATGTGGGTTGCAGGATTTCCGGCAAATCGGCTGCTCCCTGGATCTCTTGCGCGATGAGCAGGGCCTGGCCGAGCAGATCGCGCGCATCACGCAGGTCGGCAAGGTCCACGGCTGGACGGGCTGCCATCTCGACTTCCTGCACCCACACGATCGGCGTTGCGGACAAACCGCTCTCGCGCGCCCGGCTCTGCAATTCCGCAAGCCCTCCATCGCTCACGAGTTCACGATACAACGGACCACGACCGGTCAACGCGAGACGGCAGATGACGGGGCCACCACCGCCGCGTTCACGCAGGTCTTCCACTGTTCCCAGCAGTGCCCGGTCAAGTGCATCAATCGTTTCGAGACCGTCGATCGACACCTCGTCAGTCAGCCACTGCACCGCCTGGAGCGGGCAGAACTCCAATTCGAGGCGGCCGCCATCATCGACCGTAACCAGGTAGCAGCCGCGCTCCCCCGGCTCACGAATGCTGCGTCCTTGCGTGTTGCCGGGATACACGATGTGTGGGTTCTCGTTGAGCACCGCCCGAGTGTGTACGTGGCCGAGCGCCCAGTAGCTCAGACCCACCTGCGCGAGATCGTCCGGCTGGCACGGAACGTAGTCCTCGTGGGCCACGTTGCCCCCGCAGTTGCAGTGCAGCAGTCCAATCTGAAACAAGTCCGGCTGGGTTGCGTGAAAGTGTGAGAACAGCTTGCGGCTCTCGCGCCGCGTCCGGTAGCTGATCCCCGAGACGGCGGCTACGACCCTGCCACGCCGTTCGAGCGGGACCGTTTCAACGTCATCGCCACTGAAGATGTGGACGCCGTCGGGCCAAGCGATCGCTGACGCCCACCCGTCCAATGGATCGTGGTTACCGTGCACAACGAACGCACGGATGCCATGTTGGGCGAGTCTTGCCAGACCGTCGCGAAAACAGAGCTGCGCGCGCAGGCTGCGGTCGGCGCCGTCGTACACATCACCGGCGACAACCAAGAAATCCGCTTCTCGCTCGACGCACAGCGCCACCAGGGCGTTGTAGGCGTCAAACGTCGCGGAACGCAGCGTCGCGGCCACACTCTCTGAGTCGGCGGTGATGCCCTTGAATGGGCTGTCCAGATGCAGATCAGCGGCATGGACAAACTTGAACATCGATCCCTACCCGGCCTTTCCAAAGAGACTCAGAGCCGCTCGCGCTTGTAGTGGTTCAGCGTGAAATGGACAATCGGCCGTTCTAAGATAGCTACATCTGGGAGACCGTCTCCCGGTTTTGAATCTCCGTGTGTCCTCGAAGAACTCGCGGCTGCGCCGCGAGGGAATTATCGCTTTAATGCCAATCCCGAAGGGGGTGGGGAAGAGACGGGCGACGGGGGAATCCATCGCCCGCCCTTCGGTCTTGGCCCCCGGGTCGGCGCTCAAGTCGGTTCCCACCGTGGCCTTATCCTCCGCCCGGGCCGATGACTTTTCTATCGCCGCGGCCTCCATCAGGCAACCGCCAGTTCCCGAGCCTGTTGACGGGCGGCTCGTCGCCGTTCGCGTGCCGCCGCCAACTGGCGATCCCGCTCCGCGAAGATCTCCGCCGCCCGCCCGTCCAGTTTGTCCTTGGGCGTTACGTAGCCGATGGCACGGTGCAGACGGACCGCGTTGCTCATGTCCGTTTCCTCCGCCGGGGACTACACTACCCAGCACGGCGGTAAACTCCACTTCCGTCTGAAACAACACAGTTTTCACAGGCTGGTGCGTCCCTCGTGGTGCAAGGATTACACGGGAAAAGAGAAGCTTCTATTGCGACTTGGCACAGACCTTGGTATGGAACTCTCACGCCGAGCGGGCGAACAAAGACCCGTAGGGGGGACAGCCCACCAGCGCACCAGGCGTAGGGTGGGTTCCGCCCACCCCTGACCCGACGCGGTGGGCCGTGCCCACCCTACTCACATGCCCGACCTCACCTTCACTCCCGAGCAGCGTCAGGCGATCGAAACGATCGACCGGTCGGTGCTCGTGTCCGCCGCGGCCGGCTCGGGCAAGACCGCGGTGTTGGCCGAGCGCTGCGCGTACCTGGTGTGTGATGCGCCGCCGGAGCAACGCTGCGACATCGATCAACTCGTCGTGGTCACGTTCACGGAGAACGCCGCGGCGGAGATGAAGGCCCGCATCCGCGCCGCGATTCACGGGCGCTTCCGTCGCCACCCGCACGACGCGCGGCTGCGCTCCCAACTTGCGCTGCTCGACCATGCCCGGATCAGTACGT
Organism: Planctomycetota bacterium; assembly: GCA_043803085.1. Classification (GTDB taxonomy): domain Bacteria; phylum Planctomycetota; class Phycisphaerae; order UBA1845; family UBA1845; genus JAAEQG01. Next base: position 12,517 of record JAZDKM010000016.1, read on the forward strand.
TGCACGCCTTCGGACTGTGGATTCTGCGGCGTTGGTTCGGCCAAGCCGGGGTCGATCCCGCCGCGCCGGTCCTCGACGAACACGAAGCCGCCCTGCTACGCAGCGAAGCACTGGACCGGCTTCTCGAAGCGCTCTATGCAGAGGATTCCGATTTAGGAATCGGGTTCCGAAAGCTGGTGGATGATTACGGCCTGGGGCGCGACTCGGAGATCCGCCGCTTCGTTCAGCAATTGGCCGGCTTTCTCGAATCCCTTCCCGACCCGGAGGGCTGGCTGGTCCGCTGCCTGGAGGTGGTCACCGCGGACCGTCCCCGCCTGCTCGTCCGACTCGCGGGCGATCTGGTCGAGGAACTCGAAGGGCAGGCGGACTACTGCCGCCGTGCCGCCCGGCATATCGAACACCATTTGTCGGAGTTCGTGTTCTACGGCCGGCTGCTGGACGAAGCCACGCACCTTCTGGAGGAGTGGCGTCTGGACCTGGGGGACGCGGAGGATGTGAGCGCGTCAGTCGCCCGCGTTCAGGCTGCTATCGGGGCGCACAGGTTTCATGCCAAAGGCGCCCCGCAGGTGGCCAAGGACGCGCCCGCGGAACGGCATGCCCGCCGCGAGCGGGCCCGGCTGCTCTACACCCATTTCAAAGAGAAGCTCTTTCAAGGCCGCTTACAGCGTATTTTCGGTCGCTTCACCTCCGAGGAATGGTGTGCGGGTCTGGACTGCGTGGCGCCCTATGTGGAGATCATCACGCAACTGACCGAGCGTTTCCGGCGCGACTATGCCCAAACCAAGTCCGAGGCGGGGGTGTTGGACTTCGCGGACCTGGAACGTAAGGTCTATGAGTTGCTGGTCCGCCATGCGGACATCGCCGGCAGCCTGCGCCAACGGTTCCACCACGTCCTTGTCGATGAATTCCAGGACATCAACCCGCTCCAGGAAGCGATCATCCGCCTGGTTTCGCGCGAGCCCGACGCCGGTCTCCCGGACAACCTGTTCGTCGTGGGCGACGTTAAGCAGAGTATCTACCGTTTCCGGCTGGCTGAGCCGGCCATCTTCCTCGCTCGACAGGCCGCTTTGAGCCGCGAAGACTCGGCGGGGGCTTGCATCTATCTGCAGCGTAATTTCCGCAGCGCCGCGCCCATCATCGACGGGGTAAACCATCTTTTCCGGCGTCTGCTGACGCGCCAGGTCGGCGGCATCGCGTACGACGCCTCCGCCGAACTCCGCGCCGGCCGCGAGCCGGAGGTCGGAAGCGGAAAGGAGGCGGCGAACGTCGAGCTGCACCTGCTGCAACGCCGGTGGGCCGCCGAGACCGAGTCCGACGCCGAATTCGTCGATGCGAACGATCCCGCGGAATGGAGCGTCATCGAACGGGAAGCATACATCGTGGCCCAGCGCATTCGTCAAATTCTGACCGACGGGATGAGGAAGCGCGACGGCGCCCCGCTGGGCTACGGGGACGTGGCCGTGTTGCTGCGTGCGGCCGCCCATACCGCGGCGCCCATGGCGCAGAGGCTCAGTGCGTTGGGTATTCCGGCTGGTGCCGACGTCGGCGGTGAGTTTTTCAGCGCGCTGGAGGTCCGCGAGGTCCTTGCCTTGCTGAGCGTCCTCGACAACCAGCGCCAGGACACCCCGCTCGCCGCCGTGCTGCGCTCACCCGTGCTCGGCGACGCGCTGAACGAAGATGAGCTTCTGGAGCTGCGCCTGATCGACCGCGACGTGCCGTTCCATGAGACCGTGCCGCGATACGCCGTGTCCGGCCCCGACCGGCGGTTGCGCGAGCGTGTGGCCCGCCTGCTGAATCGGATCGACGGTTATCGCAGCGATGCCCGACAGCGTCCACTGTCCGAGACGCTATGGCGTATCTACCACGCGCACGGCTACCTGGCGTACGTAGGGGGGCTGCCCAACGGGGCGGGGCGCCGGGCCAACCTGCTCAAGCTGCACGAGTACGCCCGCCGGTTCGGTACGTTTCAAAGGCAGGGCCTGCACCGCTTCCTGCGGTTTATCGAGTCGCTCGCCGAGCAGGGCCGGGACCTGGATACTTCCCCGTCACCGTTGGCCTCGGAGAGCGTTGTTCGGGTGATGAGCATTCACCGCAGCAAAGGGCTGGAATTTCCGGTGGTGGTCCTGGCGGACCTGGGGCGCCGTTTCAATCTCAGCGACGCCGCCGGCCGCTTGATTTTCGACCGCGAACTCGGTTTGGGTGTCCGGGCGGTGGACCGCGAGCGGATGATCGAATATCCGTCTCTGGCCCATCACTTGGTCGCGAACTGCGTCAACCAACACACGCGGGCCGAAGAGTTGCGGATCCTGTACGTGGCCCTCACGCGGGCGATGCAGCGGCTGATCCTGGTGGGTTCCGCCGATTTGGACGTCCTACGCCGGAGTTACGCCCTCCACGTAGGCGCCGACGGCCCACTATCGCGGCTGACCCTGCGCATGGCGGCCACACCGCTGGACTGGATCGTGCCGGCGCTGGCGACGTTGCCGCGTGACGCGGTTCGCTGGCACACTTCGGCGGAGCGCGATCCTTACGCTGCGGGTTCGGGAGCGGGACGGACGGGGGGGGACCGGCCGGGCGACGGGCGGGTTGAAGCCCCCGTCTTCACCGTCCACGCTTATGAGGAGAACGAAATGGCGGGCTGGGCGCTGGAAATTTCCGCGCCCTCCTCGGAAGAATCCGCGCGCCAAGCCGCCGCCGCGCTGCTTCCCTTGCCTGCGGAGGAGCCGATCGAGGCCTCCGAGGAGGCCGTCGCGCCGATTCTGAACCGGCTCGCTTATGTTTATCCTCACCTGGTCGCTGCCTCGGTGCCCGCGGTGGTGGCGGCCACAGAGCTGCGTAAGCGGTATGCCTGGCTCCACGACCCGGACGAGCGGCCGGTACCTGTTGCTGTGGACTGGGTGGCGGGCCCACCCCCTCCAACCCCCCGAGGCGGGCTAACAGCCCGTGGTGAAAGTGGCCAGGAGCGGTGTGGCACGGGCATCTTGCCCGTGGAAACACAGGCTGGACGCCTGTGCTACAACTTCTGCCACGGGCTGCTAAGGTCGCCGGTGCTGACGGGGCGCGATCGGGCGGCGGAAGCCGGCCTGGCTACGCACCGCCTGCTCCAGTACCTCGACCTGAAGGTCTCCCCAGACCCCGAGAGCCTTCGGCACGAACTCCACCGGCTGGTGAACACCGGTCTCCTGGCCTCAACGGACGCCGCCGCGGTGGATTTGGAGGCCGTCGCGTGGTTCCTTGGCACGGAACTTGGCACTAGAATCCGCGCGAGCGGTGCGGATTATCGGCGGGAGGTGATGTTCGTCCACCGTCGGCCTGCTTCGGCCATCGATCCATGGGTGGTCGGTCCCGAGCCGCCGCCGAGCCGCGGCGAACCTGGTTCCGGCGACGAGTCGGGCGATGTGGTGTTGGTCCGCGGCGTGATCGACGGCGTCCTGGCGACTGACTCCGGCGTGGAGGTCGTCGATTACAAAACCGACCGCATTACGGCCGCCGAGGTTGACGAGCGTGCCCGCCGATACGCGCCGCAACTGGCCGCCTACGCCGCGGCCGCCGAAGCCTTGTTCAATCGCCCCGCGGAGAGGTCGTGGCTGGTGTTTCTCGAGGGAAGAGAGGTTGTGCAAGTCCACGCTCAAGGACAGTGACGACCTTACGCGCTGGGTCATGCCCCCAAACGTGGCCGACGTACTACCGCTGAACCGTGAACGGACCCCGGTGGGGTAGCGTCTCTTCTCACGGGAGCAACCTGACGGAGCGCTTGAATGGCGGTACCGTTTGTGGTATCTGTTGGGCTTGGGTTGTTTGTATGTTAGCGAATTCCAGAAAAACACCTTCGCAGCAAGTTGATCAGATTCTTCACCAGCACGATCTCACGCCTAAGAATTGCGCGGCGTCCAAACTTGTCCTGCGCGATTTCACGCGAGCACTGGGACTTCACGGAAAACGGGTCGATGAGATCGAGAGAGTGCTATTCGAGATTCTCTACAGCAGCGAGCTCGCAGACGGCTGCCCGCGGAACCCAAAGAGGGTAAGCGACTGTACCATACGCGCATTGCTCCGCCGAGGTCTCCTAAGCAAGCAACTCCCCCTACATGATCGCGAGGGAAGAAGGATTGGAAGCCTGCTGTTCAAATTCGCGCGGCAAGCGAAGAACAGAATCAAGATCACCGAGTGCATGGTTATATGAGCGTCGCCTACTCAAACCCATAAAAGGCGCTTTCGTTGGGACCGAGTGGTACAGGGTTGGGGCCCGAGACCTGTTGACAAAGGGGCGTTCCATCCCCACTGCCTCACTGGCCAGACGAAGAAGCCCGGGGCACACAGCCTTTCCAGGCATAGGTAGCCAGGGAAGACGGTTTTAGCCCGCCGGAAACCTCCGCCAGCGTCGGGTCAAGCCCGCCCGAGTGGCCGGCCTCGATCACGACCGGCATGCCATCCGGGTAAACGCCCGCTGCGCCCATTGATGGTTCGCGGGGCGGACCTTACACTGCACCGGTGAAGGTCATGGGAGAACCGGTTTTTCCGACGAGGAGTTTATCATTGCCACCGCGTGAGCTTTTGGCCCAAGGTCGGGCGAGACTGGCGAAGGTGTTCGGGGCTCGCCTTCACGGCGTGCTGTTATACGGTTCCCATGCGCGCGGCGATGCCATCGCTGACAGCGACGTGGATCTGATGGTCGTGCTGAATGGACCTCTGAATCTCGGCGAGGACCTACGAACCATCATTGAGACCCTCTATCCGTTACAATTAGAAATTGACAACCCCATTCACGTCCGCCCTGCCTCACGGGTGAACTTCGAGGCCGGTGAATTCGCTATCTATCGAAACGCGAAACGAGAGGGAATCTTCCTGTGATTCCGGATGTTACCGATTTGTGGGACCGCGCAACCCGTGCCTTGCAGACGGCCCGCGAATGGGCCAAGACGGACCCTGATGCGGCCGCGTCGCGCGCATACTACGCCGCGTTCTATGCGGTGACCGCCTTGTTCATTCTCGATGGACGGACCTTTACAAAGCACTCTTCCGTCGAGGCGGCGGTGCATCGTGACCTCATTAAACCAGGCAAGTGGCCTCGTGAGCTGGGAACAGCTTTTTCTTGGCTATTTAGTCTCCGACAGACGGGCGATTACGGTGGTGATCTGCATGTGACCCTCCAAGAAGCCGACACCGCTGTCAAAACGGCTGGAGACATTCTTAAGGTTGTGAGTCAATCCCTCTTTCCCTCCAGGAGCGGGGACGATGCTAGGGGGAAGGAATTGTCCTGACTGATTCGATGCGTTGTTCGAACAGATTCTCTCGGGGACGCATGACCCCATGCACGCTTCATCGTCACACGCCCTCCGCTGCCTCGAGATCGGCCAGGAGATCTTCGAGCGGGCCCATGCTGCCGAGCCGCAGGTTTGGCAGCAGGCGTGGTGGGCCCGGCAGGCCAACGACTATCTGCTGGCCCACGAGCGGCTCAAGGTCCAGCTTTTCCGCTTCATCGACACCTTGCCCGCCCTGCACACCGAGGCCGACGTCGCCCGGCACCTCAAGGAATACCTGCGCGGCAACGGGCTGGTGGTCCCCAAGCCCCTGCAATTGGCTTTGAGCTTCGACAGTCCCGACACGCTGTTGGCCAGGATCGTCGCGCGCTTCACTCGTTTCGCCGCTCATGAAATGGCCGGCACCTTCATTACGGGCTCCAATGCCGCCGAGGCCATTGCCACCGCCCTCCGCTTGCGCGCCCGCAAGATGGCTTTCACCATAGACGTGCTCGGCGAAGCCACCACCAACGAGGCCCAGGCGGACAAGTACGCGCAGACCTATCTGGACTTGGTGGACGTCTTAGGACGCGAGGCCCCCAAGTGGCAGACCCTCCCGCTCATCGACCAGGACCGCGCCGGCCCCATGCCCCGCGCGAACGTGTCGATCAAACTCACCGCCCTCGACCCCAATTTCGATCCGATCGATCCAGTACGCTCGCGGCATAACGTCTGCCGCCGCCTGCGGCCGATCCTCCGCCGGGCGCAGCAAGTCGGCGCCATGGTCAACATCGACATGGAGTCGTACAAGGTGCGCGACCTCACCCTCGACATCTTCATGACCCTGTTGAATGAGCCGGAGTTCCGCGATTGGCCGCATGCCGGCATCGTGGTCCAGGCTTATCTGCAGGACGGCGAGCACGACCTGGCCCGGCTCTTGGAGTGGGTGCGGGCCCGCCGCACGCCCATCGCCATCCGTTTGGTCAAAGGGGCCTACTGGGATTCCGAGACCGTCCGTGCTATTCGCCACCATGCGCGCATCCCGGTGTGGACGCAGAAATGGCAGTCGGACGTCACTTATGAGGGCATGGCCCGGACCATGCTCGAACACTACGGCCTGATCCGCCCGGCGTTTGCCAGCCACAACGTGCGGTCCCTGGCTTCGGTGATGGCCAGCGCGGAGGAGCTGAACTTGACGCCCGCCGACTACGAAGTGCAGATGCTGTACGGCATGGGCGACCCGCTTAAAACCGCCTTGGTGCAGATGGGCCAGTGCGTCCGCGTATACTGCCCCTACGGCGAACTGGTGCCGGGCATGGGGTATTTGATCCGCCGCTTGCTCGAAAACACCTGCAACGATTCATTCCTGCGGCAGAGCTTCGGCGACCAGGCCGGCCACCTGCAACTGTTGCAGGACCCCGATGTCACCCGGCCGCCCAGCGCCCCGCTGCCCGCGCGGCACTATGTGGATATCGACTCGGAGTTGCCCATGTCCAGCTTCAAGAACCTGGCCCCCATCGGCTTCGGCGCCGAAGCCGACCGGAAGAAGATGAAAGCCGCCCTGGAACACGTCCGCAGCGAATTCGGCAAGACCTACCCGCTGCTGATCGACGGCCAGAAGGTGGTCACCGAGCAGTGGATGCGGTCCACGAACCCGTCTAAGCCGTCGGAGACCATCGGCCGCGTGGCCCTCGCCACCATCGCAGACGCGGAACAGGCGATCGGCGCCGCGGCTCGGGTGTTCGAGGCGTGGAGCCACACGACGGCCGCCGACCGTGCCCACATGCTCACCAAAGCGGCTGACCTGATCGAGCAGCGGCGCTTCGAGCTGACGGCCCTGATTTGTTTCGAGGTCGGCAAGCCCTGGCGCGAGGCCGACGCGGACCTCTGTGAGGCGGTAGACTACATCCGCTATTACGCCGAACAGAGCGTGCGCATGGAGGAACGTCCCCGGCGGCGCAACGTGCCCGGCGAGGACAACCTGCTCATCCATGAGCCGTGCGGCATCGCCGCGATGATCGGGCCCTGGAATTTCCCCCTCGCGATCCTGGCGGGTATGACCACCGCCGCGCTGGCCACCGGCAACTGCGTCATCGTCAAACCGTCGCGCCACGCCTCGGTGACCGCGGCCCGGTTCGCCGACATTCTCGCAGAGGGCGGCGTCCCGCCGGGAGTGATCGCTTACCTGCCCGGCCACGGGGAAGTCGTCGGCGACTACCTGGTCAAACATCCGCAGATTCACGTGGTGGCGTTCACCGGCTCGCGGGACGTGGGGCTCGAGGTGGTCGAGGCCGCCGCGGTGGTCCGGCCGGGGCAGGACCATTTCAAGAAGATCATGGCGGAGATGGGCGGCAAAAATGCCATCATCGTGGACGACGATTGCAACGTGGACGACGCCGTGACCGGGATCATTCAGTCGGCCTTCGCCTGCGCCGGGCAGAAGTGTACCGGCTGTTCGCGTGCCATCGTCCTGGCACCCGTTTACGACAATTTTTGCAAGCGGCTGGTCGAGGCGGCCAAGTGCGTCGTGATCGGGCCGGCCACCGAACCGGGTACGGTCATCGGCCCGGTGATCGACGAGCCCGCGCTGGAGCTGATCCGCGAGTACGTCGAGGTCGGCAAGCAAGAAGGGCGTCTGCTGCTGGCGATCGAGCCCGGCGACATCCCCGGCGGCGGGCACTACGTCGGGCCGACCATCTTCGCCGACGTGCCGCCGAACGCCCGGATCGCCCAAGAGGAAATCTTCGGACCGGTCCTGGCGCTCATCCGGGCCGACGACTTCCGCCACGCCATCCGCATCGCCAATTCGACCAGGTACGCCCTCACGGGCGGGGTCTATTCGCGTTCGCCGGCCCACATCGACTACGCCCGGCGGGAGTTCAAAGTCGGCAACCTGTACATCAACCGCAAGATCACCGGCTCGCAGGTGGATTTGCAGCCCTTCGGGGGGTTCAAACTCTCCGGCGCCGCCGCCCAGGCCGGCGGACCCAACTACCTCTACCAGTTCTGCCAGGCCCGGACCATCTGCGAGAACACCCTGCGCACCGGCTTCGCCCCCACCGAAGCGGTCCAGGAACCGGTGTATTAGACACAGTTTGTAGGGCGGGCTTTGCCCGCCGAAGAATAAAGCGGCGGGTAGAATGCGTGTTACCAGGCTCGATCCGGCGAGAGGGCGATGATACTATGCAGGCGAATAAATACGCCCCGGTGTTGCTTGCGATGCCGGGTATACCATAGCCTACGTGGCATTCCACGGAGGCTTTTTTTATGCCGCCTCACAGCGGCACGATCTTCTTGACTTCCTCCGCCTCGGCCAGGAAGCGGTCGGTGTAGCGCGGGTCGACGGCCTTACAGATGCGCGTCGCCCGCTCGCCGATCACCTGGTATTCCGGGTCTTCGGTCTGAGTATAGAACTCGCCCGCCAGGATCACCAGCCGTAGCAAGTGTCGCAGGATCAATCCCTCCTGTTTGATTAAGTTCCGCGCCCCGACCAGCTTGTAGAAATCGCAGTCCATTTGAAACGCCGCGCCGGCCACCCACTTGGGCTGCACGAAGAACCGGTCGGGTACGGCCAGCTTGCTCTTGAAGATGATTTCCAGCATCTCCGGGAAAGTCGGCGGGCGCTCCTCCTCCGGCTCCTCCAAGTAGTCCTCGTACTCCTCGTCCGAGACCCCCGCGATGGACCCGTCGGGCTTGGCCAACACCGCCCCCATCACGATCAGCTCCGGCTGAAGCTCGTTGGTCTGGAGCGGGCCGGGCGGCAGGTCCTCGGGAATCCGCACGTTTCGCTCAATCGCCGGCGGTACGGGCAGCACCGACTCCAAAGCCAACACCTTCTCGTCAACGTTGCTGCGGACCAGCTTCTCCGCCAGGAACGCCCCATAGAGCGGATCGACGCTTCGGTAAATCAGCAACCGGTGGATACTCTCGTGCAAGGTGATGTGGTCGCCGTCCTCGGCCCGAGTGAGGTAGCCGAAGGCCGCCAGGTTGCCGATCATGCTGTCGAGCTGCTTCTGGAACCCCTCGATCCGCTCGGAGGTATTGAAGCGTTTGGCCAGAAACGCCCGCGCCTCGTGCAGCGTGCCCGTCCGGGTGAGTAGATAGATGAGCACCTGGTACGGGATCATCGACCGACTGGCCAACTTGCCCGGACCCGCGGCGATGAGCTGCTTGAACTGGCCTTCGCACCAGTACTGCTCGGTCTTGCGGCGGGTGGGCCGTTTGCGCTCCAGCGCCTTTCGCGCCCGGAGCAATCCTGGGTCCTTGGTCGTTGCCGGGATCTGTTCGTACTTCTTCCGCCACTTCTCGAGCTTGGCGTCGTCCTCGTGGGCCAGGGCATACACGTAACCCTGGGTGTCGAACTGCGGTCGGCCGGCACGCCCGAACATCTGATGGGCGGCCGAAGGCGGCACCAGCTTCTTCTCACCGTACGGACCCTTGAGCAGCGTACTGACCACGACCGACCGGGCCGGCAGGTTAATCCCGGCCGCCAGCGTCTCCGTGCAAATGACGAACGGCACCAGCTTCTTGTTGAACAGCAGCTCAACGGCCTGCTTGTGCTTGGGCAGCACGCCGGCATGGTGGACGCCGACCCCGCGGATGAGCATCTGTTTCAGCTTGGGGCCGGCACCTTTGGCGAAGTCGTCCGGGTTGATGACGGCCTCAATCTCGGCCCGCTGCGCAGCGGAGATGAGCTTGAGGCCCTTGAGCCGTTCGGCCACCTCCCAGCACTCGTCGCGGTTGAAGCAGAACACGAGGGCGGGTGCTCGGTTCTCCCTATCGTCATCGGAGACCATGCCCGACAGGTGCTCGGTCAGCAGCTTCTCTCCGACCCAAGTGAATTCCAGCGGCACCCGCCGCTCGTTGGACTGGACCAGCCGGACGCTGCGGCCGTGCTGGGTGCGCAGCCAGTGCAGGAACTCCGCCGCGTTGCCCACCGTGGCCGACAGCAGCATGAGCCGCACGTGGGCGGGGAGCAGCACCAGCGACAGCTCCCACACGATGCCGCGCTCGAAGTCGTTGAAGTTGTGGAATTCGTCCATGACCACGCCGCTGACCTGGTCGAACCGCTCCTCGCCGCTCAACAGGTGGTTGAGCAGGATTTCGGCCACCACCACGCGGACGCGGGCGTCGGGGTTCTCGCGGCGGTTGCCGGTGATCAAGCCGACCTCGGTGCGCGGGAAGCCCCACGCCTCGGCCCGGTCCTGGATCTCGCGGAACTTCTGCTCGGTGAGGGCGATGAGCGGCGTGGTGTAGTAGAGACGGGTGCCGGCGTGGAGGGCCTCGAAGACCGCCGCTTCGGCGATCAGCGTCTTGCCCATGCCCGTCGGGGCCGTCACCAGCACCCCGCCCTCGACCTCGAACCAGGCCAACAGGGCCTCCTCCTGAAACGGGTACAGCTCGAACGGCACCACGTCGAGGAACTTCGTGCAGATTTCACCGCGGTCCATGCGCGACACGATAATCCATATCGAGCGCAGAGGCGAGATAGGGAGGGTACTACTGGCTGCTTGCCTGCCCGTGGTGCTATGCTCTCCTAGCCGTGCGAGCGGGAGTCTGCCGATGGGGTCGTGCGTCGTGGAACCAGCGGGCGTATGCAAGCGCGTTTTCGCGTGGGTACATGCCCATTGCATTTCGAAATACGACAAGCACCTGACCGAGCACCGTCGGCGACTTCTTTCCGGTGTGCAGGGCGACGTGCTGGAGATCGGTCCCGGCACCGGCATCAACCTCGCGTACTACCCGCCGGGCATTCGCTGGACGGGCGTCGAGCCTAACCCGTTCATGCACCCATACTTGATGAAAGAGGCTGGCAAACTCGGACTCGGCGTCACCCTGCGGCGCGCTGCCGCTGAGCAGCTTGACTTCGCGGACGGCGCTTTTGATGCGGTCGTGGCCACCCACGTTTTGTGTTCGGTCTCCGACCCGGCGAGGGTGGTGGCCGAGATAAAGCGGGTCCTCAAACCCGGCGGGCGGTTTTGTTTCATCGAGCACGTCGCCGCCCCGCCCCGCAGCCGGCAACGCCGCCTGCAAGGATTCGTCCGCCCGATTTGGCGGAGGCTGGCCGACGGCTGCTATCCAGACCGCGACACGGAGGAGCTTGTTCGCCATGCAGGTTTTGCTCGCCTGAATTGCACGCGCCTGACGTTGCCTTACATGGTCGTCGGACCGCACCTCATCGGTACGGCCACAAAGTAGGGTCCGCTGTGCGGGCCAAAGATGCTGTGCAGACCAAATCGGCGCCCACGGACGAGCCCACCATGCCTTACCTGTGAATCGGCAGAGGATCGGGTGGGGCGATGGTGACGGCACCGTGGCTCAACTGGGCTTCGCCGCGCTCGACGCGCGCGGCGAACTGGACCACCTCTTCGTACAGGGCGTCCAGCATTTCCGCTTCGTTCACTGTGCGGACCTGCTCGCCCTGGACGTAGATCACGCCCCGGCCCCTCCCGGCGAAGACCGCCACGTCGGCCCCTTCGGCCTCGCCGGGCCCGTTGACCACGCAGCCCATCACCGCCACCTTGACCGGCGTCTTGATCGAAGCCAGCTTCTGCCGCACCTCGGCCACGAGCTTGAGCAGGTCGATCTCGATGCGGCCGCAGGTCGGACAGGCGATGAGTTCCGGCGCATCGCGTTTTCGCAGACCGAGCGCGCAGAGCAGCTCCTTCGCGTCCGTGACCTCCTCGACCGATTCCGTAGCGTAGGAGATGCGCAGGGTATCGCCGATGCCGTCGGCCAGCAGGGCCGACAACGCGGCAATGGAGCGGATGCGCCCGGTTTCCGGCGGCCCGGCGTGAGTAACGCCCAGGTGCAGCGGATAATCGAAACGCTCGGAGAGAGCCCGATAGGCGTCGATCACCAGCCCGGCGTCGATGCTCTTGGCACTGAGCACCACGTCGGAAAAATCATTCTCGTCGAAAAGGCGCAGGTATTCTTCGAGCTTGCGGACCATCAGGTCAACCAGATGGTGTCTGTCTTCGGCCAGCAAGGCCTTCTCGGTAGCTCTCACCACCTTGTCTTTGCGCTCGACGATCCCACCCTCGTTCACCCCGACGCGAATGGGGATGCGGCGTTCTCGACACGCGGCGATCACCCGGTCCACCTGTTTGCGGTCGGCGAGGTTGCCTGGGTTCAGTCGGATTTTGTGGACGCCGGCTTCGACGGCCTCCAGGGCCCGTTGGTAATGAAAGTGTACGTCGGCGATGATCGGCACGGGCGCTTGCCGCAGGATATCCGGCAGGGCTTCGGTGTCGCGTCGTTCGGGTACGGCCACGCGCACCAGGTCGCACCCCGCGGCGGCGAACGCGCGAATCTGCGCCACGGTCTTATCGACTTCGTAGGTGTAGGTGCTGGTCATGGATTGGATGCTGATCGGGGCGCCCCGGCCGATCGGCACACTCCCCACCATGACCTGTCGGGTTGGACGACGCGGCTTCATACGGTTTCCCGCCGGCCCTGAGACCTATAAATGATGGTACGGACGGCATCCCCGGTGGTCAAACCGCGCGGCGTTCTCCGCGCCCGACGTTCCGAATCCCCAGTTTCAAGCCGGGACCGTTCCTTAGAGGGTGTGTGCGAAGGTGTGTAGCGCGGGGTGGCATGGGTCCGTTACGGGCCGAGCCCACGGCGAGGCCGGTAATGGACCCGTGCATGAGGCCCGGAAGGTCATGGCGCACGGGTCTGGCTCGCCTCGTTCCGAGGCGGACCAGACCCATGCCACCCGCGTGGAATGGCGTCATCGTGTCCCTCCCCTTGTCACACACGCTGTTAGAGGCGAGGAGGGCACCAGGACCTTCTCCATCCTCCCGGGACCCGGTTGCCACAAAACCTGGCCGCACCCTTGGAACTCGGAACTCGGGCCTCCCCCTTGACCATCCGGCGGATTCTTGCACAATACCTGCTCTTTGCGAACATCAGCAGGAGCACGACCATGGGTCATCGAAGGCTAAGGTTGGACCAAAGACAGGCCGACGCGATAAAGCAAAAGCTGGCCAATGCGCCGCGCAAGCATGGGGAACGCGTCCGGCGCGACGCCCGCATGATGGAGACCGTCAAGCGCGGCAGCTTGCCCTACACGCCGGACGTCATGTCCTGGCTCAGCCGGAAGCTGGATAAGCCGTCGAGCAAGATTACCGCGGACGACATTGCCACGCTGGGCCGGTGACCTCCCGAGAACTGCTCTCACCTTGCCGTGGGACCGGCTTTCCAGTCCATTACTGTGGGACCGGCTTTTCAGCCGGTCGGATAACGACGATCGCCCCATCTCGCCCTACAGGCCCGCGTGCAGGACTTGGTCCAACGAGTGGTGCGGAAACATGGGCGTGGGTAGCGGTTTGATGGCGATCACCTGCCAGCGGTTGTCCACCTTCCGGAAGGTCAACTCCCACCCGGAGAGCATGCCTTCTTGGACAAACTCCGAGTTCGCTACCCGGCAGCGCGCTTGAAACGTCGCCCGCGCCTCGAGACCCGCGACCGAGACCCTGAAACCGCTCAAACGCGGTTTCTCCACGTGGACGCGAGCCAGCACGCGGGTAAGCGACCCCAACAACGCTTCGCGGTCGATGGACCCGACCTCGAACTCCGACGCGATGTGTCTCCCGACGCGGTCGATCTGCCGGTCTTCGATGGCGTAGGCCATCTCTTTGCACACGGCGATGATCCTCTCTCGGTCGGTGACCACCAACGGTTGGAGCGCCAGCAGGAGACCGCCCGCCACCAAGCCGCCCAAAGCCAGCCGCCGAGAGCGTCGCGTCCGCCATCGAGCCCAGATCCAGAGCAGGACGAACTCAACGAGGAACAGCAGCGCCAGCAGCGCGAGGCGGCTTTCAAAGAGTAACCATTGCACCGTCACGGCCCCACCCTCTCTCTAGCAGCCCGTGGCAGAAGTTGTGGCACAGGCTTCCAGCCTGTGTTTCCACGGGCAAGATGCCCGTGCCACCCCGCCCTTGGCCACCTTCACCACGGGCTGCTAGGGGGCGTCCGTTGCGAGCCGGACGGACGCGGGGTATTCTGCGTGGCCATGATCCTCATCATCGACAATTACGACTCGTTCACCTACAACCTCGTGCATCGTATCGGGGAATTGGAGCGCGGACATACGGTCGAGGTGCATCGCAACGACGCCATCACCGTCGAGCAAATCGAGGCCTGCCATCCCACGCACCTGATTATCTCACCCGGACCGTGCACCCCCAACGAGGCCGGGATCAGCGTCGAGGCCGCCGGATACTTCGCCGGCAAGATTCCTGTTCTCGGGGTGTGCCTGGGACACCAGGCCATCGCCCAGGCCTTCGGCGGGGCCATCGTGCGGGCCGAACGGCTGATGCACGGCAAGACCAGTCCGATCTTCCACGATGGCAAAGGCGTCTACAGCGGGCTGACCAACCCCTTCACCGCCACGCGCTATCACTCGCTGGCCGTCGAAGCTTCTTCTTTGCCTGCGGTCTTCGAAGTGAGTGCGTGGACGGACCGCAAGGAGATCATGGGCATCCGTCACCGGCAGATGCCCGTCGAAGGTGTGCAGTTTCATCCGGAGAGCTTCTTGACTGAGCAGGGCCGACAGTTGCTGGCGAACTTCCTCGCCATGTAACCGCCTGCCAGGGGGTGGGGTCGCCGGAGCGTGGTAGGTCGGGCCCGCGTGGACGCAAAAACCTGAAAAAGGGTCTTGCCAAGACACGTAGGTCGGTTCACAATGCGCTGGCGTGGTGTGGGTGGCGCGCTCGCGCCCGGTTCAGTTAATTCAAGAAGGAGTAATGTGACCATGAAAAGACGTACCTTATGGAGTATGGTTCCGTATGGCCTCCTCGGTGCCGCTTTGGCGATGTTCGTCGTGTATGGCAGTGTGGGGTGCCAAGACGACAACGATGGGGGGAACGAAAATGCCAACACGCCGGCCAACGAGAACGACAACGTGACGCCGCCGGCTAACGAAAACGACAACGTCACCCCACCGCCGGACGGTGAGGCACTTTATGGCAGCGGCTGCTCCATGTGCCACGGGGACAACGGCAACGATGGGTCCGCCCCGGACATCACGGGATTAAGCGCTGCGGAGTTGTCTACGGGTCTGGAGTCGGCGACCCACAACGCGGTCGATCTGACCGACGAGGAAGTGGACGCCATCGCGGCGTTCCTGGCGGGCTGAGATTCGACTGGTCTCGGTACCTTACCGTAGAAACACGAGGCGGAACCCGCAGGCACAAAGCCTGGGGGTTCCGCTTCGCTCATGGGGCGGAGCATCGGTCGGCCCTTCAACCTGCAATTCGCAATAAACCCTCCCTCTGCACTGCTATCCTCCAGAATCTCCGCGGGCCGCGAAGAATATCAGCCGCGAAAAGGCCCAAGAAGCGCAAGAAACCCGCTTGAGTTCATCATCTCTTTTTTGCGCCTTTTGTGCTTTTTCGTGGCTATTTTGGTTGCGGCCGGAGGCCGCGCTAGGTACTCCGCGGTCAATCCTGCACGTTACAGCGGTTCGATCGTCAACGTGAGCTTCCCCTCGCCGATCTGAATCTCCGCAATGCGGTAGGGCCGCCGCCCGTTCTCCCAGATGAAACGATTGGCCCGGCGCAGACCCTGGGACAGGACCACCGTCGGCTCGGAGCCGCGGAAGTACTGCGCCGCGTCGGCTATCGGAGCAGGTAACGTATCCAGGTCTCGCCCCTCGAGGCGTAAGAGGCGTGCGAGCGGACCGGCCAGCGTCCGCAGCGGCACGGGCAGCGAGCCGGCGGTGACCCGATCCAGACGTACCACCAGAATATCATCGCTCCCCAATTCGATGACCAGGTGTGCGCCCGCGATGAATTGCCGTCCCTCAGCATCCAAGCGCGCCCCCACCAAAATATGCCCATCCTGGAACTTGACGATCGGGTCGCTCACCCAGGGTGGAACCCAAGCTGCGGATTCCGGCCAAATACGCTCCCGCGCGGCAATCCACTCGCTCACCTGGCGGTCGTCGAGGGTCAATTCAAACAGTTGGCGCCGGGCCGCCCCGTCGCCGAAGCGGTTGTAGGCCCGGGTGGCCTCCGCCCGCACCTCATCCAACCGGTCTTCGGCCACGTGGACCGGTTCGTACCATGCGGGGACGTGATGTACGATGAGCCACAGCGTTGCGGCCGCCGCCAAGAGCCCCAGCGAGACGCCGATCAGCGCCTTGACGATCCACTTCCGCCGGCGTTTCTTGGCTCCGTGCTCGCTCACCCGGGTGTTCTGTCGGCAGTTGTCATGGGGACCGGCGGCATTTGACCCGCCGGTGGCCCGTTCCCTACAATCGAATGTCCGCAACATGATCTTAGGAACCCAGGTGTCCGTCCACCATGAGCGCGCGGATCGGTACTTCGGCGATCGTCGTTTTCTGGGCGGTGATGATGGGGTGGATCGCCTGGCACGATCTTCGGCCGGCTTGGACCGCCCAGGACCCGCCTAAGACCCTCGCCGCGGACCTCCCCCTCTCCGGCCCGGCTTGTTTCCAGGTGGGTATCTTTGACCGACGGGGGGATCGTATCGGGACGGCCTGGACCGCCGGAGGGGGCGGTCACCCCAAAGTCCACTATAACGAGCCGGGCTGGGACGAGAGGCAGTGCCAACAGCAGTTGATGCAGTGGCGTCAGCAAGTCGGTTTTGAGGACATTGCGCCCGAGATTCAGCACGGTCTTGGAGACTAATCCTAGCAGGTGCATCCATGACTTGGAGCCCCACGGATCGGTTCGATTTCGCGTGCACGGCTGCGGTGCTCATCATCGGGCTGGTGACCTGTATCGCAGTTAGGAGCCGGCTCAGAGGCGCGACGCTTCCGCTGGCAGGCCTGTTCTTGCTCGCAGCCGATAGCAAGCTGTTCTGGCCGTCACTCTGGGCGCTCAATCTGGTTGAACAACTCGGGTACAGGGAAGCCCTTCGGAATCGTCCGGGGGTCGTCATCTGGTATTACGGATGGCACTTTTTGCCGATACTTCTCGCCGGGTTCTTCGCGTGCGCGCTGTGGAGGGCACTGCGCCGGACGTTGCTTGCCTCTGGCCGGCCCGCATCCCAGTTCGGATAAGCCACCTCTGCGGCCACCGTTCGGCGGCCGGCGATCAACGGCGACGAAGGCTTCACGCTCGCGTTCTCCAAGGCCTGATCCATCTGGGGATCACCTTCGCGATCTGTGTCGGCCTGTGCGGGCTTTCCGTAGGCATCGGGGCGCGCATGCCGGTCTTCAAGCAGCGCGATCCCGCTCGGATCGCCAGCGGGTTCGGCGGCACCGTCAACCTGATTGCTTCGGTGGCCCTCGTCGTCGGCGCGTTGGCCGGCTTTGGCGCGCTGAGTTGGCG
>JAZDKM010000017.1:0-19764 GCA_043803085.1 Planctomycetota bacterium
CCAGGTCGAACTCAACATCGACGTGAGCGAGGTCTACCGCTTGTTGATGTCGGGCCACAGCGGGGTCATGGTGACGCGGGGGGGCGCCATTGCGGGCATCGTCACGCGCATCGACCTGGTGAACTTCTGGGAAGCGACCCGGTCCTCCGCCCCGGCGACGTGCGCTGGGGCGTGACTTGACGTCTTACCGGCCTGCGGCCAGGATACGACGGAGCGGGGCTCCTCGGCATGGGGCCTTCGCCGGCGCCGTTGCGGAGGACGGCAAAGCGTAGGATGGGCGGGACACGCGAATGGCGCTCAGCCGGAAAAAAGGGATCAGTCCAACGAGTCCGCCCCCGATAGCGGTATCCTACTTCCCGCGGCGGACTCAGCGGACTTATCCTCTTTTGCGGTCCAAGGTTTATTGGATTCTCACTGGCGGCGCCGTGCTGGCGGCGAGTCTCTCGGCTTCGGCCCAGGGCCGGTCGGAGCCGGACGCTTTTCTGAATCAGCAGCGCCAGACGGATGAGCGCGTGCGCCGCGAGGCGGCCGAGCAACGTCCCGCGACCCAAGGCGTTGATTTCGACTACGGCGGGTGGTACAGCTTCCATCTGTTTCTCTACGACGACGGGGTGAACAGCTCGCGGACCTTCCGGCGTCACGACCTGCGGGTGTGGACGAACCTGAGACTCGACGAGGGTGCGCATACCATCTACACGCGCACCCGGCTGAGCTTCCTCGATTTCAACACCGGTGATTCCTTCGACGGCAACGACAACGATTGGGAAGGCCCGAACCTGGAACGCGGCTATTATCAGTTTGATCTGCGGAGTGCGATGCGGGCCTATGCGCACCGGCAGGTCGACTACAACCTCACGTTCAAGATCGGCCGTGACCTGGCGACGTTCGGCACGGGGTATGCATTCTCAACCCCGTTGGACCAGGTGTGGCTGCGGAGTGAATACAAGAAATTCGTAGTCACCGGGCTGGTCGGTCGCACGGTGGGCAGCAGCGAGGAGCTCGATTCATCTCGGTACGTGGAACGGACGCGGCGGGCGTTTTTCGGGGTCGAGACCCGGTACACCGGCTTCGAGCGCCACGAACCGTTCGCTTACGTGCTGTGGCAACGCGACCACAGCCACGACGCGTTCTGGCATCCGCTGCAGGATTACGATTATGACTCGTTCTACGTGGGTCTCGGCTCCGAAGGTGAGCTGGTCAGGAACCTGCGCTATTCCACCGAATGGGTCTACGAAAGCGGGCGAAGCTACGGCGATCGGCGGTTTCTGCGCCAGGACGTGATCCGGGCCTGGGGGTTCGACGCGGCGTTGGAATACCTGTTTGACGTGAAATGGAGTCCACGGGCGTCGCTGGAATACATGTTCGCCAGCGGCGATCCGGACCGCCTGGGCAACCCCAGCAACGCCGTCGGCGGCAACCGCAACGATCACACCGACCGCGGTTTCAACGCTTTCGGTTGGCGGGACACGGGTCTGTCCTTCGCGCCGACGCTGAGCAACATCCACGTCTGGCGGACCGGTGCCTCTTTCTTCCCGTTTGAGAGCAGCGCGTTTTTCCGCCACCTGGAACTGGGCACGAACTGGTTTTTGTACTACAAACAGCGGCGCAGTGCCGCCGTTTCCGACTTCACGGCGGACGAGACTTCGGGCTACCTGGGATGGGAAATGGACTATTTCGCCAACTGGGACATTACGCCGGACCTGGCGTGGACCACCCGGTACGGCGTGTTTTTTCCAGGAGATGCGTTCAGCGACCAGACCACGCGGACGTTCTTTCTGGTCGGGATGACGTGGCGGTTCTGATGTTACGCGAAGGCAGCCTCAAAGCGTTGGCGGTGGTGACGGCCGTTCTCGGCGTAACGAGCGGCTGCGCGGCCCCCCAACGCACGTATCAGCCGGCCCAGGACCATAATACCCTGAACGAGATCGAGTTTGTCCACTACCTCAGCGGGGTGCCCACGGTCAGCGTAGACGAAGGCTTGCACGCGATGCTGCTCTTGGCCGACGGGGAGGATTCCGCAGGGAATTTCGAGGCGCGCCGGGCACTCCTGGTAGACCGCGGGATTGTGCGCGAGGCGTGGGGGCTCCAGGCCGACGATCTTCTGGACAAGGGCACGCTGGCCTACATGATCGTGAAGATTTGTAAGCTGCCGGGTGGGCTGAACGACTTCCTCTTGGGCTCCTGGGGGTTAGGCGACCGCCGTTATGCGCTGCGGACCGCGACCTGGCATGAGATGCTTCCCTATGGGATGCCGTATCACGCAGTGGCGGGGGGCGAATTGCTTACGGCCATCACCAAGGCGGCCGAATACCTGGAACGCGAAGGGCGGCTGGGTGGCATGCCCACCGCTTGGGGTGGGCATGTCGGAGGGAAGGACCTGGCCACGAAGACGTGGCCATGCCACCCACCGCCGCCCGGCCCGAAGGCCGGTCTCATACAACGAGGGGTATGAACGGATGATGAGAAACAGCGCTGCCCGGATCATCGCTATCGTCGTGCTTTGCGGGGCATGCGGTGCGGTGTATGGGTCGGTCCAGCCGGCTGATCCTCCGGTGGCGTCGGCACCGCCCGCGATGAAACCCGTTGGTGCGACGGACCAGCCCGCTACCCAACCGGCCGAGGGTCAAGACCTGTCTGCGGAGGTGATTGAAGTCAGGGGAGTGGTCGAGCGTTCGACCGTCGCGGCCGGAAGTGCGGACCCGGCGGCCGTGAAGTGGGCCCCCGTGCAGCAGGGCGAGAAGCTGGGGGGCGGGACGCAGATTCGGACCGGTCTGCGTGCCCACGTCATTCTGCGGTTCGGGGACAACACCGTAGTGATGATCAAGCGCTCGACGCTCGCCGGCATCGAGCAGTTCTACCGCGAGGCGAACACCGAGACCATCCGGTTGGGTTTGGGCTATGGTGCGGTCCGCGGGGGGACCAGCGAAGGCCCGGTGCGCAGCGATTTTGTGGTCGATTCCACCGTGGCGACCCTGGCCAAGCGCGGCACCGAAGGGTGGGAGTTCTGGGTCGAACCGTACACCGGACGCTTTCGGGTCTCACTGGCGGAATCGGGCTTGGTGGAAGCCCTGGAGAAGCTGACCGACCAGCGGCGCTTGGTCCGCCCACACGAATACGCCGACCATTCGAACATCGGCGCCATGTGGGTCAAGCAGGACATCTTCAACCGCGCGGTACAATTCTTCACCGCGGAGACGATCACGCCGTCGGACTCGGACTTCTCCGTCGACAACCCCGGTGGTTTCGGCGCCCTGGGTCCGGGGCTGGGATCTGAAACCCGTGGCTTCTCGGGTCGCCGGGGCGGAGGTCTGGCCCCCGGGGCGCCCGACTCGAGCGGCGTCCGGCAGCGCTTGCTGGACACGCTCGTGCTGCGGCCGTCGTTTGTAGTGCGTCCCGAGGGCAACTTCGGCTTGGGCCCCACTTTTGACGTGCTCGTGCCCGAAACGCAGCGGAAAGCATTCCACCCGGCCTCCCACGTCGGCACCGGGCTACGTACGCGGCATCCATGACAGCTCCCCTTCGCATGCGAAGCGTCCAGGTTTTTCTGCTGGCGATGTCCGTGTTGATGTTGGAAGTGGCGCTGACGCGCGTCTTCTCCTTCATCATGTTCTATCATTTTACCTACCTGGTGATCAGTGTGGCCCTGCTGGGTTTCGGTGCGGCCGGCACCTATTTGACGGCGCGCCCGCCGGCCGACCGCCCCGCGACGGCCGACGATTTTGTGGCCCGGAACGCGGGCTGGTTTGGACTGGCCGCCATCGGCGCGGTCTTGTTCATTCCCCGCATCCATTTCTACCCGACGGACATGGCGTTTTACGGAGACTACAGCCAACTGTTGTCGCTTCTGTTCATCGTGGTAGCGGCAGGCCTGCCCTTTTTTTTCGCCGGGAGCTGCATCGGTCACATCATCAGTCGGGCCGGCGACGCCATTAACCGGGTGTACTTCGCGGACCTGGTGGGCGCAGCCTTGGGATGCCTTATGGCGATCGTCGCCATCAACCGGCTGGGGGGGATCGCCGCTTGCTTTGCGGTCGGCGCCTTGGGCCTGCTGGTCGCCGCCATTTCCAGCATCTATCGACGTCTGCTCTACACGGGTGGCTTCCTGGCAACGGTTCTGTTGACGGCGGTGATCGCCTACACCGAGTGTCTCCCGCTCTACGTGCCGCCGGACAAGGTCATGTTCCGGCAAGAGCACCTGGTGGAATTGATCCAATGGCACCCGATCACGCGGATCGACGTAACCCGGCCTCGCAAGGAGTACCGCTCGTTCGGCGGGGCCCTGTCCACGCTGTGCCAGGACCCTCCGACCGAAACGCGATTCATCTATCAGGACGGGGACGCGCTTACGGGGATCATCCGGCCTGCCGCGACGCTGGGTGAGACCGCCGTCCTCGGACAGTATCTGCAAGGCGCGCCCTATCTCATCAAAAATGATGCGGAGGCGCTGGTCATCGGTTGTGGGGGCGGCGTGGACATCATGATCGCGCTGTACCACGGGGCGAAACACGTCGTGGGTGTGGACATCAATCCGCACACCATTGCATTGATTCGGGGGCGGTACGCAGATTTCGCCCGGGGCGTATTCCAGCGGGACGACGTGGAACTGGTGGTGTCCGAAGGCCGACACTTCCTGACCCGCGACGCACGCCGCTTCGACGTCATCCAATTGAGCGGCGTGGACACCTTCACGGCCCTGGCGGCGGGGGCCTACGCCCTGACCGAAAACTTCATTTACACGCGCGAAGCGCTTGACCAATACCTCGCCCACCTCAAGCCGGACGGCATCGTGAACTTCTCCAGACCTCTGCTGACCCCCCCGCGAGAGACGCTCAAGCTGGCCATCACTGCCGTTGAGGCCCTGGCGGCCCAGGGCGCAGAGCGACCGGCGGCGCACCTCATGGTCTTGTCCGGCAAGGGGCTGGGGACTGCACACCCGATCCCTTGGGGCCAGACCCTGATTAAACGGTCTCCTTTCACGCGGACCGAGGCGGCGACGTTGGCCCGCTGGGCCGAGTCGCTCGGGTTCCAGGTCGTTTACGATCCTTTCCGCAAGCTGTCCGGGAACTTGACGACCTACATCCAGGCCACGCCCCAACAGCGTGCCAAGCTGATCGCCGAACACCCGCTGGACGTCGCTCCCGCCACCGACGACCGGCCCTTCTTCTTCCAGTTCTATCGCTGGGGAGAGCTGTGGCCTTTCGGAGAAGTCCGCCGGGGTCCGAACCCCATGCCGGTGGCCGTGACCATCATCCTGGCCAGCCTGGCGCAGGTCGTGCTTCTTAGCGGAGTCTTCATCCTCTACCCTCTGTATCGCCGCCGGCAACCGGCGGCCCGGAGCGGCGGGCGGGGGGGCATCTTCTCTTACTTCGCCGCGTTGGGGCTGGGATTCATCACGATTGAGATCGCCCTGCTCCAGAAATTCACCGTGTTTCTCGGCGGGCCGGCGTACTCTATGGCCGTTATGCTGTTCGCCATCCTGCTGTTCTCGGGGCTGGGCAGTCTGGTCTCCGAGCGTCTGACGGCCAATCCGTTCCGGCTCATCTGTTGCGTGATTCCCGTCCTGGTAGTGTTGGTGCTGGTCGGCTCGTTCGAGTTTAGTGCCCTGCTGGATCGGATGCTGGGCTTGTCTCACCTGCACCGCTGCCTTGCGGCGGTCGGCCTGGTGGCGCCGCTCGGGTTCCTGATGGGGATGCCCTTCCCTTCAGGACTGCGGCTGGTGGACCGCCGCCGCCCCGAGCTGGCCCCGTGGGCCTGGGGCATCAACGCCTGCGCCACGGTGGTCGGCACCGTGGTCTGTATCATCCTCAGCTCGGCGGCGGGCTTCAGCCACGCGATGCAATTCGGTGCCGCCGTTTACCTGGTGGGCTGTTTGATCTTCGCGTGGTCGCAGCGCGAATTCGCCGACGCGGCTTCCGTCACAGTCGAGTGACGGCCCCGCGCAACGTGTCCCCGGTGGGTCGTACCCTTGGGAAGCCGGAAGCTGTGCCGTCCATGACGTGGCTCGGGATCAAGAGCAGAGCTTGGGGGATAGCGGTCGGCGTCGCGGTGACCCTGGCGACCGCACTGCTCTACTGGGGGGGCGCGTTGGACGGGCTGGTGCTGGCGGCCGCGGACTGGCAGTTCAAGCACGTCAACCGCATCGACGCCTCAGGCGATATCGTGATGATCGACATCAACGATTTCGCGCTGGAGCGCGTGCATCGCTGGCCTTGGCCGCGGAGCCTCCACGCCGAACTGGTCGATCTGCTCCATGAACTCGGGGCTGCCGCCGTCCTGCTGGACGTGGTTCTCTCCGAACCGATGGCCCCGCGCCTCGAACACCCCGCGTTGACCCCGGACCACGACGTGGACCCGGCGGCGACCGTCCTCGGCGAAATCACCCTCGAAGACGCGATTGAGGATGACGCATTGCTGGCCGAAGCCATGCGCCAGGCCGGCAACGTTTACCCGGCCATGTTCTTCCGCCTGTCCAAACCGGGCGTGTCGGTGCCCCAACTGTTGACGGCAGCGGCGGACCTGGTGGGCAAGAGGCCGGCGGTATTCCCCCACGAACTCGCCGACCGCCTCGGCTCCCCGGCCGGTGTCGATGTAGAAGCCCTTTACCATCGCGGGCTCATCCTCAGCGTGCTTCAAGACGATTTTACGTTGGAACTGGAGCAGGTCGCCTCCCGGATCAGCATCTCGCCCGAGTTGATCGACAGCTACCTGGCCGAGATGAAGCGTTTTGTCGCCCGGCGGCTGGTAGCAAATTATTTGCAGGCCCATCCGGACGCGGCGTTTGCGGAGGTGCGCGCCCGCTTTCTGCCCGGCTTGCGCGACGACCAGGATTCCCCCGCGAAGCAGGAGCTGCTGCGCGCGTATCGCGCCTGTCGGGCCCTGGAGATCATCCTGTCGCGCGCTCCGGCGGTGCCCGCGGCACTCGTCGGCCGGATTCCCCAGGGCTGGGACGTCACCCCGCCGCTGGACAAGCTGGCCGCCGCGGCTCGCTGCCCCGGGCTGGTGACCTTCGAGAAAGACCAGACCGGCGGGGTGCTGCGCCGCGTGCCGATCCTGATCAACGTCGAGGGCAAGCTGGTCAAGCAATTGGGCTTTGCGGTGGTCTGCGATCGGCTGGACATCGACGACCATTCATTCACGATGGATCACGCCGGTTATCTGACCATGTCAGACCGCCGCGGGGTGCGGACCTGGCGCCTCCGCCTCGATGAAAACGGTCTGGCCGTGCTGAACTGGCACATCGACCGCGCGCAGCCGCAATGGGAGCATAGCTTCCGGCACGTCGCGGTCACGCGCGTGATGGAGGTCGCGCTGAACCGAGAGAGCATCCGGCGGAACGGGACGCTCCTCGACCTGCGCATGGCCCGGGCGGTGGAGGCCCGGTTCGCGGAGCAGCCCGCGGCCCATGCCGAGTACGCGCTGCTCGTACGCACGCGCAACGCCTTCCGCCGGGGTCGCCCGGCGCCGCCGCAAGCCCCCACCGTAGACGCGCAGGAGTTGGAGACCCGCCTCGCGGGCATCGAGCAGGCCACCCTCGATTGGCTGGCCTTTACCGTGAAGTCCATGGCCGGCCTGGAGCCTGAGTCACCCGAGGAGGCAGCCGAGTTCGCCCTCCATCGTTCACTGGCAGATGACCTGGTGGGGGGACATCTGCGCGCGGACATCGAGCGCAAGAACGCCGATCTCGCACGGCGCAACGAATACATTATCAATCAGCTTCGCCCGCTCATCGCGGACAAGCTGTGCCTGGTCGGGTACACCGCGGCCGCGGTCGCGGACATGGTCAACGCGCCGGTCTTCGAGAACATGCCGGGCGTGATGGCCCACGCCAACGTCGCCAATACCTTCATTCAGAACCGATTTCCCGAAGTCGCCCCGCGCTGGCTGAACCTCGTGCTGCTGGTGCTGGCCGGACTGGTGGTCACGCTCATCACCAGTTCGCGGGGGCCCTGGGTGAGCCTGATCTCGGTGGGTCTGGTCATGGCCCTGCTGCTTGGCGGCGGGGTGGCGCTGTTCTATCGCAGCGTTTACATCGTCGCCTCCGTGGTGACCGTCGTCGCCGTGTTTGTCGCCTGGGCGTTCATTACCCTGTACCGCCAACTCACTGAGGAACGGCACAAGCGCAACCTGGCCCGGGCGCTCGGCCGCAGTACCTCTCCGGCGATCGCCGCCGAGATCATTCGGCGGCCCGGGCGGCTCGATCTCTCACCCAAGCCCGTCGAGGTCAGTTGCTATTTCAGCGATCTGCAAGGGTTCACGACGCTCAGCGAGCGCCTCGGTCCGGCCGACACTCAGGCGATCCTGAATCGCTACCTCGAGCGCATGAGTGGGGTGCTGGTGCCGTACCGCGCCTTCAGCAAATTCATGGGTGACGGGATTTTCGCGTTCTTCAACGCGCCGCTGTTGCCCGTCGAGCGGCACGCGGCGGTCGCCTGCGAGGTGGCGTTGCGGTGTGTGGAAGCGCTCGGCCGACTCAAAAGCGAGCAAGCCGACGGACCCCACGCCGAAGTGTTTGGCACGCTGGTCATGCGAGGCGGCATTCACACCGGGACGGCCTACGTCGGCGAGTTCGGTAGTGAAAACCAGATCGACTACACTTGCATCGGCGACACGGTGAACCTGGCGGCCCGGCTGGAACCGGCCAACAAGGTCTTTGGTACGCGAGTCATCGTTTCGCAAGCGTGCCGGGACGGGGTGGGGGAGGGCTTCGAGTTCCGCCCGCTGGGTAAGGTGCAGGTCAAGGGCAAAGCCCGGGCGGTTTCGGTCCATGAGTTGCTCGGCCGCAGCGCGGAGGTGGACGAGCAGCGCCTGGCCCACGCGAGGTGGTTCGCCGGCGCGGTCGCGCTGTTCCAGGAACGCCGGTTTGTCGAGGCGCAGCAGACCTTTACCTCCTCCGTGCAGGATGCAACGCACGACCCGGCCGTCGAGTTGTATCTGACCGAGATCGCCCGATGCTTGCAGACCCCGCCGGACGCGGACTGGAACCAAGCGATCCAACTCACTACGAAATGATCAGTCACGCGAGACCGCGGCTGTCCCAGCCGGTCCCTGCGCCGCGGCGACGGGCACCGGTCAGATCGGCGACGGCGCGCCCAAGTTGAACAAACCGAGCACGATCGCCGAAATCAGAATGAAGAAGATCGACAGAATTGCCATCGTTTACCTCCCCAAACGGGCTTCGCCCCCAACCCGAAAGATGCGCGCCACTGGCGCGCATGTTCGACCGCAAGAGATCAAGAAGCACAATCCGTCCGCCGTGACCGCCCACCCCGCCAGCGGGGCTCGTAGGGTCCGTGCTTGCGGACCATACTTCCTCGACATCCAAAACGGCCACGCCGGCCCTCTTATAGTTGATCGCCGTGGTTCACTCAAGGGCCGATCGTCGGTGACCGGTTACGGTATTTGCTCTATCTTTGCCCGAGCTACTTGGAGCGTCTAACAAAACCCCCTCCCTGCGAGGGAGGGGGTAGGGGGAGGGTCGAGTTCCCCGAGCACTCCTCCTCACCCTGCCCTCTCCCCCCGAGGGGGAGAGGGGTCTTGTTAGACGTTCTTAGGTGTCCAGCGCACTTTGGGCTTGCGGTTGGCGGCGACTTCGTCCATGCGGCGTACCGGCGTGCGGTGCGGCGCTTCGCGCAGCAGTTCGGGGCGCTCGTGGGCCTCGTCGGCCATCCGCAGCAGCGCCGCGCAAAAACGGTCGAGCGTCTCCAGCGACTCGGTCTCCGTGGGCTCGATCATCAGGCAGTGGGCCACGGGGAAGCTCATGGTCGGCGGATGAATGCCATAATCCAGCAGTCGCTTGGCGAAGTCCACTTCATGGACGTCCAAACCCTCGAAATCGGGGATGGTGATGAACTCATGGGCGTAAGGCCCGGGGAAGGGCAGCGGGTACCGGTCCTTGATGCGCGCCGCCACGTAGTTGGCCGCCAGCACGGCTTTCTCGGCGACGTTCTTCAGTCCATCGTGACCGAGGGCGCGGATATAGGCGTAGGCCCGGACCAATATGCCGATCTGACCGTAGAAGGAGCGCACCTTGCCAATGGACTGCGGGCGCACGTGGTCCCAGTAGTACGTGCCGTCGACGCGCCTGGCGATTTGGGGGTGGGGCAGAAACGGCGCCAGGTGCTTCGCTACGGCCACCGGCCCGGCGCCCGGCCCACCGCAGCCGTGGGGGGTGCTGAAGGTCTTGTGCACGTTGTAGTGCATCACGTCCACCCCGACGTCGCCCGGCCGG
The DNA here is from genome assembly GCA_043803085.1 of Planctomycetota bacterium. Lineage (GTDB taxonomy): Bacteria > Planctomycetota > Phycisphaerae > UBA1845 > UBA1845 > JAAEQG01. The sequence continues at coordinate 10,229 of JAZDKM010000017.1, forward strand.
GCGATGCCCAGCACGGCGTTCATGTTGGCCCCGTCGAGATAGAGTTGGGCGCCTTCGGCGTGCAGGATGTCAGCAATGTCGGCGATTTGGCCGTCGTAGATGCCGACGGTGTTGGGGTTGGTGATCATCAGGGCCGCCGTGTCCCGATCGACCGCGGCGCGCAGAGCGTCGAGGTCCACCAGCCCGTCCTTGCCGGAGGAAACCGTGACGGTGCGGCGGGCGCAGATGGTACACGAGGCCGGATTGGTCCCGTGGGCCGTGTCGGGCGTGAGCACCGTGCGGCGAATCTCGCCCCGCGAGCGGTGATAAGCGGTGATGAGCATCAGGCCGGTCATCTCGCCGTGGGCGCCGGCCGCCGGCTGGAGCGAGACCTCGGCCAGCCCGGCGATCTCGGCCAGGTCGCACCGCAACCGATACAGCAGTTCGAGCAGACCCTGGACGTCCTGGTCCCACTGATAAGGATGCAGTTGGCTGAAGCCGGGCAAGGCAGCGGCCCGCTCGTTGACCACCGGGTTGTATTTCATGGTGCAACTGCCCAGCGGATAGAAGTTCTCGTCGATGCTGAACAGACGGTGGGCCAGGCCGGTGTAGTGCCGGGTGAGCTCAAGTTCGCCCAACTCCGGCAGCGGCGGCGGCTCGGCACGCAGCGCATCGGCAGGCAGGGCGGCGGACCGGTCTACCGACGGCACGTCGCAAGCCGCCAAGCGCACGGCCGACGCGCCGGTAGACTGCCGCTCGAACAAAAGGGGAAACGAACTTTGTGCACCGATCGTGTCGTCCATCGTCAGTTTCCGAGTCCAAGAATCGTCAATCTGCAATCGTCAATCGTCAATCGCCCCGGTTCTCAACACTCCCTCAGCGCCTCGACAAGGGCGTCGACTTCCTGCTTAGTGCGTTTCTCGGTCACCGCCACTGCGAAGCAATCAGCCAGGTCGGGGTACCAGCAATCCAGCGGAACACCGGCCAGAATGTTCTTGGCCCGGCAATGCTGCAAGACCTTCTCCACGCCGCGCTCGGTCTGCACCACGAACTCCTTAAAGAACGGGGCGGCAAAGCATAGCTTGTAACCTTTCAATCGGTCGATCCGCTCCGCCGCATAGTGGGCCTTGTCCAGGCATTGCGCGGCCGCCTCGGACAACCCCTGCTTGCCCATCGCCGCCAGGTGCACGGCCGCCCGCAAGGCCATCAGGCCCTGATTGGTGCAGACGTTGCTGGTGGCCTTCGCGCGGCGAATGTGCTGCTCGCGGGTTTGCAGCACCAGGCAGAACCCGCGGCGACCGTCCCGGTCCCGGGCCTCGCTGACCACCCGGCCGGGCATCTTACGCAAATAGGCCTCGCGGCAGGCGAAGAAGCCCAGGTACGGGCCTCCATAGGCGAGGGGGATGCCCAGCGGCTGCCCTTCGCCGACCACGATGTCCACCCCATACTCGCCCGGCGGCCTGAACAGGGCACACGCGATGGGGTCGGCCGACACCACCGCCAGCGCCCCGGCATCGTGGGCGATCCTTACTACCTCGCTCAGCGACTCCACGTGCCCGAAGAAGTTTGGCCACTGCACCACGACGGCGGCAGTCGAGGGACCCACAGCGCTCTTCAGGGCCTCGAGGTCGGTTACCCCGTCGCGCCGGCCCACCTCGGCCAGCCCGAAATCGCGTTCGTGCAAGTAGGTGTGCAGCACCGCACGCACGTCCGGGTGGGTCACGGAGGAGACCACCACGTCCGTCCGCTGGGTGACGGCCGAGGCCATCAACACCGCTTCCGCCACGGCGCTGGCGTGCTCGTAGAGGGAGGCGTTGGCCACCTCCATGCCGGTCAACTGGCAGATCATGGTCTGGAATTCGTAGAAGGCCTGAAGCGAGCCCTGGCTGGCCTCGGCCTGGTAGGGCGTGTAGGCCGTGCGGAACTCGCCGCGCATGGCCAGATGATCGACGATCGTCGGGATGAAATGGTCGTAGGCCCCCGCGCCCAGGAAACAAACCAGGTCGTCGCAGGTCTGGTTTCGACCGGCCAACGCCTGCAGGTCGGCCAACAACTCCATCTCCGACAGGCCCGCGGGAATGTTCAGCGGTCGGCGGAGGCGCTGCTGGGGCGGAACGCGCGAAAACAGATCCTCAACGGACTTAACCCCAATGGTCTGGAGCATGTGCTGCACCTGGCGGTCGGAAAGCTGCGTGTAGTTCATGGAGAATGTTTCTCAGGCCGGACGGTGGTTGGCCACGTCTACTTTATAGACCTTCGTTTCGAGAACCCTATTGTAGTTCGACCAGTTGCTCTGCGGATCGCGGTCCTTCTCGATCTCGGTCAGGAACATTTTCACCTTCGCGTCCAGATTATCCAGATGATGGATGGCGATGGCCTCCGGGATCGCGGGCAGCTTGGGGCTGCCGAACTCGTGCTTGCCGTGATGCGACAGCACGATGTGCTGAAGGACCCACTTGAGCGGCTCGGGGAACGGCTTACCCGTGTCGGCTTCAATCAACGCGCACTTCTCCTCGATCCACAGGGTAGCCTGGACCAGGTGGCCCAGCAGCTGCCCCGGGTCGGTGTAGCCGAAGCTGGTTTGGTAGGTCAGCTCGGCCGTCTTACCGATATCGTGGAGGAACAGGCCGGCCACCATCAGGTCCGGGTTCAATTCCGGGTACCGGGGGATGACCAGCAGAGCCAATTCGAGCAGATTCAGGGTGTGTTCGAGCAGGCCGCCGAGGTAGGAGTGGTGCAGGGTGATGGCAGCCGGTGCCGTGCGGAAGCGGCCCATGAGTTCCTCGTCGGCCAGGAACTTATCCACCAACCGGCGCAGGTCGGGATGGGCAATGCGGCCGAGGATTTGCGTGACCCGCGCCCACATCGCGTCCACGTCTTTGTCGGTGCGGGGCAGGAACTCGGCGAGCTCGACCTCGTCGGTCCTGACGGGGCGAATGCCCTCGATGATGAATTGGAGCGATCCTTTGTAATTCTCGGTGCGGCCCTTGAACCGGGCGAAGCCGCCCTCCGGGAGGGTCTCGAACATCTGCTCGCTGGCCTGCCACATGCGCCCGGGCACCTGGCCGGTGCGATCGGCCAGCACGGCGTGGATGTACAGGCCGCCCTGGGTGGTAGTGCGTAAGTCCTTGGATGCGATGAGGAAGACTTGGTCGTCGATGCGTTCGCCAGGCCCCATTTCCCCGATGTACCGTCGCGCCATAAGCGTCTTCCGCCTTTTCCGAGTCCGGTGGTACGATAAGGCCTGCCCTGGAACAAAGCAAGTCGACCGAGCCCCCTGCGCGTTGCCGGTTGACGGGGCCATACGCACTACGTAACCTGCTTTTCTGTCATGTTCCCCATGAGTGTCGAGCCGGGCTTGGGGAACTTCTAGAGGAAGAGGAGGTGAGGCAGCGTGCCATTCTTGTTCTTCTACTGGCCTGCGTTGACCGTTTTGCTGATTCTCTTTCTATTGCTGCGGCGGAAACGGCTTTGTCGTTTGGGTCTGGGAGGTTTGATCTGCGTGATCTTGGCGGGGTGCCTGCGGCACAGCCTACTGTACTCCTCGTCACTACCCGCAGATTATGAATTGGTGTCCAAGTGGCGAGTTTTTATAGTCTTTCTGGGCCTGTGGACGGGAGGCGCTTTTGTTTTCCTTTCTTGGCGCGCCGTTTCTTGGTGTTTCAAATCACCCGTGTCTCACCGGATCACCCTCAAGCAGCGCTGGCTTCTGTCTCTGGCGGGCTTGGTGTGTCTGGCAATGCTAGCGTTTCCGCCGTGGCATATGAGAGAGGAAGTGCCGGATGATGAGATAGCCCAGCAGATCGAATCCATACTCGATCCACTGAGGGCGAACCCGCAAGGACAACCTCTCCCTCCTGACCTCTGGGAGAAACTCCAGTTTTATAGTCAGCCCAAACCGATCTACGCAGCGGTGAAAAGCACTTACGAACCGATTTATATGTGGTTGTTTCGGAAACCGGTAGGGCACTGGATTGACAGCGACATATCGGGCCCGTCTCCTCTTCGATGTAAACCACGCACACAGGGGGAGGTTTTCTACGTGAAATACATAAACCCCAACAGAATCCTTACAATCAATATCCTTAGACTTCTTATCCAGTTCGGGGTAGTGATCCTCATCACTGGAGGATTGTTCCTCGCGCTCAGAGGGCGGAGAGGATACCCAAGCCCGCCTCCCGCGGGCGTCAGCATGCCGGACGCCAGGGAAACGTGAATGGCAGCCGTTGGTTCACGAACACCGACTTGACTTGTGTTCGCAAAAATGAGAACATGTAGGAGGTGGTGATGCCGCCGATCGAGGTTGTTTTCTATAGGGAGGACGATGGAACCGTCCCGTTGCTCGATTGGCTGGATGGGCTCCCTGCGAAGGCTCAGGACAAATGTCGGGCACGGATCGAACGTCTCAGAACGTTCGGGCATGACCTCCGAAGGCCGATAGCCGATTACCTACGAGACGGCATCTATGAGCTTCGCCTGGGCTTCCGGGGCGTCAACTACCGGATGCTGTATTTCTTTCATGGACGATGCGCTGCCGTCGTGTCCCATGGGTCGCTGAAAGAACGAAGAGTACCGCCGGAGGAGATCGAGCGGTCCATCGACCGGAAGAAGAAGTTTGAGATGAACCCGAGACGCTACACCCATTCGGAAACCTGAAAAATGGCCAAGAACAAGAGAAAACCTACGACGGACGCAGTCGAAATCCTTCACCGACGCTACTACGAAGGAAAACCCGAACGCCTGGCTTCCCTCGAGGAAGAACGCGCCAATCTGGACATCGCCCAACGTATCTATGACCTACGCACGCAAGCCGGGCTCAGTCAACGTGAGTTGGCCAAGCTGGTCAGGACGACTGCTTCGGTCATCTGTCGGCTGGAGGATGCCGACTATGAGGGGCACTCGCTTTCCATGTTGCGGCGGGTCGCCGCCGCGCTGGACAAGCGGGTGGAGATTCGATTTGTGTCTGTGAAACGCAAGGCCCGGTTCGCCTGAACCGTTCGTCGCGGGTGGGTGGTATGCCCCCCCGCCCGTGAGGGCGGCGAGCGTGGGCACGCCGCCCCGCGCCCCCACCATTCAAGACGGCCCGGGAACCACCGGCCCCCGTCGATTGACGCTACCGGGCGGACGACGTAGCTTTTACGTGGGTGGCATGGCCACGCCCACCGCAAAGTGGGCACCGCCATGCTGAACGCAACGACCAGGTGGACGCTTGAGCATGGCGGCGCCCGCCGACGGTGGGCTTGGCCATGCCACCCCGGCACCAAGCCGCGGAGTCAGGGATGATGTTGACGTTGACCTTCCTGGGCGTGGGCAACGCCTTTGCGAAACGCAGTTTTCAGTCCAACGCGCTCCTCGAGGCCTGGGCGACCGCGCCGGAACAGCAGCCGGAACCCGATGCCACACTACTGATCGACTTCGGGACCACCGGCCCCCAGGCACTGCACCAATTGAAAGAGGTGCCCGGTTTCGGCTATCTGAAGCGGCAGGATACGGTCGATTATTCCAAGATCGGATACGTGTTCATCACGCACCAGCACGGCAACCACATCGGCGGGCTGGAGGAATTGGCCCTGTTGAACATGTTCGCGTTCGCGGGCGTCAGGGGAGGTTTGCGGCCACAACTGCTCAGTTCGCCCGAAATCCTGGAGAACCTGTGGGAGCACTCCCTCAAGGGTGGACTGGGGGTCATCCACGGACGCGCGGCCACGCTGGAGGATTACTTTGTTTCGCGTCCGGTTCGGACCGACGTGGCTCAAGCGGAACGGTTCACCTGGGCCGGTCGCTACGAGCTCCAGCCCTTCGTGACCGACCACGTTCGCCTCGGGGCCAAATACGATTGGCCGTCGTTGGGATTGCTCATCCGCGACGGCGCTTCGAGGGCCTCGGTGTTCTTTTCCGGTGACACGGGATTCGACTTTGAGGCCTACGGGGAGATGATGGGCCGGGCCAGGCTCTGCTTCCACGAGGTCCATCTGGGTGATGAGGAGTTGGCCGTGCACTCCTCCTTGAGCCAGTTGCGGACCCTGCCGGAAGCGATCAAGAAGAAGACCTACCTCTACCACTACAGCGACGATTGGGACTGCGGGCGCTACGAGGTCGTGCAGCAGGAGTTCGCCGGGTTCGCGCGGCCGTTCCATCGCTATGTGTTGTTCGATTGAGGTCGGGCACGCGTACGGTCCGGTTGCATCCGCCGGGCAAACGCGATAAAAAAGTGCGGTTTCGTGTTGCGCTCGTAGCTCAATTGGATAGAGTGGCAGACTTCGAATCTGTAGGTTGGAGGTTCGAGTCCTCCCGGGCGCATGCTGACGACCCGTGGTCACGCGACGACCGCGGGTTGTTTCTTTGGTCGCCGACGATTGTGGGCGCACTACGTAGCCTGTACCGTGGCGCGCAAGGGAGGTTTCTTGATGGCTCGACAAGTGGACCTCGAACGCATTGCGAACGCCGTCCGCGAGATTCTTCTCGCGGTCGGCGAGGACCCGGAGCGCGAGGGATTACGCCGCACGCCGCAGCGGGTGGCCCGGATGTATCAGGAACTCTTCAAGGGGCTGGGTGAGGATCCCGCCCGGCACCTGGTCACCAAGTTCACCGAGACCTACGACGAGATGGTCATCCTGCGCGACATCGCCTTCCACTCCATGTGCGAGCACCACTTGATGCCGTTTGAAGGCAAGGCCCACGTGGCTTACCTGCCTGACGGCAACGTCGTCGGCATCTCCAAGCTGGCCCGGGTCGTGGACGAGTACGCCCACCGGCCGCAGGTGCAGGAACGGCTCACCTCCCAGGTGGCCGACGTGATTATGAACACGCTCGAGCCCAAGGGCGTGGCGGTGGTGATGCAGGCCACGCACACCTGCATGACCTGCCGGGGCATCCACAAGGCCGGCAGCCTCATGGTGACTTCGGCGGTCCGCGGCCACTGCCGCAGCGACGCCCGCACCCGCAGCGAAGTGATGGCGTTGCTGCATCAATAGTTCAAAGTTCCCAATTCAAAGTTCGAAGTTGCGCGTTCCAAGTTCACCGTTCGAAAACAGAAGGGGAACCTCCCTACTCGTGTTCCGTCAAGGTTGATTCTGCGGGTTGCCGCCCATGTGTCGATGGGTGCCACTGCTCTTGAGCAGTTTCCAGCGTCGAAAGGCCACTGCTCAAGAGCAGTGGCACACCCGCAAGTTCAAGCGTGATGGAGCACGAGGATAGCGCCCTGGGGTGATTAGAACCGCACGTTGGGGCGCGGAAGGTCCTTCATGTCGCGGGCCAGGGCCAGCGGGCCGATCTCGCTTTCGACGGCCTCCAGAATCGAGCAGTCCTCCACCATCTTGCGGATGGCCTCGATGTCGGGGTAGAGCACGCGATCGTCCACCAGCCTGGGGACCTTCTTGCGGATCAGATCGTACGCCACCCGGGTGCCCTTGCCCGGCTTGCGACCGCCGTGAAACTCGAAGGCCTGGGCGGCGCACATCATCTCGATGGCCAGCACCGTGCGAACGTTCTTAAGAATCTCCGTGCACTTGCGCACCGCGATCGGACCCATGCTGACATGGTCCTCCTGGTCGGCCGACACGCTGATCGAGTCCACCGAGGCCGGATGCGACAGCACCTTATTCTCCGAAACCAGGGCGGCGGCGGTGTATTGGGCCACCATCAGGCCGGAGTTAAGCCCCTTACCCTCCACCAAGAAGTCGGGTAAACCCGAGAGCACCGGATTCAACAGCCGGTTGGTGTGCCGCTCAGAGAGATTGGCCACCTCGGACATGGCGATGCACAGGAAATCGACGGCCATGCCCACGCCCTGCCCGTGGAAGTTGCCGGCGGCGAAGTAGTCGCCGTCCTCGCCGAAGAACAGCGGGTTGTCGGCGGCGGAGTTGACCTCCGTGTTAACGACCTCGCGCACATATTCCACGGTGTCAAACGAGGGCCCCAGAATTTGCGGCGTGCAGCGCATGCTGTAGCCGTCCTGCACCTTGCCGGTCTTGTTGGCCATGATCTCGCTGCCGGCGAACAGGCGGAGCAGATTGGCCGCCGCGGCGTTCTGCCCTCGGAAGGGGCGGACCCGGTGCACCGGGGGATAGTAAGCTTTCTCCACCGCCCGCAGGGCATCTAAGGCCATCGCACTGGAGATCATGGCATTCTTTAGGATGCGCTCGGCGTCGTAGACCAGCAGGGCGGCCCCGGCGGTCATCATCTGTGAGCCGTTGATCAGGCCCAGCCCCTCTTTGTAGGTCAGGTCAGTGGGTTTGATGCCGGCGAGCTTCAGGGCCTGGGCGCCGGACATCAACTCGGCCTTGTACCAGGCCCGCCCCTCGCCGAGGGCCACCTCGGCAAACTGCGAAAGCGGCGACAGGTCGCCGCTGGCGCCCAGGGATCCTTTCTCGTTGATCAACGGCACCACGCCCTTGTTAATCATGTCCAGGACGGTCTCGAGCAGGCAGACCCGTACCCCGGAGTAGGCTTTGGCGAGCACGTTGGCCCGCAGGAGCATGGCCGCCCGGACCACGTCCTCGGGCTGAGGGTCACCCGTGCCGGCCGAATGGCTGTAGACGATGCGTCGTTGGAGCTCGGCGCTCTGCTGCGGCGAAATCTTGATCCGGGCGAACTCGCCGATGCCGGTCGTGACACCGTAGATGGCTTTCCCTTCCGCCACCAAGCGCTCGATCACGTCACGGGAGCGCTGCATTTTGGCGCGGGCCTGGTCGGAAACCGACACTTCGGCCCCGTGGCGCGCCACGGCACAAACTTGCTCGATCGAGAGTGAATTCCCGTCAAGTACGACGTTCATGATCCATCCTCTCCGCCCCTGGTGCGAAGGAGTCTTCCAGCGCGTATAACGCACCGTCGGGGCACTGAACATGCCAGCGCCCGTCTTCGGCGGGCTTGGGCATGCCACCCTGACCGACCCCAGCCTACGCCCGCCGAGTGCGCTTGGCAAGGACGCGCCCTTTGGTGACACCCACCATGGATCATGTCCGATGCCAGAACTGATCGGCGATGGAAAGCCCCTAGCAGCCCGTGGCAGAAGTTGTAGCACAGGCTTCCAGCCTGTGTTTCCACGGGCAAGATGCCCGTGCCACACCACTCTTGGCCGCTTTCACCACGGGCTGCTAGCGCCGGCGTGCTCATGGGCACTGAAGGGGCACGCTATGAAAGCCCAGGGCGCGCGGGGTGTAGGGCGGGCTTTGCCCGCCGAGAACGTAGGCGGCGGGTAGAACCCGCCCTACGCGTCGTGAGAAGGGGTGTAGGGCGGGCTTTGCCCGCCGGACCCTCAGTCCAACACGGAAGTACTGAAGGCATCGAACAACTTTCGCCCGCCGGCGTCCAGTTGCACCACCAGTCCCGCCATCGGATCGATATCCAGGACGTGCCCGACGAATTCCTCTCCGTTTTGGCGCAAGCGGACCCTTCGCCCCAGCGGCAACGCCCGCCGGACCCATTCGTCCCGCAGGGTCCGGCTGTCCCAGCACCCGGGGTCCGCCAGCCACTCATCCAGCTCGCGGAGCAGGTGTCTCGCCACTTTGGTTCGCTCCACCGGCTGGGTACTTTCCAGGTCGAGCGAGGTGGCG
>JAZDKM010000018.1:0-3999 GCA_043803085.1 Planctomycetota bacterium
GGTCGTCCCCGGCGTGGTCTGGTCGATACCGACCTCGCCGATGAGGGCGGTACCGGCAGGCAAGGAGTCGTCGGTGGCAAAGGCGACGCGCATGCCGTTAGCCTTTACGCCCGCGCCCGCCGCTATGGGCGTAGTTGAGTCAGGGGTGCCGTCAACCAACTTGACGCGCTGGTAATGGACTCCGGCTATCTCGTCGGTCGCGACCTCATCGCCGGTTAGAATGGTCAGATCGTCAGCCATGGCTACTCCTTGGGTTCCGGCGGTTGTTTCGCGCCCGCCCGGCAGAGGGCGAAGACGAGGAGGTAGACCGCCGCCAGCACCACAGAGGCGGCAAGGCATACGATGCTGACGGCGGTCATGGATTACTTCCGACCATGCTTGTGTTTAGGCTCTTCGGGTACCGACGCTTCCGTCAGGTTCTCCGCAGCTTCTACCGCCTCCATGCAGTCAATGAGCATGGGGCAGGCATCGCAGACAGAGTCCACGATACCTTCCGGCTCGCCGAAACAGGCCGGATGCTCGACTGTCGGTTCGGCCGGTACGTCAACGGGCTTGGGCTCGTCAGGGCCGTCCAGCCGCACCATATTGGAGGCACGATCGTATTTCTCGACCCAGGCGCCGCCCGCGTGGAGAATCCGACCGTTGTCGGTGTTTAGGAATTGGACCATCAGACACCGCCTGCTTACGAGCCAGCCGGCAGTTGGTAGGCGCTCAGGAAACCGGTCATGTTGGCGGCAACGGTGACCTGGATGGTGCCGTCGTTTTGCAAGAACCGGGCGGACTCGATCACCAGATAGCCGAGCGTGGGAATCACGTTTCCAGCAGCGAGCGTGATGGTCGTAGTACCGAGCCCTTGTGCATCTGCGGGTGGATTGTCGCCAGCGACCACGGTCACGATCTTCTCGGCGTTCGTGGTGTTGCAGGCCACGATCACGAGCTTGCCGGTCCGGCCTGCGGGCGTGATGACGTGGGTGTTGGCGTGGTCGATCGCGGTCCCGGTCGTGCCGGGCGTGTAGAGGGCCGCGGTGTTCAACACAAGCTGGGTCGCGGCTACTGCTGTGTTAGCCATTGTCTTAGCCTCCTTGGGCTAGGGGGACGGGCAGAACTGGGGCGCTCACATGGCCCCCAGCCCTGCGGGAATATTGCTGCCTCTGCGGCGGGGCCTCGGTGGCCTAGACCGTGGTCTTGGATGCGAGCAATGTCGCAAGCGCGGTGGGACGTACGACCTTCCCGCCGTAGACGTGGTTGGCCTTCACGGCATCCTGGAATCCGCTCTCGGGCCGAAACGCCTCGAGATGATCGATCTGGTCGGCGAACGTGATGGCGTTTGAATGACCCGCGCACACACGGTAGTCGTCGCCGGTCACCAGGGTGACGCTGTTGCTCTTCAGAACATCGAAGCCGAACGCCTGGCCGATGAAGCCATTGCGAAGGGCGGCGGTGGAGCCTGAAGCGTCCGCCCGCACAAAGCGGTCGTCCTGCAACAGGTACCCGTGGAACCAAGGCGGCACGATGCAGTACCGGCCATCTTCGGGCACGTTGGCCTCGTCCAGAAGTGTCGCCAAAGCGACGACGTACTGGACTGCCAGAGTGGCCGAGTCGATCTTGGTGGCTCCGATCACATTGGCGGCCGCCACGCCCGCCTCAAATAGGCTCGCCACGTAGAGATCGGCCGTGTCGGCGAAGGCATAGGCGCCCTCGCGGATCGACTCGTCCATCAAGGCCTGACCGCTTGCGGCCTGGACCTTGTCGACATCCTCGATCTCGAAGCACCAGTATTTGTTCTGGTCGATCATCAGCGTGCGCTGGGCGGACGTCAGTCCTTCGGGGGTGATGGCGGTAGTCCCGGGCACGTAGGTCGCCACGGTCGGACGCCCGACAGAGGTGATCTTGACGCTCCCGCCGGACTTGACATCGCCCTCGTAATCCTTATTGCAACACTGCACGAAGACGTGCTTTTTCTTCATGCTGGTCTGTATCCCCGCAGACCAAATCTCGGGGATGAAGTTAGCTACACTCATGGAATTACTCCTTGTCTATCCCCCGAGCAGATTCTTCAGGCGCCCTTCCTCCCGCGCCTTCACGATGTCTGCCGGGGCCATCTTCTGTAGATCCTCCCGGGAGAGCTGGCCGGCCGGCGGCGTCCCTCCACCCACGGGCCCACCGGAGCGGGCGGGTGCGGGTGGGGCTACCTTCAGCGTCGGGTTGCTCTCCACGGCTTCTTTCACGGCTGCGTCCACCTGTGCGGCGAAGTCGTCTGCCGCCGGGTCCAGCCCAGCGAGCTTGGTCATGAAAGCGCGGGAGTCCACCAGGGCCTCCGGCGACGCTCCATGCTTCGCTGCGGTGCGCATGACCGCGATCTCGACCTTGACCGCCTTGGCCTCGGCAAGAGCAGCGTCACGCTGTTCCGCGGCGGTCTTGGCGGCAGCGGCCGGGTCGTCGTTATCGACTAGGCCCAGGGCCTTGCCGATTTCCTGCGCCAAGGTCTTGCGAGCCTCGGCGGCCGCGGTCTCCTTGGCCTTGGTACGGTCCTTGGCGTTCTCCTGCCTCAGCTCCGTGATGTACTTCTGAGTGCGGGCATCAAGCGTCGCGATCTCAGCGTCCGTCAAGGGGCTGGTGGCAGCTTGTGTCTGGCTCTGCCCCTGGGCCGCGGCTGCCTGAGCCGCTTCCGTCTTGGTTTCGCCGCTAGTTGCCTCTTTGGTCTCTTCGGCCGTGCTCTTTGCTTCATCTGCCATGTCATAGCCTCCTGGGCTACTCGGGGAACCCGGCGTCTGGCCGGGCCAATAGAAAAGCCGCCCCGTCTGGGAGCGGCCATTGGAACCGCGGGTCTATGTCGGGGCTGCTACCCGCGCCAGTTGAATGTGGCGCGCTTCACTACCTCTATCATCGCGTGGGCCTCTTCGTCGAAGAGATACTGGGTCGCGCGCGCCTTCACGAGGCCACCAGTGTCGAAGGCCAGAGTTACGCGCGCTGTCTTCGCCGGGTCCAGGCCCAGTGCTTTGCAGAACTCCCTGCCGAAGGCTGGGCCGCCTACCTTCTCCATGACACACTCCCTTGTGCTAGTGCGCTTTGCCTATCTGCTCCCGATAGGACAGCCGCTTCAGGTCGTTCGCTGCCACGTGCTCGCGAAGCTTCGCCTGATAAGCCCTGATTCTCACCTGGGCCTGCCGCTTCGCCACATCATCTATCGCCGCGGCCTCCATGCGCTTCGAAGCTCGAACTTGGCGCTCCAGGTAGCGCTGCTTCTGCCCCGCCTCATAGCCCTCGGGGTCAGCGGTCGGACGCTTCGAAGGCCGCGTCACTTCCGGCTGGTAGAGCGAGGCGCTATGCCGGCATCCCGGGTGGAAAAGTCCACCTTCCCGTGCCGAATCCAGCGACGAATACTTCGGGTCTGTACCGCTGATTGAGTAGACCTTGCCCTCGTGGGGTCTGCAAAGCGGGCATTCTCTTGGCGCGTCCGAGATGATAACGAGATCCATCCCGTTCGCCTCCAGCCGATCGGTCTGCCCCTGTACTGCCGCGTGAGCAGTGCCGGTCCGCATGGCCATTTCGGTGTAGGTTTCCAGGCTCCACCCGCGCCCAGCCTTGTCCACGAATCCGGTGATGCCCTTCTCAGCGAAGCGATTGAGCGCCGCCTGCGCCGCCTGCCGACGCGTCTGCGTTCCCAAGAGCACCTCATTGGCCGTCTCGGCGATCACCGAGCGGTATGCGTCCATCGTGCTTCTGAGTATCCGGGTATGGGTCGCCAGCAGCGCCCCTTGAGTCTCGGCCACCAGCGCCTCCAGGGCATGAGTGCCGAACACTCCGGCCTCTGCCGGGAGCGAGAGCCCGGTCAGTTCCGCAACGGCCGCCGACCCTCCCCGCGCGTAGGCTGCGTGCATGGCCGTCGATACGCCTTCGATGGTTTCAGCCTCGAGCGTGGCCACTATTGCTTCGGCCCGCTTGCGATAGGCTGCCATCTGCGCGAGTTTCTTCTGCACCCAGTCTGGTGCGTCCGCG
>JAZDKM010000019.1:0-2368 GCA_043803085.1 Planctomycetota bacterium
ACACCGGGCCACGGTCACCGGCTGCGAGCTGGATTACGAGGGCAGCATCACGATCGACGAGGGGCTGCTGGAGCTGGCCGACATCCTGCCGGGGGAACAGGTTCACGTGCTGAACCTCAACAACGCGGCGCGGTTTGTGACGTATGCCATCAGGGCGCCGAGGGGTTCGGGCACGGTGATGCTGAACGGGCCGGCGGCCAAGCTCGGCAAGGTGGGCGATCTCGTGATCGTCCTGACATACTGCACGGTTTCTGACAGTGAGGCGCAGAAACTGAAGCCCAGGGTGGTTTGCGTGGACTCGAAGAACAAGCCAGTAACTCGGAAGTAAGGAAGGATAGTCAACGTGAGCATTTCCAGATCCATCGGCATGGTGCGTGTTCGTCCCGCGTGGGATATCGAAGTGCCGGCACTTCTGGCGCGGGTGCTGGGTGTGATCTTCTCGGTGGTGCTGATGGGGTTGGGCGCGCACGTGAAGTTCTTCCTGCCGGGCAACCCGGTGCCGGTAACGCTGCAGACATTCTTCGTCCTGCTGGCCGGGGCGCTGCTGGGAGCGCGCGCGGGCGTGGCGGCGGTGGCGCTCTACATTACGCTGGGTGTGGCGGGGCTGCCGATGTTCGCGGGGGCGGGCGCGGCGGGTGTAGCGTACCTGTTGGGCCCGACGGGCGGATACCTGGCGGGGTTTCTTGTGGCGGCGGCGCTGGTGGGCGGCCTGGCGCGGCGTGTGAAGAGCCTGTTGGGGTTGGCGTTGGTTTTCGTTGTGGCGGAGATCGTGCTGCTCTTGATGGGCGCTTTGCATCTGTCTTTGTGGCTTCGATTGGGCGTGGGGAAGGGCTTCGCCCTGGGGTTTGTGCCGTTCTTGTACGGCGACGTGGTGAAGGCGGCGGCGGCGTTTGTGCTGTTCATCCTCCTGGACCGTCGCCGTTAGCAGTTCTCCTGCTGGAGATGGGCCTTTCGGGCGTGTGTTGCCCTTTTGGGAAAGTCCAAGAAAACCCTTGCAACCTAGGTTGGTGCGACCTAGTATTAAGGTGCGGGACCGGTCCCGCACCAATAGGGCGGGCCGCGAGAAAGCAAGGGAGACGTTCTAATGGCTCACACAAGACGTATCCGGGTGGGCGCAGTTGTTGTGTTGCTCGCTCTCGGCTGGACCGCCCTGGCCCGCGCCGGCAAATTGCTTAAGAACTCGTCCTTCGAGACGCCCCTCGACGAAAGCAACTGGGGCTGCGACATGGCCGCCGGGTGGATCCGCTGGGGCAACTGGATGAACCGCGAAACCGGCTGGGCACCCACGCACAGCGGCCAATACCTCATCGGCTTTCATCACTGGCGGCTCAAGGGCGAGGATAATGCCGGCTTCTACCAGGATGTCCCAGAGGCCAAAGCCGGCCAGAAGCACATCTTCACCATCCACGCCTGGGTCGACAAGACAGCCAACGCCGACAGCATCGCCCTCGAAATCCACTCTCTGCACGGCGGCTCGGTGCTGGCCAGCGAGGAATACTCGCTCCGCATGATCAAGGAGGGCGAATGGATTCCGCTTTCCGTCTCTGCGGTGCCGCCCGCGGCCGGACTTCGCGTCATGGTCATCGTCGAGCCCAAGAAACAGGGCATGCGCAAGGCGGCCGTCAAGTTCGACGATGCCGATCTCGAAGTTCAATGACCGTACGGGAGGACATGATGGTACGCGGTAAAAACATCCGGATCATCGCGGCAGCAACCCTTGCGCTCGGCCTCAGCAGCGCGGCACTCGCCGAGAACCTGCTCAAGAACCCCTCCTTCGAGAAGCCCAAGGAGCAGGAAAACTGGTTCTGCGACCAGGCCGAGGGCTGGGGCCGCTGGGGCCACTGGCTCAACCGCGAGACGAGCTGGTCGCCGACCCACGAAGGCGAATGCCTGATCGGTTATCACCACTGGGAAATCGAAGACCCCGACGACTCCGGGCTGTACCAGGACGTTTCCGGAACCGAGGTCGGAAAACCCTATCTTTTCAGCGTCTTTGCGTTCAAGGACCAGGGCGCGACCGTCGAGTCGATCGAACTGAGACTGGAACCCCACAGCGGCGGCGGGACGCTGGCCTCCCGGGTCTACGAGGTGAAGGAGCTTTCGAAGGACAAGTGGACGGAGCTGTCGGTGACCGGCCGATCGCCCTCGGAGGGTCTCCGGACACTCATTGTTGTGAGTCCGAGAAAGAGCGGAAGCAGGAAGGGCGCCGTCAAGCTGGATGACGCTGCGCTGAAGCCGCTGCAGTAGTTCAGGGCCTCCGCATGTCGTACAGGAGGAACGCTATGAACGCGAGTTCAAGGATCCGCCGCCTCGCGGCATGGATCACGTTGTCGGCCGCCTTGGCCGCGTCCGCGCAGATGCTGAACCT
>JAZDKM010000020.1:0-2257 GCA_043803085.1 Planctomycetota bacterium
GCGTGGGCAGGTCTACCCGCCGTTCCCGCCCACCGAGGGTGGGAACCGCGTGAACGCATGGCACCCAACGCCTTCACCCGTGAATGTGGCTTTGGCAGATCACTAGCCGCCTGAACCTAGAGGCCACCTCGCCAGAAGTCAAGGCGACTCCACCGCGCTGCAGCGGTTCCGCCGGTTTCGCGACGAAGCGTGCTGGGACAAGGGTTTGTGCTCGGATGGCAGGGGAGGCAGACTCGCCAGGAGGTGGTGACGCTTGCCCGGGCGCGGAACGCCCGGCCTCGGCCTCAGCGAGGTGATTTCGGAAGGCGGCCAGAGCAGGCGGAGGACGACCAACGATCAGCCGGGGGCCCGCGCTGGGCCTTGGCGGATGCCCGCATACAGTTCCGCGGCGATCAACTCGCCCACGTGCAACATGCTGGAGGTGTGGCGTACCGCAGGTTGGAGATTCCGGCGGTAGAAGGCCAGGAACACATTCAGTCCCAGCAGGGCGAACAGGAAGAAGACCAGCAAGGCCGTGGGGTGATGCTTATAGACATGATCCGCGTGCCAACGGTTGACCAGTTCGTTGAACCCCTGGTTCTCGATGGTCCAGCGATCATGACCGAGGTCCACCACGGTCGGCGTAGTGGCCATCGCTTTCGGCAGGGTGGTCACCCACAGCCAGTCCGAGGTGAGGGCTTCCGCACGCCGGTCCAACTGTCGCCGGACGGTCCGGGTCTCCAGGCTCCGGACGACGCGCACCTGCGGAGCCAGCTCGGGCCAACTGGTCAACTGGTCCGAGTCCCAGTACTGCCACTGGAGATTCCCGGCGGACCCCACCACGCTGGGCGGCAGGGCCCGGAACAGGGTCCGGGCGTCGTCGAGCAGATGCGGGCGATTGTCCTTCAGGACCGCCAGGGCGTGCTTGCCCCGCGTCAGCAGGAAGCGGAACCACTCCGTGTTGGCATAGAGGGCATCCCCGGCCACGACCTCGAAGGCCCGCGGGTAGGTCTCCAGCACCCGCTCGACCAGCCGACGGGCGGTCGCTAATTCATCCTCGCCGGGACGAACGGGCTCGGCGTCCATCATCCAGGAGACGTGCTGACCCACCAGCCGCAGGACTGCGTACCGGTGGTAGTACTCCACGATGTCCCCGCCCAGCGTGTGCACGACCCGTTGGGCACACTCCGGACAGCACCGCTTTCGGCTGGCGGTGGTTTCGTGGCCGTCCACCACGGCCAGCATCAGCCCGTGCCCCGGCGGTTCCAGAGCCTTCATCCGTTTCAGACGCGAATAGACGTGGTGAAACAAGGCCCGCAGATCCGCGACCACCATCAACGCGCAGATCCGCCCGAGGGAGTCGGCTGAGGGCAGCTCTCCCCCCAGCCACCGGGGCCAGAAGCGGCTGGGCTTGGTCTGTTCCAGGGCGTTCAGGCTGCCCCGCCGGCTCAGGAACAGGACCACCACCGCCCGCACGATCGTCCGCCCGGGAATCTGCGGGCGAGGGCGGGCATCGCCCACGGCATCCAGGTGGTCTTCCCACTTCAGCACCTTCCGGGCGTAGGCCAGAATGCGTCGCAGAATGGCTAGGGCTGCCTTTGGCGCACCTTGTCCCAATAGATACGCGAGACCTCTTCCAGGAGTTGGCGAGCCCGGTGGTGATCCTCCACCCATTGGCGTACCCGGGGCTCCCAATCCTTCGGGACGAAGAGCTGTCGTGTCCGCCCCTGCTCCGTGACCACCACATAGAGGCTCTCGTGCCCCTCGCCCTGGGCGCAGTGACAGGTGGGCTTGCCGCAGCGGCGCCGCCGAACCAGCAGGCTGCCCCGCATGAGCCCGTGCGTGCTGATGATCTGGGCGAGTCGCGAGCGGGTCCTCCGCTCTTGGCCCGACATGTGGGACCGCGGAATCGGAGGGTTTTCTGCTGACATACCTCTATTATGTCAGATAAACCCCCGGCGGTCAAGCCATTTTTGAATGCGAATCTGCTCGCGTGGCCGTCCGCGAGCGTAAGGCTCGGTCAAAAGAGGGACTTATCGTCCCGAGAGAACGTCACCTGCGGAATCGCTGGCCTCGCCTGGAGACGAGGAGACGATTGCGGCGTTCGTAACTCGCGGGGACGAATGGGGTTGAGCAACAGTCCGCAGGCCGTTACGTGCAGGGCCGCCGCGACCCGGCCGCCGTCATGGTGGTCGCCGGTCAGGACCTACCGGCTAAGCAGTTCGGAGGCCTCCCGGCAGCGAAGGGCGAACGAGGTGGCGGCGAATACCGCGACCCC
>JAZDKM010000021.1:0-9904 GCA_043803085.1 Planctomycetota bacterium
GACGGCGATGGCCTCCTCGACGACCTCGGGCATCAGATCGATACACAGCAGCAGGCGTTGGACCGCGGCCGTCATGTCGCCGGCCAACAAGCCGACGTTGTCCCACTCCTGGGCGAGTTCCAAGGGGGCGAGCTTGCCCAATGCGTGACACACGGTGCTCACGTCGATCAGGGGCGGGTTTCGTTTTCTTGCGCCGCTAGTGTGGTTGGTCATGTTGATCGCATTTTACCTGCCTGCCGGCAGGCAGGTCCGAACCGCGACCGTAAGGGAGCGCACAGTGTTCAACTCAGCAGGGCCGCTTCCTGACGGGCGCGGTTCGGATCAGAAAAACGGGCTCGAGCCGCGTGATGTTGTCTCCGCAACTTCAGCGTTTGATTATACGTGCCAGGCCCTGAGCCAACAATCTCGAAGTCGGGACAGCTCCGTTATTTCGTACGCGGCGATGAGCTCAGCCCGGAGACCTTACCGGATGAGAAACGAACCTGTCCCGTTTTGCGCAAAAAAGGCGGCCTGCGCAGTCGCAGGCCGCCGTGAACTTGCCGCGAGGCGTCGAAACCTATTTCTCGGTGGCGGTGTTCTTCTTCGTCTCGACCGGCTTGGCGGTCTTGGCTTCGGGCGCCTTCTCTCCCGCCTTCTCGCCCTTGGCGCAGCAAGGCTTCTTGCAATCCGGAGGACAGGCCTTGCCCTCTTTGGAGCAGCAGGCTTTCTTGCAGTCCGGCGGACAGGTCTTCCCCTCTTTGGAGCCGCAGGTTTTCTTGCAGTCCGGCGGGCAGTTCTTGCCCTGCTTGCACATGCCCGTGCACGCCTTGCCGTTCTCCTGGCAGCCGGCGGTGACCATCAGGCCGCAGGCCAGCACGAAGCACACCAACACCGCGCCGCTCATCAGCTTCGCCAACACTCGATTCTTCATCATTGCCGACACTCCTCTCGATAAACTACACCCAGGTCACGATCACCATAGATCGGAACAACGTCGGGGGATTCTTCGCCTCCGTTGGCAGAAACTTTACCCGCCTTCGCCCAGCTTCGCCAGCCTGCATTTCTCACCACCTGTAGGGCGGGTTCTACCCGCCGCCTCCGTTCTCGGCGGGCCAAGCCCGCCCTACATCCCGCGCGCGCTGTCTCGTCCCACCCATTGATGGTGAGAAACGTGGGGTAGGGCACCCGGCACCCGGGTTTAGCACCACCTACAATCCGGGTACACGGACGGCGTGAGGATGGCAACTCTAGTCGGCTCAAGAGGTTATGTTTGCTATTGGCATCTTGAGCAAGCGACACACGGCGTGTCGAGGTTATCGGGCTCTTGAGATTCCGCGGACCACCCGATTAAAAATGCGCTAACTGCGTATTTTGTGGCGAGTTTTGCTTGCATCGGCCTGCGATTCTGGTATTATGTTTCGAGGGGAAGGAGGCTCACCCTAGGTTACACTTCGCGTGAAGCCTCGACTCCTCTGGAGGGCAGAGAGTGTGTGATTGAGTACGGGTGCACCCGATTTGGTTCGGGTGCGCAGAACACGATCTGTCCAAAGGAGGATGCAGAAATGAGGTACCTTGTAGCTTTCTTGGCGGTCGGCCTGCTGGGCGCTACCGCGAACGCCACGATCTGGGTGCAGGAATCGTTCACACACCCGGACGGGAATCTTGTTGGCCAGACGCCGGAGATCGGCGGAACTTGGGCCACGCATAGCGGCACAATTGGCCCTGTGCAGGTGGGCGGCGGAGCGATCACCCTGGTGCAAAGCGCCGCCGCCACCCAGGATGTGAACACCGGCACGGGCACGGCGATGGCGGCCGGTGACCGCTGGTACGCCGGTTTCGATCTGTCAGTCACCGGTGGGACCACCAACGTTTACTTCGCCATGTTTATGGAAGGCTCGTCGTTGTTCGATGGCCGCATCTGGCTGACGGCCCCCGCGAGCGGTGGCAATTACCGTCTGGCCCTCAGCAATGACAACAGCATCACAGACGCCGATGGTGAGGTCTTTACTGGCGATCTGAGCTTCGGGACCGAGTACCGCGTGGTGCATTATTACGACTACACCGCCATGGCTGCCAAGCTCTGGATCGACCCCGTCAACGAGTCCAGCCCTGGCTTCCTTGCGGCGGATCCCGGCTACAGCGATGAGGTTGCGGCCTATGCCTTCCGCCAAGCCGGTGGCAACAGCCAGCAGCAGATCGACAACCTGGTGGTTGCTACCACGTTCAACGAGGCAGTTCCCGAGCCGGGTTCGTTGGTCCTGCTTGCCCTGGGCGGGTTGGCGATTCTGCGTCGGCGTCGTTAATCGACCTCCGCGCACATTCGACAGCGTTCAAAGGCAGGCCGTGCGGAGGGGACGGCCTGCCTTCTTCGCGCGCCGGGTTCTCCGATGGTACGTGTTTAGCAAAGTAGCGGCCTGCGTCCCCGTCGGCCGGCGAGACGCCGGCCGCTACAAGACATACCCCCGGTGGACGACTCGGGGGCCAGGGCCGGTTAAGGTTCGCGGTACGGTCTTCGTTGGCGGTAATGCTCTAACCGAGCGCGGATGGTCGCGGTCAGTTCCACGTCCCCGGCGGTGGCGGCTAGCGCGGAGGCTTCCTGGGCCGTGGTCACCGCTCGATCGAACCGACCCGCCGAAGCGTAGGCCGCGGCCAGCGTGTCCAGGACGGCTGCTTCTTGGCCTCCGGTCAGCCCTGCGGCCCGTTCGGCGAGCCGAATTGCTTCCGCCTCGTCGCGGATGGCCGCCTCGGGATACGTGGCCAGGATCCACGCCGCGGCATTCAGCGGCGGCGCCCAATCGGGTTTCAGCCGTGTCGCTGCGCGGAAGTGGGTTAGCGCCTCAATGGGTTCCTTAGCCGCCAGCAGGTTGCCCAAGGCGTTGTGCGCTTCGGCGTAGTCGGGCGTGACCCTGAGCGCCTCCCGGTAGTGCGGCACGGCTTCCCCGACGTTCCCTTTGAGCTGGAAAGCAAGGGCCAGGTTGTAGTGAACCTCCGCTTGGTCGGGGGCGATCGCCAGCGCTCGCCCAAATTGCTGGATGGCCTCGTCAAAGTTTTCCTGCCGGGCGAACAGGCGACCCAACTCGGCGTAGGCGTGGACATGGTCCGGGTTGATGGCGATGGCTCGCCGGAAGCAGTCTGCCGCTTCCTCGGATCGCCCTTTGGACTGAAGGGCCAGTCCCAGGGTATAGGCGGCATCCGCGTTCTTGGGGTCAGCCTGGACGGATGTCCACAGGTAACCGATGGCTTCATCGAGTTTGCCCTGTAATCGAAGGGCCATACCCAGGTTGTAGTGCGCTTCCGGGTCGCCCGGTTGCAGGCGCAACACCTCCCGGAAATGGCCGATGGCCTCCTCGCGTCGGCCCAATTGCCCAAGCGCATCGGCCATCCGGGTGTGAGACGCCGCCTCGTGGGGTGCCAACTCCAGCAGGTGCTCCGCGAGGGTCAACGAATCCTCCCAATGAACCAGATATCGCCGCACGCCCCGGGCCTCCAGAACGGATAGGCCCATCACCACGACCATCAGGCTCGCCTTGGGCAGAGGAACGGAGAATTTGCCGGGGTTCCAAACCTTGCCTGACGCCCAGGTGACAATCATCAGCAGCCCCAGCAGCGGCAGATAGACATATTTGTCGGACGCGGTGACCCAACTGTACTGAACGACGCCCAACGTGGGAAAGATGGCGACGAAGAAGAACAGCCCACCGGTGAGCAGAGCTCGTGTTCGGCGGCGCGAAAACCAGAACACGACCGCCAAAACCCCCGTACCGATCACGCCGGCAAGGATCGGCGGGTTCGCCAGCGACACGGGCTCCGGGAACGGATAAACGGACGATAGATTAGTCGGCCAGAGGAGCTTGCCGAGATAGAAAACCATCAGATGGCAAACGACCAGCGGGAAGCGCCACGCCGCGGTTTCGCTCGGGGCCAGGATTCCGGCGGTGCGGCTATGGGAGACGACCGTGATCACCGCGGAGACGACGCCCACCGCCAAGAACGGTCCCTTCTCGACCAGCGTCCGAAACGTCAACCGCCGCAGCGGCCAATAGTCCAGGATCAGCAGAAGCAACGGTAGCGGGGCGGCGGTGGGCTTGGACAGCAGGCCCAACACGTACGCCAGCAGTGCAGCCGCAAACCAACGCGGGCGTCCGCGGCGGGCGTAACGGACATAGGCGAGCAGACACCCGAGCGTGAAGAAGGCGGCCAATAGGGTTTTGCGTTCGCCCACCCAGGCCACCGGTTCCACGGTGAGCGGATGCACCCCGAACAGCAGACCGACCAGCGCCGCCGGAACCGGCTGACCGAACAGACTGTAGAGGAGCGCGATGATCAGAACGGTGTTGAGGACGTGCAGGGCCAGACTGGTGCGGTGAAACGCGCGCAGGTCGTCGGGGCGCCCCCCCATCGCGTAGTCCAGCATCAGCGAGATCATCGACAAAGGCAGGTAGTACCCGCGGACGCTGGACGGCTGGAGCACCTCGGCGAAAAACCGGCTGGCAGATGCCCAACTCGGGTTTCGCACCAGTCGGTTGTCGGTCAGAAATTGTTGGTCGTCCAGCGACAGCGCCTGGGCCGACAGGGCGGGCCAGTGGACGGCGGCGGTCAGCACCCCGACGACGAGCATCAGGCCCAGCAGCAGAACGACGGGGTGGTGCGCCAGGCCAAGCCCGATCCGAAGCGTGTTCCCCGGTTTCGGCGCAGTTTCTTCCGCGCGAGGCGACCGAGACTCACGCTTGTTTGGGGAGGCTACCACCGCATCGACCTTCCTGCTCAGCGAGCACGGCGATGAGGGCTTGGACGGTCTGCGCGGTGGCTCCCTGGTTTTCGAGGACCACCTGGCGGGCACGCCGCCCGAGTTGATCGGCGAGGGCAACATCCCGGACGACGCCGGTCACGGCCTCGGCGAGTTCCGCAGCCGAATGCACCACGCGGAGAGCATCCTTGGCTCGCAGGCAGGCCACCGGTAGTTGGAAATTGTCCATGTAAGGTCCCACGATGACCGGCTTGGCCAGGGCCGCGACCTCCATCGGGTCCGAGCCGCCCATAGGCACCAGCGAGCGACCGACGAACACCACGCGGGCGAGGGCATAGAACTTCCGCAGTTCCCCCATGGTGTCACCCAGGAAAACGGTCCTGGCCGACGCGGGTGGAGCGGCCGGCAAACCGTCCGGGTGTTCGCTGCGCCGGACGCAGTCGAATCCGCGGCCGCGAATCAGAGCAGCAACCTCGTCGAACCGTTCGGGTTTGCGCGGAATGATGGCCAAGGACACCGGCGTGTCGCCTTGGGCCGGCAGCCCGGCATAGGCGTCCAGGATCAGCGCTTCCTCGCCCGGGCCGGTGCTGCCGCAGACCCACAGCGGCCGATCGCGGGGAATCGCCAGCGCGTCGGCCAGGGCGTCCGCGCCGGGGACGGAGTCGACGACCTCCGCGGTATCCCACTTAAGCGAGCCGGTGAGCGCGATGCGACACCGGGGGGTGCCCAGGCGGGCAAAGCGTTCGGCAATGGTCTCGTCCTGGACGCCCACCCAGGCCAGGCGCGTGAACATCGCGCGGGTCACGCCGCCGAGCCACGCCAGGCGGCGGGCGCTGTGCTTCGTCAGACGTCCGTTGATCACGGCCACGGGCACATGGCGGCGTTGGGCGAGGCGGACCAGATTGGGCCAGACCTCCAACTCCACGAGCACGATCAGCGCGGGGCGAATGCGGTCGAAGGCACGGTGAACGATCCAACTCAGGTCCAGCGGGTAGCGGAAGACCCGCTCCGGCGGGTAGAGCTTGCAGGCCCGGGCATAGCCGGTATCGGTCGTGGTGGAGACCACCACCTCAGCCTCCGGCACGGCGGCGGTCAGCGCGCGGACGAGTGCCGGCGTGCAATTGACTTCGCCCAGGGAGACGGCGTGGATCCAAATGCGGCGGCCGGTGGTCGGCGGCAAGGGCAGGTGCCCGAAGCGCTCGCGCCAGCCGCGGCGATTCTTCTTCTGCACCACCATCTGGTAAAGGAGCATGGGCAGATAAAGTACGCCGGCCGCCAGGTACGCGATGTTGACGAGCCAAGTCATGGACCCGGATCGTAGGTGACGGCCAGGCAACCGGCAAGAGAAGCGGAGAGAGGGTCCCCGGGTTCGAGGGGCCGAGGGTCCAAGCGGAATCACTCAGTCCTCAACCAACCCTACCAGCCGGTGGCAGAAGTTGTGGCACAGGCTTCCAGCCTGTGTCTCCACGGGCAAGATGCCCGTGCCACACCGCTCTTGGTCACTTTCACCACGGGCTGCTACTGGTCGGTGAGGTCCTTCTCGAAGATGACCAGGTTGTCCTGGTGTTGGCCGTCCCACCGGATGCCCACGATGTTGTATCCGTGAGTGATGGCCGTCTGGAGCATCGGACGGTGGCGGTTGTAGCATTCAAAACGGAGGATTTCGTACCTCTGCTCCCGGGCCCAGGCCTCGTGGCCTTGCAGCAACTGCGACGCGATGCCCGCGCGGCGAAAATCGGGCAACACCCCACACAACCAGCCGAAATGGGTGTCCGGTTTCAGCTCCAGGGCGGTCAGGAAGCCCACCGGTCGGCCATCGAGCTGGGCGACCAGGATCAGCACGTTGCGGCGTCCCTCAAAGCGGCGGCGTAACGACTCCAGGTCCCGCGGAGGGGTGAAGACCTGGTTGTACAGATCGGCGATCAGGTCCAGTTCGCCGAGACCCACTGGAATGATTTCAGCGTTGGCCATTTTGTTTACCCGCTCTCCGACTCCAGTGCTCCAACGCAGCTAAAGTTTCGGGTGTGCCACTGCTCTGTGAGCAGTGCTTTCCAGGGAGCCTCCTGCGACCGGCACTGCCGAGACGGCAGTGGCACACAAGGGTGATCGACTCCGAACCCGCAGGTTAAGGTGCGTCGGAGCACTAGGTCGTATCCTACCAGAACCATCGGCACTTGGCGAGGCGACGCTGAGCTAGCAGCTCGTGGTGACAGTGGCCAAAAGCGGTGTGGCACGGGCATCTTGCCCGTGGAAACACAGGCTGGAAGCCTGTGCTACAACTTCTGCGACGGGGAGCTAGTCGGCCTTCAGACGGATCAGCAGGTATCCGCCTTCTTTCCAGTACTCTTGGACATGATCTCGGGTCCACTCGAGGGGTTCGCGCGTGCTTCCCGACACCAGCACCAGGCTGATATCGTACTTGGCCAGCAGGCCGCGGCGGACCTCCCACGGGGTGGCCGGCGCGAGCAGCGCCTGCAAGTCGGCTTCGCGCTGACGGAGATCCGTCACTCCATAACTGCCGCGCTGCGGGACCACCACGTGGCAATCGTGAGTCATGACCAGCCACATCGCGGTCTGCACATCGGTGAGCACTGTGGCACCGCGGGGGATATGCTCCCGGAAAAACGCACGGGAGTTCCGAAGCCGGGTCAGCCAACCATGGCGGACGGCGCTGTCGGCTGCGGCCGACTTCCAATAGGTCGGCCAAGTGTACGGTTCCTGGCGGGCCGTTTGGGCGCCGAGCACGAAGATCAGGATGGAGCCGAGTGCGCGTAACCAGCGGGACCGGAAGCTAGGTTCCAGGAGAAAGGCCACGGCTCCGGGCATCAAGGCGACCGAGGCCAGCATGATCAGCACGTTCATGCGTGCCACGGTGTGCGGTTGCCGCGAAGCTGCGATGGCCGCTGTACAGAATGCTGGGATGAAGAGGACGGCGGCCGCCAGCGCCGCCCCGACGATTACGACGGCGGCTGGTTTTCGTCGTGCGCCGGCCGCCGCGCAGAGGATACCCGCGGCCAATAACCCTAACTCCATACCCGAACTGGGTTTGTAGACAGATTGTCCGTTTGCGAGTTGGTGGAACTGCTTGTCCGTGGCCACCTCGGCGTCCGACACGTCGGAGTCCCGGGCCATCTTCGCCTTACCGACCAGCACAAACGGGGCCGCGACGCCCAACGCCAGCACACATGCCGCCAGGCGCCGATAATCCGGCCGGCGTCGCGCCAGCCGAACCAGGGCCAGACCGCCCAGGAACGGGGCCAACCCGACCCCGGCAAACACGGCGTAGAGGGCATGGACCTGCCCCAGAACGAGGGAACCGGCGGCCAGTTTGAGCGGCGTCCTCCAGTCGCATGGCGTCCGGCACGCTTGGGCCGCAAAGCCGATCATGATCGGGAGGAGCCACCACGCGGCCAGTGCGTTGGGATAAATCAGATAGGTGACCGGGGCATGTTGGGCGAGGACGAACAAAGCGGTCAGCCCCGCGACCCAGCGGCTCTCGAAGAGGGCATAGCCCATGAAGTAGCAGCCCCCGACGACCACCAGTTTGGCCCAGATCACATTGATGAACCATTCGTCGAGCACATCCGCGCCAGTCAATTGCACGCACGCGGCGTGCAGTCCGTGCAGGATGTTCGTGTGGTAGATGGGAAAGAAGTAGTCCGGCGACACGTACGGGTCGATGTTGCTCAACCCGTGTTCCAGCATCATACGGATGCGGGCGATGTGGACTTTGGCGTCCCCAGGCATGAAGGCCCCAACCCGGGCCCCGATCACCAGATCGGCCCCGATGAGCAACAGTTCCACGCCTAGTCCCGTGAGGACCAGCCTGCCGATCTCCCGCCACCACCGCCGGCGCGCGATGTGTACCACCGCGGCCAGGAAAACCAGGGCACACGTCCATGACAACACCGCGACCGGCAGGTGCAGCACGTGCCCGAGAATGGAGACGGGGGACAGCAGGGCCAACACGGCCAGATAGGAGAGCCCGATAGTACCGAGCAGGCCGGACTTCAAGTCGTCGGACGAAACCAGCCGCAGCACGACTAACCTGGCAGGAGCAGGCCGAACCAGAACAGAAGGGCAACCCACATCCGGCTCTCCTTGGCAGTAGCCTAAGAGCTTCTAACAGAATGGACCTGTGGGCCAGGCTTTCTAGCCTGTCTCTGACCGGCTGGAAAGCCGGTCCCACATCTTTTTGTTAGACGCTCTAAGCAACCGTTCCACAGTAGACCTTGAACAGCGGGACGGGATAGAAGAGCGTCGCCACGGTTCGCACCGTGGCATACTGGGCCAGGACCCGCCGGATGTCGTACACGTTGCGCACGTGGTAGTCGCCCGTGTAGTTCTCCCCGCCGATCTTTCGCCCGATCCGGTAGAAAAAGTTCTCCGTCGGCCCGCTGACCAGCAGCACGCCGCCCGATTTGAGCAGGCCGCACAACCCCGAGACCGTCCCGGGGAGGTCCACGACGTGCTCCAACACGTCGAGCGCCAGGACCGCGTCAAATGATTTGGGCTCCAGCGATTCGAGGCCTCGTTTCTTCAAGTCCACGATCTCGATGGTATCCGGCAAAGGCAGCAGTGCACGCATCTTGTCGAGTGGCGAGAGATCAATATCCGTCGCGACCACGCGGCCGGCGACCCGGCCCAGAAACGGGAGCATCACACCTCCGCCGCAACCGAAATCCAATACCGCCGCCGGCGGCTGCCGACGTTCCAGGAATTTCGTCGCCGTGCGGATGCGGTGCCAAAACAGAAAGCTGATTAAGGGATTGGGATCGGCGTAGGCTGGAAACGCGGCTTCGGCCAAGACGGGGGACTGCTCTTGGGCCAGAATCACCCGACTCGCGTCCACAAAGCGCTTCTTGTACGCGGCAAACGCGGCCCGGTTCATACGCTGGACCTCGATTTCCTGCCAGGGTGGCATGACCAAGCTCGCCGGCGGCGAGTGCCGCCATGCCGGAGCGTTCACCTGTTCGTTGCGTTTAGCATGGCGGCGCCCACCTCACGGTGGGCTTGGCCATGCCACCCACCGGAGCGTTCAGCGGTTCGTTGCGTTTAGCATGGCGGCGCCCACCTCACGGTGGGCTTGGCCATGCCACGCGCCGGAGCGTTCAGCGGTTCGTTGCGTTAAGCATGGCGGCGCCCACCTCACGGAGGGCTTGGCCATGCCACGCACCG
>JAZDKM010000022.1:0-19825 GCA_043803085.1 Planctomycetota bacterium
GACCGACCTGCGTTTTCAATTCACCGAAGTGCAAACGCAGGCGGACTCGCCGACGGCCGCCCGGCTCCAGCCCGGCCAGCAGGCCCCCGCGTTCGACGCCACCACCCTCGACGGCCGGAAAATCAAGCTCGCCGATTTCAAAGGCAAGTATCTCTTCCTCGATTTCTGGGCCACCTGGTGCGGGCCGTGTGTCGTGGAGGTGCCCCACTTGGTCGCGCTGCACCAGGCGCTGGGCAGCCGGAAGGATTTCGAGATGCTCGGCGTCTCGCTCGATCCCGACGAAAAAGCCCTGCGCAAGTTCATCACCGATAAGGGACTGGTGTGGCCGCAGGTGTTCGGCGAGCAGGCCGGTGCCCGCCGCATGGCGGACCAATTCGGTGCCATCGCTATCCCGACCATTTATCTCATCGGGCCGGACGGCAAGATCGTCGCCGCCGATCTCGGCGGCAAGGAACTCGTCGAACAGGTCCGTCAACGGCTCGACCAGCCCGAGTCTTCCGGCGAGGCCTCCCCTTGAGATCCGCGACACGGCGGTGGGTGGCATGGCCAAGCCCTTGACACATAAGTGTCAAGGCGGGTGGCATGGCAGGTGGCATGGCGGGTGGCATGGCCAAGCCCTTGACACATAAGTGTCAAGGGCGCCGCCATGCTATACCCCCCGTCGGCGGGTCTCAACGAATGCGAATCACCCGTTGATCCGTGTACGTGTGTCCGAACATGTCCGTCGTACGCACGTGAATCAGATGCGTGCCCGGCGGCGGCTGGGCCGGCAACAAAGCGCGCCACAAGTGCGGCGACTTCACCGCCTCGCGCATCTTTCGACCCGGAGCGAGGGCGGCATCCTCCTCCGCCCTCTTCATGGCCAGGTAATAGGGGTCTTCGCGCTCGATCCGCTCCAGGCGCGTCCAAGGTGCGGTTTCACCCAGGCGCAGTTCCACGGTGGACCGCTCCGAACCGGCGAACACGTTCACCAGCACTTCCGTCTCGCCGGCCTCCGCGGCCGCCACTTCGTCCGGGGCAAAGATGTTCATCTGGTAGCCCGTCGGGCGGCGCGCCGCTTTGAACTCGATCGCATATTGATTGCCGTCGAAAGTGATGATCGAGTACCCGTTGGGCGCCCCGTCGCGCATGGTGGCGTGCGGGAGGCCCACCTCATCCGGCGCGCCTCGCCACCAGCTTCCGCAGGCCGTCACGTTGATCAGATGGTGGTGCGGCCGGGGCCCCTGCCAGCCTTCTGTCGGGCCGAGGAAGCAATGTCGCTGGATGTGCCAGTGCGCGGACACCGACAGCGTGTGCGGGCGTGACTCCAGCAGGCGGAACAGCGCTTCGCGGTCGTTCACTTCCAACAGCGGGATGTGCATCATCAGCACCACCAGGCGCTCTTCGGGCACCCCGGCGAGATCGTTCCGGACGAACTCGAGCTGCCGGGGCCCCAGACCGCCGTCGTAACGCCCCTTCGTTTCCCCGATCGGTCCGGTCCAGATCACGTCGTCGAGCACCACAAAGTGCACCGGCCCGTAGTCGAAGGCATAGTACGATGGGCCGAACACCCGTTCAAAGGTCTCGTCGGAGCGGCGGTCGTCCGGCGCGTCCTGGTTCATGTCGTGATTGCCCAGCACGTGGTACCACGGCACGCCGATCATCCCGACCGTGCGTGTGAGCTGGTCGTAGAGGGACAGGCTGTCGCCCACCATATCGCCGAGGGTCACCCCGAACAGGGCGTCGGCCCCGATCAACTCTTCAACCACGTCGTGGGCCAGATAGTCCACCTCTTTGATGGCTTGCGGTTGGGTGTCGCCGAAGAAGATGGTGCGGAACCGCTCCGGCTCGGGGTGGGGGACGAGCGGGAAATCGACGGAATCCGGGAGCGGCCCGGTGGGAGCGACCCCGGGGTATTCCAGGTGGGGAGAACCCTCGGGTTTGTGCACCTGGTAGAACCGCGGCAGGTTTTGCGCGTTCAGCGGCGTCATCCATCCGGAGGGCTTGATGACGAAGATGATGGTCTCATCGTCGATCGGCAGGCGAAATCGGCCTTTCGAATCGGTGGGCAAGACTTCTCGGCCGTTTGACACACGCACGTCGGGAAGCCCTTTCTCCTCCGGGTCGCGTAATCCGTTGCGGTTCGCATCGTGGAAGACCGCGCCGCTGACGGTTCCCGCTCCGCGTTCCGGGCCGTCCTCCGCCCGGGCCTGGGATCCTCCGCAGGCCCAGGGCATCGCCAGTACCCAACATCCGATAACTACGCCGGGACGGTGTACCCTTCGGCTCCGAAGCCGACCCCGGACGGCCTCATGCGTAAGTTGCTGCATCGAACCCCGCTTTCATCCGATTAGTAGTACACGGTACTTTATTCGCGGATAGCAACCCTCGTGGCTTCCAGGCCGCTGGGATAGGACCGAATCGACGAGCAAGCCGCGGTATCGTGGCTAGGCGACGATTTCCAGTGTACCTTTAGTTGGGCGCGTTAGCCAGTTACAAAGCCGCAACTTTCTTGGAGTAAAGGCTTGCATCCGCGGACCTATTGTGGTTTAATGAGAGCCATAGTCCCAGGAACGGGGGGGGCTCGGCGGTTCGGGTGTCGAGAAGAAGCGCGGACACGTTATCGCCGTATCTCTCGTACACCCGGTCCGGATGAGGGGAAACCCCAAGGGATTATTCGGAGGCGGATGGAACGCAGAACACGACTGGTGATGGGTGGAGTGGCGGAACTATCGGCCCCTTCGGCGGATCAAGCCGGGCCGCGGCAGTCGGTGTGTCTGCGGGGAGAGCGGTTTGCGCGCTGCCCTCGGTTTGAGATCGAGAATACGAATTGTGCGAGCGTCGCACAAGAATACGGAACATACCCGACAAGGTGAGCGGGGTGGGTTTATTCTTGGAGGTAGTACACATGGATTGGAAGCGAAAGATCAGTTTATTGAGCGCGCTCGTTTTGTGTACGAGCGTGGTGGTGGCTTACTCGGCGGCGGGGTCCGACGGCGGAGAGCCTCGGATCGAGTCGACGACGGCGACGGTCTACTCTGATGCTGCTGCTTACGCCGAATCAAAAGGGGTGGGGCAGCTCACCGTAAGGCCTCGCGTGACTGAAGAACCGCCCGCGGGCGAGGGCGCTGCCGAGTGGCTGACCGACGAGTCCACACGGGCCTCCGGCGTTGTCTACGACGATGCTACCCTCCAACTGATGACAACTCCGCCGGCTCCGACCGGGTTGATGCACAACGGTGAGGTCATGTGGTCGAAGACTGCTCCGCAGGAGCAACCCAAGCAGACGGACCCCGGAGAGGGTCTGCGCCAAGGCGGGGAGAATTGCGCCGGCGCTGTGACGATCGGGCCCGCGCTACCCATCACGGTTACCGGGACAACCATAGGTTACGCGCACAACTACGCCTGGGATTGCGGTTCGGGCACCGACACGTCCCCGGATGTCGTGTACAAGCTCGTTCCGACCACGAGTGCCACCGTCAAGATTACGACGGTGTGTGAGAGCACCATCACTAATTTCGACAGCAAGATCATGGTCTATGAGTCCCCCACGGGAGTTCCTGGTGATTGTACCGGCGAACCCTACGCCTGCGACGATGATTTCTGCAGTGATGACTACCTCCCCAGCCCGTGGCATTCGTCCATCGAATTCTTGTACCTCACCGCGGGTCGCACCTACTACATCGTGGTCGACGGCTGGGGCGCGGCGTCCTCCGGTAACTACGAACTCGACATCTCGGTGGTTCCGCCGGGAGCGTGCTGCGACCTGAATGAAGCCTGCACCGATGGCACGTCGGTTGTCGATTGCATTGGCTTGGGCGACCGGTTCTGGCAGGGTGAGCTTTGCGCGGCCCACACTCCTTGCCCTGACCCGCCGGTGGGTCCGGGTTGCACCGGCCTGATGTTTGGGCCGGGCTGGGGTGGCTTCGAGCTCGTTCCTCCGGGGAACTGGGGCAGTCCCTTTGCCCAGTTTGCCGACGCGGGGGGCGGAATTGACGCCATCATCGCCGAAGGCTTCTGGAATCTCCCGGACGCCATCAACGCGGTGACTTTCTGGGGCTTCGAGATCCTCTTCAACGAAAGCGCTGGGGCTTATGTGGACGGCTGCGAAAAGGCGGACAAGTTCACCATTACGCTCTACAACGACAACAACGGCGAACCGGACCTGAGCGTTCCGGTCGCCGGACCGTTCCTGGTGGACGCCACCAAGGAATCCTCGGGCTGGGAGATTACCTTCACTCCACCCGTCGGTCTTCCCTACTCGAGCACCATCTACCAGTACACCGCGGTGCTTCCTGAGATGATCTGCCTCTCCACCGGCTGGATTTCGATTCAGGGCCAGGACGACTCTCTGAACCCCGATTGCTATTTCTGGTGGTTGACCACTGACCTCAGTAAGTTCCCGCCCGGTACCGGCCAGGATGACAACATGTACTGGGATGACGGCGCCGTCATGGTGGGTGGCGGCGGGATGATGCTGTGCATTAGCGGCCAGGCGGGCGTCACCGGGGCCTGCTGCGTCAGGAACGGGTATAACGACTACACCTGCACCCCCGACGTCGCTTGCGCCGACTGCCCGACTGGGCGCTTCGCGGCGGACCTGGCGTGCGACAGCATGACCCCGCTGTGCGGTGAGGGCGCTTGCTGCTACGATTACCCGGCTTCGCCGAATTGCCAGCTCCCGCAGGACTCCTGCTGCGCCGTGACCGAAGAGCCTGCGTGCCTGGGCGCGCCCGGGGGCAGTTGGACCGACGGGGTCTCCTGCGCCGTGGGTCCTCACCTACCCCAGGGCAAGCACTGTCCGCCGATCAACGACGTGTGCACCGAGATTAATACCAACAGCATCCCGACCATCCCGGCGAACTCCAACGGGGTCTTCGAGGGCCGCAACGACGGGGCCACCGAGGACCCGGAGTGTGCCAGTCTCGGTCCGGTGGTCTGGGAGGCCTTCAAGACCACCTCTTGCCAGGATCTGACCATCGATTACTGCGACACCGACCCGGTGTTCCTCAACGCCTACCTCATCCTGCTGCCGGCGTGCTGCGATACGGACAATGGTCTTTCCGCCGCGTCGTTCAGCACTTCGGCCCGTGAAGGCGGATGCTGCCTGGACGATCCGCCCGGATACGACCAGAACGTGCTCATCACGTTTGACAACGTGCCGGGCGGCACCTGGTACTACCCGGTGCTGAGCGAGGCGGGGAGCCGGGGCTTGTACACCATTCACGTGTACACCTCCTCGTGCACGATCGGCGATCCCGCCGAGGAAGACTGCAACGGCAACGGTAAGCATGACATCGTCGACATCGAGACGAACGGCAGCGCGGACTGCAACTCCAATTGGATCCCCGACGAGTGCGAGTGCGACATCAACGGGGACGGCTTCGGAGGCCGTGAAGACTACAAACAGTTCCAGATTTGCATGGACACCTGGAATGAGGCCAACTGTGCCTGCATCCTCGATCACAACGTCAACGGCAAGATCGACCTGAACGACTTCTGGTGGTTCCAGCAGTGTTTCGATGGTTGCATCCATTGCCCGGACGGCACCTACGTGGAGAACGGCGACCCCACTTGCGGGGTGCCGACAGACACCAACGGCGGGTGCCTTATGGCCGTCCCGGCGTTTGAGACGATCCTGGTGTCCGGCCAGACTGTGTGCGGGACGTTCGGTTCAACCAGCTCCGCGCGGGACACCGACTGGTATCAGGTCGACCTGACCACGACCACCAAGATCACCTGGTCGGTGACGGCCGAGTTCCCGGCAGAGGCGTGGATCTTCGACGGCAGCGCCGGGTGTACCACCACGGGCACCCGGTCTTACAACACCCAGGGCTGCACGGCAGTCAGCGTCACGGAGTGCTTGCCTGCCGGCACGCACTACGTCGCCGTGTTGCCGATGTTTGCGTCCGACCTGGACGGCTCCATGGTAGCGCCTTGCCCCACCCACTACAAAGCGCAGTTGACCACCGCGCCGTGTGCCTTGGGTAGGTGCTGCAATGACGGCACGTGCACCCCCAACATATCCATCCTGGACTGCGAGAGTGACCCGGACGCGGTGTTCACCACCAACGGTGGCACGTGCTCGCCCAACCCGTGCCCGACGGCGGTGCTCAACGACGAGTGCTCCGGCGCGATCGACTTTGGGAACGCCGAAACCTCGAAGACGGTCGATCTCGGCGGTGCGAGTTACAACGGGACGCCCTATGGTACCCCGCCCGCTCCGACCGATCCGGACTTCAGTTGCGCCTGGGACATCAATAACCCGCAAGGTGAGAACACCGTGTGGTACAGGTTTACCGCCACGACCACCTCGGCCCTGATCCAGACCTGCAACAGCAGCACCACCCCTCCGGCGGTCAACGACACCATTGTAGCCCTCTACACCGGCAAGTGCCCGACAGGGTTTGTCTTGACCGAGTTGGCCTGCGGCGAGGACGAATGCCCGGTTGATGGGCAAGGCGAACCGATGACGCCGTGGCTGTCCAAGATCAGCTACGCGAATCTGACGGTCGGTGCGGTGTACCGCATCCAGTTGGCGAATGCCTACAACGGCAGGCCGGGCTCGGTCATCCTCGAGTTGACCAGACCGTCACCGGAGGATCCGTGTTCGCCGTCACCCTGTCCGGGTACCGGGACGCCGGAGGGCGAGGTGGGGCCGGATCAGGGACTGCCTCTCTACGCCTGCAATGCCTACGCTCCGGGTGTGTATCGGGACACCTTCAACGCCGGCTGCAACGTGGAGTTGCCCGGCGCCACGTTTAACTTCTCCCCGATTGCGTGCGGTGACGATGTGTGCGGCCGGTCGGGTCTATTCAGCACCAACGGCCTTATGACGGCCCTGGACATACGGGATACCGACTGGTACAAGTTCTCTTTGACCGAGCGGAACGTCGTCTCGTGGACGATCGACTCCGGCCCCGACGCAGCTTATTCGGATCATCATGGCAAGGGCGCTCAGGCGCTCCTGATCGACCTGAATCGGGGAGCTAATCTGGAGGACGCCTGTACCAACTCGCTCGTCGTGGCCTCCGCGGCCAACTTTGACCAGGATCCCACGACTAGCACGTGGTTCCTCACCGGCTGCGGCACGATAACGGCCACCGCCACGCTGGACGCGGGGGCCTATGCGGCCCACGCGACGTTCGGTCCGCGTCCGGCCGATGCCCAGATCGGAACGTGGTGCGGTACGCTATACCGCGGGCAGCTCGACTGCACACGGGCGGCGGATATGTTGGCGGCCCCGACGGATAGCTGCCTGGGCGCGCCGGACATCACCGCGAATGGGACGATCAACACCAACGGCTACTGGAGCGGTTGGATGGACGACGTCCTCTACCCCGGCGCGCGGATTAAGATACCGGCCCCGTGCGGCCTGCTGGGGAACGCGGACGACGTCGACGTGTGGTTCAAGTACGTCGCTCCGTGCACGGGCCGGGTGAACTTCCGCACCTGCGGCGCCACGGTGAACGGCGACACCAACGGTAACTCCACGGCGAAACAGATCGTCGCGGTGTATACCGGAACCTGTCCGGGCGGGCTGAGCCAGGTCGACCCGCAATCCTCGGATCCGCCTTACCCCTGCTCTACCGGTTGCGGCGGCGGGTTCTCAGGTGGTAGCGGCAGTTGCGGCACGGACTGCTTCTCGACGGTCTTCGGCGAGGACAAGAAGCAGGGCACGGTCACCATCGACGTGATCCAGGGAACAACCTACTGGGTCCAGATCCTGACCGACGCCGTGGCCGGCTGCCCCGGGGCATGCGAATGGGGGCTGCACACGGTGGATGTGTCCGAGTGCGTCGTGCCCTGCCCGTAGTTAGGGCGTTCGGAGGCTTCGAGTAACATAGGTTCTAACCCACCCGCCCGTCCCGGCTATTCCGGGGCGGGCGGGTGTCTTTCTGGAACGAGAAAAAGGGGACGCAGGCTTACCGGAGGAGGCGCTGGTGTAGTGCCTCACAATTGCCGCAACGTATTCTTTGCCGAACCGCGACCGTCAGGGAGCGGTCTAGCAGCCCGTGGTGAAAGTGGCCAAGAGCGGTGTGGCACGGGCATCTTGCCCGTGGAAACACAGGCTGGAAGCCTGTGCCACAACCTCTGCCACGGGCTGCTAGCACATCGCGAAGCCGCGCCGCTCCCTTTACGGTCGCGGTTCGGGTAAGCTGCGGTTTTACTGAGGCACTACGCTAGCCCCAGGCTATTGCCGTTCCTGGCCTTCGGCCGGAATCGTGGCCAGAATGGGTGTGGCAAGAAACGTTGGCAAATTGGGAGGGCGAGGCTCCCGCCGAGCCGAATCAAACGCCTCGGCAGGAGCCTTACCCTCCCGTTTTTCCCTCAAGCTCGCGCCGCTCGCGCTCGAGAGCGGCCCGCGCGGCCGCCAGGACCGCCTGCTCCTCTTCGAGTTGCCGTTCCCGCCGGTCCAATTCGGCGGCACGAGTCCTGAGAGCCTCGAATAACAAGGAGTTGTGGGACCGGGGTGTCAGGGCGACATCTGGGGCGCCCGCGACCACCATCTCGAAAGGCCCCACCCTCAGACGATCGCCCGGTTCAAGCGCTGCCAGCACGGCGCAGCGCTCATTGACCCACGTGCCGGCGCCGCTGCCCAGGTCGAAGACCGCCGGCTTCCCGCCGACTACCACCAGCGCCGCGTGTACCGGCGAGACCTCCGGGTGTTCGAGGGGAATGGACACGCCCGGGCGTCGCCCGATAACGGTCACCGCCCGCTCGACCGTCCAGCGTCCGGAGGAATCCGCCCCGCGGAGCACCATGGGGGACGTCAGCGTCAACGGGTCCTGATAGCTGCGGCCCAGGCCGGTGGCCCCGGGATCCACCCGGACGGCCTGGATGGCGACCTGAAGCGTGAGGTCCCCCAAGCGGAGGACGTCGCCGTCGTTGAGGACGGCCAGATCGATCCGCTGGTCATTACGCTGCGTCCCGTTCGTCGAGTACAGGTCCTTAATCAGCACCTCGGATCCGGTGTTGACGATGATGCAGTGCGCCCGGCTGACGCTTTCGTCGGAAAGCACGAGGTGCGCCAAGCGTGAGGTGCCGATCAATGTCACGGGGCGACGCAGGTTCCAGGTCTTCTGCTGGGCCGTGCCCAGCCCGGCGGTGATGCGCACTTTCGGCGCGGTTGGCGGCAGACTCACGCCGCTCGGGTGCCTGCCTGCGCCGGCTTCCGGCTGGCGAACGGGTTCGGACGCAAGGGTATCGGCCATGGTTTTTCTCAATAGGGCTAGCAGCCCGTGGTAAAAGTCTGTGGGACCGGCTTTCCAGCCGGTCAATGTCGCTTCTTGCCCCGAAGAAGACCGGCTGGAAAGCCGGTCCCACAGACCAAGGCCGTTTCACCACAGGCTGCTAGGACCGGGGAGGACGGCACAACGGCGTCGCACCACGGACCGCGGAGCGATTCACCTCAACCGGTGGTGAAGCTGAGAACCCATCGTCAATGTACGATTCGGTCCGCCCGAAGGCAAAAACAGATAGGTAGGGTGGGTGAAGTCCCCCGTACGCCGGGGGGACGGAACCCACCTTCCTACCGTGGTGGGTTTCGTCCGCCTCCGGCGGACTACACCCGCCCTATAGCTTCTCAAGAGCCGGTCCGGATAATGGGGAACCGGTTTCTCGGTCTTGTAGGTCGGGCTCGGCCCGACATTCTCCCGCGTCGGGCAAAGCCCGACCTACGGAACAGGCGTTCCAGGCGGTCATCATCGAATCGCGTACGCGCGGTCGTCCGGCGACAGAAACCCGTTCCTGGGCCACATGAGCGGACGTTCGTTGGACGGGCGGGCGCCGGACCTGCGATAACGTCGGTACCGTCGTGCGATCGCAACACGGTTACAGATCGACACTTAGAACGACCTACAGCAGGTTCTCGTGCCTGGCATGGCGTTGGTGTATCCGTTCCGTGAACCTCCGGTCTACTGCCTGAATCTCAGACTACTCAAGGTCGAATAGGCGGTTGTCATCGGCGATCCCAAACCAGCCCAGGTTGTTTCGACTTGGATCGCCCTCGTAATAGGGGCTGGGGCCGCGCGTGAAGGTTCGGTGCTGCCAATCCACGTGCCCATCGCACCAGACGACGTTGGCCCGTTTGTTGTGGCGGAAGTGAATGGAGGGAATGGGGCGGGTGCCGTATAGCGGGAAGAACCGTGGCTCGCCGAAGCTGTACTCGATGAGCATGCCGTCCAGGAACCCGGAGTCGGTAAACATGATGGTCTGCGCGGGACAGCGAACCCGATCGGTCTGGGCGCCAGACCCATCGGTCATCATACGGTACCAACCGCCGCCGACCTTCTCGAGCTGCCGTCCGAGGAACGCGAGGTTATAGCCGTAACCTCCGCAGTTCTTCTCGAAACGACGCTGATCGTCCTCCGGCAGATCGATGCGCATGGACGGGCAGGCCCGAATGTTGCCTTCGGGACCGAGGTAGGGAACGAGCGGTCCGCCGCGGCCGTCGAACGGCTGGCTGGCGTGGTCGCGCGTCCCGTGCCAACGGTGCAGGTTCTTCAGCATGAACTCGATGGCACCCGGGCAGTAGCGCTGCTGATTGTCGGCGGCATACAGCTCGTTGGCCAGGGCAATCTGGCGCAGGTTGGAACCACA
Source organism: Planctomycetota bacterium (assembly GCA_043803085.1). Classification (GTDB taxonomy): domain Bacteria; phylum Planctomycetota; class Phycisphaerae; order UBA1845; family UBA1845; genus JAAEQG01. Next base: position 10,582 of record JAZDKM010000022.1, read on the forward strand.
CACCGCGGTGCGGGCCTGCTCGCGGGCATTTCGCAAACTGGGTAGCAGGATGGCCAGCAGCAGGGCGATGATCGAGACCACCGTCAACAGCTCGACGAGAGTGAAGGCACACCGGGCGGTGGCATGGCCAAGCGTGTTCGGCGATGGGCTATGGCTGGGCGACTTCGCAGGGTAGGCGAGGACGCTCGCGCTGGCATGAAACCGGGCTTGGCCATGCCACCCGGCTGGCCCGGGACCACGCCACCCCACCGGTCCTTGGCTACGGCACGCGGCTATGATGCGGTGAACGCGATCTGCCATTCCGCAAAGTCCCGAAGGTCCACGTCGTCGTCGCCGTCGAAATCCATCACCCGGCACCCGCACCCAGGCAATCCAAGGTACCCATCCGGTCCGGTCGTGCAGTCATTGAAGATCACCAGATCATCGAGATCCACGCTGCCGTTCCAATCGCCGTCACCCATCAGGCCGGGGGCGACGTCGGCGACGCCTCCAATCTCCGATGAGACTTCACCGACATCCTGCGTCACGTGGTTGACGCCGTTGGTGACGCGGATGAAATCGAAGCCGTCGAGTCCGGCTGGTTCGCCGGTTGCGGGGTCGATGGCCCAGGCGATATCGAAAGCATCTCCACCGCCGGAGCCGGGCGTAATACCGACCTCCAACGGATCGTCGGGGACGGTGTAGAACTCCTCCGGGCTCATCTCCGGGTCATCGATGGTGTTGTCTGCGTCCAGGTCGCCGAGGATCAACACGGGCGTGAAGTCCGCGTATCCGTAGATGCCTTCTTCGGTCGCTTCGAGGCCGTTGGGGTTTATCAGAGGCGGCACATCGAACACATCCGCAGGAAGGCGGTATCCCTGCGTATCCCAGGTACCGCTGCAACCCGGGGGGATCCAGTTCGGGTTGTCCGGCGGGTGTGTTACATCACCAATGTCGTCCCAAGTTTGCGTCTCCCACTGTCCCTCAAGGTCGGTAATGTGTGAACCGGGGATCAGGTACCACGGATCGTCCGCCTGACCGTTGCTGTTCAGATCTCGGCTGATCTCGACGTAGCCGCACTCCGCCCAGTGTAGGTTGGAATTGTAGCCGACCCAGTAGGCGTTCCCGAAGACGATTGCATCGAGGCAGCGCGGGTTCGCGGGGTCGTCCCAAACCGTGTGATCGAACTTCAGCGTGATCGACCCGCCGAACCCGCCCAGACTAACGAGCTTCGTATTGTCGGCATTGTGGGTTCCTCCTCCGCTGGGCGCGCCCAGCGCCTTGTCTGGGTCGTTGAAGCTCGGCTCGTTCACGAACTGGCCTGGCGCCGGCGAGAAACCCACGACGGTGGCGGCAAATGGCGACTGGGCGTGACTCGTCGCTATCCATACCGGGCAAGACACCAGTGTAGCGGCAAATACAATACGGCTTTTTCGCATGACAGCACCTTGTCTCCACTCTGCGTCAAAGGAAGAATCGAAGGCTTCCGTGGCGGCGCCGCCCCTCCGGAAAGCCCTAGCGTACGCGCCTGCGCACAACCATTGCCATCCCCGCCGCCAGGAGCAGCAGCGAAGCCGGTTCCGGAACGATATACGGGTACACCGTAGCCCCTTCCCGGAAATACAACTCCCCCGTCACGAAGTTGTAATTGGCGTAGTACGCGTTGCTGTTGTTGAGCGTGTCCGGGTCCGGGTCGAACGTGCGCACCTCGTCGGGATCCGACGGGTCTGCGGCGTCGAGGTCGTCAAGGGCCCGATTAACCACGTTGTGACGGACCAGTGCCCCGTAATCGTAGTCCCCGCTGCCGCTGTAAAGGTCGCCGCCGCCGACGTACAGGTTGCCTTCACCATCGAAGCCCAGTGAGCCGGCTGAGAGCAAATCCGCGATCAGCGTCGGCTCGTCCTCGAAATCCGCTGGATCACCGCCCGTCAGGGGCGCCATCCAGTCGGCAGGTTCAAACGCTTTGATCCAACCGGTGTCGCTTGGGCCAGCGAACCGGTATCCGTTGCCGGTGTAAAGGTTGCCGAGGGCGTCGAAAGTGATGCCCGCCGACGCCCCGCCGATGTTCTCGACGACGACCGGGTTGTCCAGGCTTTCTACGTCGAGGAGGGTTACGCGTGTAGGCCCCATAGCACCGGCGGTGAGGCCCAGGTTTCCGTTGTCGTACCACTCGGCGCCGTAGTGGTCCACGTCAAACCATTGGCCGGTCACGTCGTCCCACAGATTGAAAATCCCGACTTCATAGTTGTTCCACGACGCGCCGCCGCTGTTCCCCACGGCGATGCGCGCTCCGTCCGGCGAAACGCGAATAAAGGCGGCCCCATATCCAGGGACATCCATGCCGGTCAGCGTCCCCAGTTGGGTGAAACTACGCGAGCCGACGGCCGTTTCGGTGTAGACGTCCGCGCCGTCGAGCGTCACCAGTCGGCCGTCATTGAGCACGTCGAACGGCGAAGACGCCGGCAGGCTGAACGGGGTTATCGGCCCGTAGTCGTTGAAGGCATCCCCCCACGCGGTCCCGGTACCGAGCCCCGTAACCGCCACCACCCACACAAGTCCAAGACACACTTTCCACACGTTCATTCCAAGTCTCCTCTGAGAGAGAGCCTGCGGGCCGCGCATCCATAATCGAATACCCGCCGCCGCGGTCGGCGGTCAGCGATTCCGGATGTGTCCGGTTGACGAGAGCAGCCAACCGAGATCAGCGCACACGAGGGGGTGGAGCGGCCCGGCGGGCCGCGCGCTCAATCCGCGCCGCGGACACCGCGTGCGTGGATACGTCTGGGTGAGAACCAAAGGAGAGAGCAGACGCAGAGGCGACCACCGAACCGTCCCTCGAATTCGCTGGCCCAACTCAGTGGTTTTCCTGGCCGGTCTCCTGACTTCCGGGCCCGTCGGCGGGATGCCGACTACTACTCCCCGCACCTTCTCACCCGCCCGCGGCGGGCAATGGTCGATTGCGGCTTTCGTTCCCGGTCACAGTAGCGGGGCTGTTCCGGACTCGCACCGGATTCCCGATTCTGCCGCCCGCATCCGGCGGGCGACCACCAGTAACCGAGCGGCGTTATAGGGCGACCTCGCCCCGGCGTCAAGTCCCGCCGGGCCGTTCGCCGTTCTCGCTTGCCTGGCAGTCCGTGGTGAGAGTAGCCAAGAACGGTGTGGCACGGGCATCTTGCCCGTGGAAACACAGGCTGGAAGCCTGTGCCACAACTTCTGCCACGGGCTGCTCGAGCGCATTGACCCAGGGAAGTCGCCGCGCGATAATCAAGGACTCGGTACTCAAGGCCCAAGGCCGTCCTCGAGCGCAGAACGGAGGTCATCCATGCTGAAAGCCAGCGATATTCGCAAAGGCCGCACCGTCATCTACGAAGGCAACCTTTACGTGTGCCACGAGTCTCAGCACGTGACGAAGGGCAACAAGCGCAGCTACATGCAGACCAAGCTCAAGGACCTGAAGACCGGCACCATGATCGACATGCGATTCAACGTGGACGACCGGCTCGAGGTCCCCTTTGTCGAGAGCAAGGAATACGAGTTCCTCTATCACGACGGCAACAGCTACGTGTTCATGGATACGGAGACCTTCGACCAGGCCCCGATCGACGTCGATCTGATCGGCGACGGGACCGGCTATCTGGTGCCCAACACCAAGGTGACGTGCGACCTCCACGAGGGCCGCATCATCGGGGTGGCCCTGCCCCACACGATCGAACTGACCGTCACGGAGACACCCCCGGTGGTCAGAGGGGCCACGGCGACCAACCAGCCCAAGGACGCCCTTCTGGAGACCGGGGTCCGCGTACGCGTGCCGGCGTTCATCGAGCCGGGCGAGCGCATCCGCGTCGACACCCGCACCGGGGAATACATCGAGCGGGCCAAGAGCTGAAGCCCCTGCCCTGCGCGCTCGGGGCTGCGTCGGCCCTCCGCGCTTTGGCCGTAGACATGAGTGAGACCGCCTTCGTCCTCATTGCGAGGCGCGAACCCCGGGAGGGCCAGGCCCTCGCCGAGGGGCTCAAACGCGCCGGGCACGCTTGTCGCGTGGTGACCTCCGCGCGGGAGGCCGTCGAGAGCATCCGGCAGCGCCCGCCGGATGTGGTGGTCACGGACTACCCCGCGGGCGACGGCCTCGACGGCGCCGAAGTGCTCCGGGTCGCCAAGCACGAAGCTCCCGATTCCGAGGTCATCCTGATCGTCGGACCGGACGGGGAACGGGCAGCCCGCGAGGCGGTGGCCGACGGCAGCCCGCAGCGGGCCTTCGACTTCCTCGTCAAGCCCAAAGACCCCACGGGCGTCGTCTCGATACTGGTATCCAAGGTGGCCGAAGCGGCCAAGAAGGCCATCGCCGCGCGCGAGCGCCGACTGCTTATCGAAGGTGCTGTCCATGCATACCAGTTCGGCGGCCTGATCGGCCAAAGCTCCGCTCTGGCCAAGGAAATCAAGCGTGTCCAGAAGGTAGCGCGGAGCAAAAGCACGGTCCTCATCATCGGCGAGACCGGGACCGGTAAAGAGTTGATCGCCACGGCCATCCACCAGCAATCACCGCGAGCGGGCAAACCGTTCCAGGTGGTCAATTGTGCGGCCTTGAGCGAAAGCTTGTTGGAAAGTGAATTGTTCGGACACGTGAAGGGCGCCTTCACCGGGGCCATTGCCGACAAGAAGGGCATCCTCGAAGCCTCCGACGGCGGGACGTTGTTCCTCGACGAGATCGGGGACATGCCCTTGGCCATGCAGGCCAAGCTGCTCCGCACCTTGGAATCGGGCGAGATCCAGCCGGTGGGAAGCCACGCCGCCCGCCGGGTCGATGTCCGGTTCGTGGCCGCCACCCACCGCAATCTGCCGGAGGCCGTTCAGCAGGGTCGCTTTCGCGAGGACCTGCTCTACCGACTGCATGCCCAGGGTGCGATCCGTCTCCCGCCCCTCCGCGAACGGCGCGAGGACATCCCGCTGCTGGTCCACCACTTCATCGAGGAGGCCGCCCGGGAGAATGAGGTGCACGTCGAGGGCATCTCCTTTGAGGCCCTGCGCAAACTGACCAACTACTCCTGGCCGGGGAACGTGCGCGAACTGCGCAACGTCGTCTCCAGCATGGTCGTGGAGGCGGAACACCCGACACTGGACGTGGACGACCTGCCCGAAGGGCTGAAGCCCACCACTGACATCGTGGCGGTCAGCACTTCCAGCTTCGCCGGGCTGAGCATGGCCGAGGTGGAGCGCCTGCACATCATCAATACCCTGCGCCTGACCGAGGGCAACCGTGAGAAGGCCGCCCGCATCCTCAAGATCAGTCCGCGGACGCTCTATCGCAAGCTGCGCGAGTACGGCCTGAATTGATGTGAGACCGGCTTTCCAGCCGGTCTTCTTGAAGTCGAAAAGGCCAACTGACAGGCTGGAAGCCTGTGCCACAACTTCTGCCACGGACTGGCCGGCTTGGCTCAACTTCTCCTACGGCACGGTGAAAGCGGCCTGGAATGCCGTGAAATCGCCCAAGTCCACGTCGACATCCGTGTCAAGGTCCGCGGGGGCGCACCCCGGAAGAATCCCTCCGCCCGGGCCGGTCAGACAGTCGTGGAACGTCGCGTAGTCGCCGAGATCCACGTCGCCGTCGGCGTCAAAATCGCCGGTCAGCGGCGGAACACACGCGATGTCGAAGAGGTCCACGGCATCGATCCCCGCTTCGGTCTTGGAGTTGTTGGGATTGTCCACCGCACTGAAGCGGACTTTCATCTGACTGGTCAGGGTGATGTAGTCGGTGAGGTGGAGCGTCCGAGCCACCCAGCCGACCGTGTCGGGAACGCTTTCGATCAGGGTCCACGACTGCCCGTTGTCGTTGGAGATTTCAACCGTCAACCGGTCTTGGTCCAGGTCATCGTTGCGGAACCAGCGGGCATATTCGAAGATGGGGTCGGCCGTTCGGTGCATGTCGAAAGTCCGCGAGACCAACCGCGTCGGGCCGCCGTCCACGTCGGAGTTCCCAATCCGGTTGTCGGTCAGCCAGCACTGTCCCGAGCCGTCGAAGTCCTCGGTCGGGTCGCCCCGACTGCCGTCACCAGCCGGGACACCGCGCCCCCACGCTCCGCTGCTCAGTTGGATGTTCTCGACCGTCCAACCCTGATCGGTTTCACCGTTGTCACGGATGAACGTCGTCAAGGTCGCTACCTGGGCCGTATACACCGTGGTCGGCGCATCACCGGGCTTGGTCACCACGCCGGTCGCCGTCCCTGCGGCACTGAAGTAGTATTCCGGCGTATCATCGCAGTTGGGGGCGGGGAAGGTGGCTTGGTACAGCTCGCCCCCCAGCGGCACCAACGGTGCGGTCTGCCACGTCCCGCCGTCATACCGGTAATGGAACGTGCCGCTCCCCTCGACGTAGTCTTGGCCGGTCACCGCAATTCGCACGTTGATACTGGTCGGGACCCCCGGCGCGATCAACTCGGGCAGCCCGTCCGGGAAGCTGATGAACACCCCGAGTTCGACCAGGTCCTCGCCGACCAGCGAGTAGGGCTGAGGTCCCACGGGCACGTTATAGCCGTAAACCTCGATGCTCCAGGTGCCCGGCTGTGGGTTGTCCACCACCACCTGCTCGATGTTGTTGACGTGGTCCTCCTGAGTCCGAACGGCCGGAGCGCTAGGATTGGCCAAACCCCCCAGCGTCCACGGATAGTACCGGATCCCCGAAGGGCCATACACCCGCAGGTCGAGATCGTTGACCAACTCGGGGACGGCGTTGGGCGGCCCGGGCACGTCGTCCCAGGCCAAGGTGACCTTCAGTTCCGGGTCGCCGGGCGCCACCACCACAAAGGCGGCGTTGCTTTCGCCGGCATTAGTATCTCTCTCGTAGAACGTGCCGGTATGCATCAGATCAATGGCCGGCTGGATCCGCACCGACCCGTAGCCGAACTGATAATCGGGACCGACATTGCCTCGATCGACCGCCGTGTGGGCCAGGAGGACTTTCAGGGTCGAGTTGCGGAAGTCCGGCCGGCCGGGGAACTGGGCGCGGAAGTCCTGGAGCAACAGGGCGCTCAGCCCGCACACGGTGGGAGAAGCCATCGAGGTTCCGCACAGGGTGGTATAGCCGCCGCCGGTGTTGGTGGAGGTCACGCCGTTGTCATCGTTGGACTGGCAACCGGGGGCGGAGATGTCGGGTTTCAGGCGGTCGTCGTCGGTCGGTCCCCAACTCGTGAAATACGTGATGCTATCGTCATTGGAGTTCAGCGCGCCGACGGTAATGTGGTTCTTGGCGCAGGCCGGCGGCGCCGTAGTGTGGTAGGTCGTGCCGCACCGGCCCGAGCTACGCTCGTTGCCGTTCGCCCAAACGACGCGGAAGGGGGCAGGAAACAACGGGTTGCTACCGTCGCCGCGGACGATGGTGTCGATCAACTGCGAGGTGGCACCGTAGTTGCCCTCCCAGTCGCAGGGGAACCCGTTGGCCGCCGTGTTCGTCCCGATCGAGTTGTTGGAGACATCCGCCCCGTAAGTGTTGATCGCCTGGCTGTAGTCCGCCTCGAGGTCGCCGGGGTCGGTGTAGAGGAAGCCCTCGTGCAACCCGCCCACCTGCTCGAACCCATAGGACTCAATGATGACGCCGGGAGCCATGCCCTTGTAGGTGCCGCCGCTCTGAGCGCCGCTCCCGCCCACAGTGCCGGCCACGTGCGTCGCGTGATAGAGCTCGCCGGAGGAGTCGCGGACTTGGACCCGCCCGCCAAAGTCCTGGTGCGCCGCGTACACGGTGCCCGCGTCGTAAACCAGCACGGTGACGCCGGATCCGCTCAAGCCGTAGGGCGGGGCCTGCACGATATCCGCCCCGGTGCGGGCCCGGTTGCTATTGTTGACTTCGCTCATCTTGGGCAGCGGCGGCTCGATCCACTGCACCACGTCCTCGGCCGCCAGAGGTTTGATCATCGACATAGGCAACTCGATGACCAGGCCGTTGATGCTGCGCAACTCCGACCGAATCCAAGCGCCGTAGCGCCACACTGTGGTCTTGCCCTCGGCGTCCAGGTCCACGTCGGGGTGGAATACGATGTACGCTCCCACGACGGGGTCCGAAGGCTCCCCGTCTGGGACTGGTGTTCCGGGGTCAACGATGGCCCACTCGACCACGATGTCCTGGACCAGATAGGGGTGGAGCTTCCAATCGAGTTGGATGGGCTGGGCGTCGGTTAAAGAGGCCACGCGTCCGAGCGCTGCGGCGTTCGCACCCTCGGGCCCGACCGAGGCGAAGAACGCGTGGTTTCCCAGGTAGGTCAGCAGTTCGACACCCGCTGCTTGCAGTTCCGCGCGCCGCGCGGGCGTCATGGGCTCGTCGAATTGCACGACCACGTGACGGTCTGCCCCGCGTAAACCGGCCGACACGATCGTCTCCACCGCCTCCGCGTGGGTCTTGCCGGACAGCGCCGACGTGCCGGACTGCCACTGAATCTGTGCCCAAGCCGTCGGCGTGCCCCAAGCCAGGATCACCGCGCCGAGTACCGCTAACCACCCCCATGAACGACTCAAACCCACAACTCGATCGTGCATTCTTCTTTCCATGGTTTTGCTAACTCCGCGATTCTGGGGGCTTCAACGCACATGTGGTGCGCGGGCGCGCGCCCTACATGGATTCTGCCGCCCCCTACGGTTTCCGGTCCACTACGGACCGCTCGCTTCCAACTCCGCGCAGAACAAAGCGAAGTCCTTCAAGTCGATGATTCCATCCGCGTACAGGTTGCCCGGCGCACATTCGCCCGCGGCCGGTCGCCCGAAGCAGATCTGGAACGTCGCGAAGTCGGCGAGGTCCACGTTGTGGTCACCGTCGAAATCTCCGTTCCCGACCGTGCCGCACGAGATGTCGATGACCTTCACGGCGTCGAGCGCGGCCTCGGTCACCGAGTTGTTCGGGTTGTCCGTCGCGCTGAAACGGACCTTGACCTGAGCGGTCAAGGCGACGTAGTCGGCGATGCGGACTTCACGGGGGATCCAGCCCTCGGTGTCGGGCACGCTTTCGATGAGCGTCCACGACCCGCCGTTGTCATTGGAGATTTCCACGTCCAGCCGGTCGGCATCCAGATCATCATTCGTAAACCAGCGGGCGTAGCGGAGGACGGGATTGGCCACTCCGCTGAGGTCTAGGGTCGGCGAGATCAACCGTGTCGGGCCGCCGTCCACGTCCGAGTTCCCGGCTCGGTTGGCCGTGAGGTAGCACCGCCCCGAGCCGTCGAAATCGTTCAGCGGATCACCGCGGGTACCACCCCCGGCCGGGATGCCCCGCTGCCAAGCCCCATCG